>QZJD01000007.1 GCA_003604995.1 Desulfobulbus sp. | reverse complement strand
CTGCCTGCTTTCCTTCCTCTACACCCTGGTGCTGCACGATGCCCGCTCCGCCCTGGAATCCGTCGGCCTTGATCCGGCGGTCGGCTTCCTCCATCGGGATCGGCCAGGCCGGCCGAGCCTGGCCCTGGACCTGATGGAGGAGTTCCGGCCCCTGCTTGCCGACCGGCTGGCCCTGTCCCTGGTCAATCTCGGCCAGGTCAAAGCCAAGGGGTTCAAAATTTCCGAGTCCGGCGGCGTACTCATGGATGACGACACCCGGAAGACCGTGCTGGTGGCCTACCAGAAACGCAAGCAGGATGAAATCATGCATCCTTTTTTGAGTGAACAGATCAAGGTCGGCCTGCTGCCCTACGCCCAGGCCCTGCTGCTGGCGCGCTACTTGCGCGGCGACCTGGACGGCTACCCGCCGTTCCTGTGGAAATGAGGAGAATATATGTTTGTCCTGGTCAGCTATGACGTTTCCACCGCCACGCCGGGCGGCCAGCGCCGCCTGCGCAGGGTGGCCAAAACCTGCCGCAATTTCGGCCAGCGGGTGCAGTTCTCGGTATTTGAGTGTATTGTGGACCCGGGCCAGTGGGCCCGACTCAGGCAAAAGCTGATTGATGAAATCGACGAGGAAACCGACAGCCTGCGTTTTTATTTCCTCGGCTCCAACTGGGAACACCGGGTAGAGCATGTAGGGGCCAAGCCGGCCCTTGACCAGGAGGGGCCGCTAATCGTCTGAAAAGCTAAGCGCGAACCCCAAGCGGCCAGAAAATTACCAGGGGATTCGCGAGACAGGTAACGATTCGAAAATGTTTATGAATCTGAAAATAAAATTCTAAACCAGCCTGTAACCCAGGCTTCAATAAGGAGGTTCGCACAAAACTCAATCTGCAGCGTCATCCTGCAGCAAAAAGAGAGATGACAGTCGCCCCCCGCGCGGGGGGCGTGGATTGAAACTCCTTATCATGGCGCCTCTTTTTCTGGTGATGTTGTCGCCCCCCGCGCGGGGGGCGTGGATTGAAACCGGTCGATGGTGTAGCCGCAGGCCAGGACCATGCGTCGCCCCCCGCGCGGGGGGCGTGGATTGAAACTATTCGGGCCTGGTCGAGGAGCTGGAGCTGGAGCGTCGCCCCCCGCGCGGGGGGCGTGGATTGAAACCGTAGGGCTGGGACAGGTAGGCCAGCAGCGTGCGTCGCCCCCCGCGCGGGGGGCGTGGATTGAAACTGGCGAGTGGAGTTGTAGTCGTCAGCCCTGCATGTCGCCCCCCGCGCGGGGGGCGTGGATTGAAACAGCGTTGGCAATCGCCGTTTGCTTGGCCGCCTCGGTCGCCCCCCGCGCGGGGGGCGTGGATTGAAACTTCGGCCTTGGCCCGCAACTCAGCTGTTGCGGCGGTCGCCCCCCGCGCGGGGGGCGTGGATTGAAACCCGGCGGGAAGTTTCCGCATTCCGCTCGTCACCCGTCGCCCCCCGCGCGGGGGGCGTGGATTGAAACTGTTTCCCAGTCCCACGGCTTGTCGTCATCGCCGGTCGCCCCCCGCGCGGGGGGCGTGGATTGAAACGCGGCGCTCCGGCTCATGTGATTGAGCCAATCTTCGTCGCCCCCCGCGCGGGGGGCGTGGATTGAAACGAGCATGGCACGGGCACGGGCGACCTTTTCCTCTGTCGCCCCCCGCGCGGGGGGCGTGGATTGAAACTCGCAAGGCAACGGCGGCCGCTTGGTGAATCTCCCGTCGCCCCCCGCGCGGGGGGCGTGGATTGAAACTCATTGTGGGCAGTCTCTTCCGCTTTGGCCCGCAGGTCGCCCCCCGCGCGGGGGGCGTGGATTGAAACCCTTCCCAAACCAAGACGCCGCAAGAACGCGCGCGTCGCCCCCCGCGCGGGGGGCGTGGATTGAAACAGGAGGCTGGCCGATGGGCACGCATGGGCCGATGGTCGCCCCCCGCGCGGGGGGCGTGGATTGAAACATCATTAAAAACCCCTCCTGTATTTTTAATGGTGTCGCCCCCCGCGCGGGGGGCGTGGATTGAAACTTGCCGACCCTGATTGGCCGGATACCGATAGCCTGTCGCCCCCCGCGCGGGGGGCGTGGATTGAAACTATGCCTGGCCGTCGGCGTTCGATTTTGACTACGGTCGCCCCCCGCGCGGGGGGCGTGGATTGAAACCGCTTTGGCCCGCAGTTCTGCCGTGGCTTCTCGCGTCGCCCCCCGCGCGGGGGGCGTGGATTGAAACGGGTCGTATGGAGATACCCTTGCGCCATGCCGCGGGTCGCCCCCCGCGCGGGGGGCGTGGATTGAAACTCTACGTAGATCCCGATCACCACCGGGTAGGTCTGTCGCCCCCCGCGCGGGGGGCGTGGATTGAAACTCCGCCTCATCCCACTCCGGCGGCTCCAGGGTCGCGTCGCCCCCCGCGCGGGGGGCGTGGATTGAAACAGGGGTGATTGATACGTTAACTACTTGTTTCTTTGTCGCCCCCCGCGCGGGGGGCGTGGATTGAAACGATTGATAGTCTACAGTACTATACTGTAGATTGAGTCGCCCCCCGCGCGGGGGGCGTGGATTGAAACTTGTGACGTAAAGTGTCATTTCCGCCGGCACCGGTCGCCCCCCGCGCGGGGGGCGTGGATTGAAACTCGCAAGGCAACAGCGGCCGCTTGGTGGATGTCGTCGCCCCCCGCGCGGGGGGCGTGGATTGAAACAGGCGGGGTGATGCCGTCGCACTGGTGCCGAAGGGTCGCCCCCCGCGCGGGGGGCGTGGATTGAAACTCAAGGAATCTGGAGTTCGCTGCGCGGAACGCCGTCGCCCCCCGCGCGGGGGGCGTGGATTGAAACGTATGGGAAGAATTGCACAGAGGACGGACACGGGGGTCCACCCCTACGGTTCGGGGAAGATGATGCCGCGGCGTTCCAGCAGGCTTCCTTCGGCAAGGTAGAGGCTGACCAGGGCTTTGCGGTAGCCGACCACCGCCTCGACCTCGACGATGGCACTGGCCAGCAGGTCGCGCTGGGCCTGGGCCACCAGCAGGGCGGTGCTGGCGCCGACGTCGAAGCGTTCTTTTTCCGCCTTGAGGGTTTCTTCCTGGAGGAGGCGGGTTACCCTGGTGGCGCTAATCAGCTGCCGGGCGCTTTCGGCCTGGTTGGCCGCCAGGCGGACGTCGAGCCCGACGATCTGCCTGAGGTTCTCCACCGCCTCCTCGGCCTGGCGCCGGGAGGCCCTGGCCGCCAGATCACGGCCCCGGGCCTGACGGTTGTCCAGGTACCGGCTCAGCCGCACCCCCGCAGTAAAGTCATGGGCATCCCCATCCAGGTCGCGGAACGACTTGCTGAACGAGTCGGCATACCCTGTCTTGCCGAGGGCGATGAAGAGATCGAGCTTCGGGAGCAGGCCGTTGGCGGTGACGATGGTCTGCAACTGGTTCCGCTGCTGAAGCAGGCGGGCCTGGGCCAGATCGGGCCGCATTTTGTCGGCAAGCAGCAGCCGGTCCCGGAGATCGGTGATCGGCACGGGCTCGATGAACGCATTGCTGACCGCATTGACGGCCAGATCCAGGTTGTCGTCTCCGGGCGGGTTGAGCAGGCGGACCAGGTGCAATCGCCGTTCCTCCAGGATACTGCGGGCGGCGATCAACTGCTGCTCCCGGCGGGCGACTTCGGCCTGGGCGGCGGCCGCCTCGATGCGCGGCAGGGTGCCGACCTCGATGCGCTGCTCGATCTCCCCGAGCTGCTGGCGGGCGATGGCCAATGACTGGACAAAGATATCGATTTCCATGCCGGCCAGGACAAACTCCCAGTAGGCGTTCTCGGTATCGGCGAGCAGCGCCTCGGTGACGCCGCGCAGCTCATGGCGGGAGGCGCGGGTGTCCAGTTCCGCCTGCCGGACGCCGACCAGGTTGACCAGAGGTCCGGCCCCGCGCAGCAGCGCCTGAGTGACGGTGATGCCGAACCTGGCCGTCTCTTCCAGAGGTTCATCGTCCGGATCGTTTCTCCGCTGCTCCACGGCCCCCTCGACCAGGGTGCCGCTCGGCAGTTGCTGGCGCAGGCCCAGGGTCAGGCTGCGTTCCGAGTCCCGCGCATCGGTCGCCGCGCCGTCCGGCCCCTGCGCCTCCCGCTCCTCGGTGGTATACGCGGCTTCCCCAAAGAGCTCGGGATCAAAAACGCCCCGCTCGATCTCCTCGTAGGCGCCGGCGATCAACGGCGTCAGCCGGTGCACGCGCAGATCCCGGTTGTTGGCCAGGGCCAGCCAGATGGCCTGCTCGACGCTTAATTGCCGAAGGTCGCTGTCTCCGGCAGCTCCGGTCTCCACCGGCGATTCTTCGGAGAGGGCAACGGGTTCCCCGGCCGGCGGCGGCATTGCCTGCCAGTCCGGCTCAAAGGAGCGCAGCCGTTCCGGCTGCATGCAGCCGGGCAACAGCAAAAAAGTCGCCAGCGCCAGTACAGCGTATTTTCCTGTTCGCCGTCCGCGTTTCATCGTGTTTGTCTCTCTCCCTCCGGGTGAAAAAGCAGATAGACCACCGGGATCAGCACCAGGGTGATCAGGGTCGATCCGGTAAGCCCGCCGATCACCGCGCGGGCCAGGGGCGCCTGGGCGTCGGCGCCCTCGCCGATGCCGAGTGCCAGCGGAACCAGGGCGAGAATGGTGGTTAAACTGGTCATGAGGATCGGCCGCAATCGGCGGCGGCCGGCCTCAAGCAGGGCTTCGCGTACAGCCATGCCGCCGTCCGCCAACCGGCTTGCCTGATCCACAAGCAGGATGGCGTTGTTGACGACAATGCCGCCCAGCATGATGCAGCCGATATAGGACTGGAGGTTCAGGGTGGTGCCGGTCAGAAAAAGGATAACCAGGACGCCGATGGCTGCCAGCGGAACCGAAAACATGACCACCAGCGGATTGCGCAGCGATTCGTACTGGCAGGCCAACACCATGTAAACGAGGATCAGGGCCAGGACCAGCGATACCAGCAGGTCCCGGAAGGCCTTCTGCTGCTCCTCGAATTTACCGGAAACCTCCAGGTCGTAGCCCACCGGCCGGGGGATGCGATGCAACCGCTCCCGCACCTCCTCGGCCACCGAGCCGAGGTCGCGGCCGGCGACATTCGCCTGGACCGTGACCAGCCGCTGCTGATCTTTGCGGTCGATAAAGATCGGGCCGCGGCCGGACTCGGCGGCGACCAGATTGCGCAGGCTGACCTGCCCGCCGTCGGGGGTGAGCAGCGTGAGATTCAATATCTCGTCCAGTGAGCGTTTTTCCGCGTCCTTGAGCTGGACGAAGATGCGGTAGGAATTGCCGCCGGACCGGAACTCGCCGGCCCGGGAGCCCGCCATCGCCGTTTCGATCACCCTGGTGACGTCGCGGACGCTGAAACCGAGCGACGCCACCTTGTCGCGATCAATGGCGAACTCCAGTTGCGGAATGCCGGCCAGCCGGCTGGTCTCCACATCGGTGATGCCGGCCACCCCCTCGACGGCGGCCGCCGCCTCCCCGGCCAGGGTTTCCAGGATGTCCAGTTCGAAACCGCGCACCTCGACGGTCAGCCCTTCGTCGCCGCCCAGGAGACGTTGCAGCAGAAACTGCCCCTGAGGAGCCCGGGTCCGGATCTTCATCCCGGCAATGGCGCCGGAAAGTTTCCGGCGAAGGGCATCGGCGATCTCGGTGTTGGACCGCGCGCGCTCGGCCGCCGGCACCAGGGAGAGGACCATTTCCGAGCGGGAGATGGTATTGGCCCGCCAGCCGGTGGAGCCGACGCTGACCACCGAGGAGACTACCTCGGGAACGTCTTCGATGATCATCTTTTCCATGATTCGGCTCTGCCGGTCCACCAGGTCAAGACGGGTGCCGACCTCCATCTCGCCGGTGACTCGGACCTCGCCTTCGTCGCTGGGCGGCAGAAATTCGGTGCCGATGAACGGCAGCAGCAGAAAGCTCGCGCCGAGCAGGATGCCGGCGGCGGCCACGGTACGCCACGGATGGGCGAGGGCCCGGCGCAGCAGCTTTTGATAGCGGTCGATGAGCAGCACCAGAAATGATTCCGCGCCCGCCCCGAGCCGGGTCAAAAGCGCTGTTGTCCCCTTGCCGGCGGAAAGCCTTGCTCCGGGCCGCATCAGCCGCGCGGCGAGCATCGGCACCACGCTCAGGGCGACAAAGAGCGAACAAACCAGGGAAAAAATGATGACAAAGGCCAGCTCCTTGAACAGGATGCCGGCCACGCCGCGTACAAAGATCAGCGGCAGAAAAATGACCAGGGTGGTGATGGTGCTGGCGATAATGGCCGGGCCTACCTCCACCGCCCCCCGCACCGCGGCCTCCTCCGTGGATTCACCGGATTCGGCACGACGGCGGAAAATGTTTTCGAGCACGACGATGGAATTGTCCACCATCATGCCCACGCCCAGGGCCAGCCCGCCCAGGGTCATGAGATTGAGGGTGAGGCCGCCGAAATAGATCAGGGAAAAGGTGGCGATGACCGAAATGGGGATGGCCAGGGAAATGACCACCGTACTGCGGACATTGCGCAGGAAAAAGAGCAGGACGAAGACGGCCAGCACGCCGCCGTAGAGCACGGACTTTTTGACATTGTCGATGGAGCGCTCGATGAAATTGCCCTGATTGATGACCGGCACGATCCTGATCTGCGGAAAGGCCGCGTTGACCGCCTTGATTTCGTCGAGAACCCGCTGGGCGACCTCCACGGTGTTGGCATCGGACTGTTTGCGGATGGCGACCCGGATGCCCCGCTCGCCGTTGACCCGGATGTAGCGGACCAGCTTTTCATAGGTGTCGCTGACCTCGGCGATCTCGCCCAGGGTGACGGTGGCGCCGTCCCGGGCGCGGATCACCGTATCCCTGATTTCCTGAAGGTTGACGAACTGCGCGGGCGCCCGCAGGGTGACTTCAAAGCGGCCCTGGTCGATCTTGCCGGCCGGCAGGTCCAGATTGGCGTTGCGGATCGCCTGCAAAATCGTATCCAGCGGCAGGCCCAGGGCATTGACCCGGTCCGGGTCGAGCTCGATGCGCACCTCGCGATTGAAACCGCCCCAGACATCCACCTGGGCGACACCCGGCACCCGGGAAAACCTGTAGCGGATCTGATTCTCGACCAGTTCGGTCAGCTCCACGGGGTTCAGCTCGCTGGAGATGCCGAGGATCACCACCGGAAAGCTGCCGATGTCGAACTTGCGCACCCGGGGCCGCTCGGCGTCCTCAGGCAGCTCGTCGATCTCCTCCTCGATCTTGGTCATGACGTCCAGGGCTGCGGTATCGATGTCCGTTCCCCAGACAAAGCTGACCCTGATGCTGCTCATCCCCTCGGAGGACTGCGAGGTCATCTCCTCGACCCCCGGCACCGTGGCAATGATCTCCTCCAGGATCTGGGTGACCAGCCGTTCCATGACTTCCGGGCTCGCTCCTTCGTAGCTGGTCCGGACGGTGAGGGTGGGCAATTCGACGTCGGGGAGCAGGTCGATGCGCAAACGGTTCAGGGAGACCGCGCCGATCAGGATGACCACCAGGGTCACCATGATGGTGAAGATCGGGCGGCGAACGCTGAAGGAGGGCAGACTCATCGCGGGATGGCGGACCGGTTTTCAGCGGCTGCGGGGGCAGGGTGCGGCTCGTCTCCGGGAATGAAGACCGGCGAACCGTCGTCGATGAGCTGCTGGCCGAGGGTGACCACGCGACCGGCGAGCCCTTCGCCCTCGACCTGTACCCGGTCCCCCTCCCGGATGCCGACCTGGACCGGTCGCCAGAGCGCGGCCATCTCCTCTTCATTGACCATGAACACTCCGGCCTGCCCGTCGCGGATGGTGATCGCCTGCTCCGGCACGATGACCGCCTCCTCCAGATGGGCAAGCTCCACCGTTGCCCTGATGAACATGCCGGGCTTGAGCCGCAGTTCCCTGTTGGCGACGGACAGTTCGATCCGGGCCTGCCGGGTATCCTCCCTGAAGACCGGCGAAATCCGTTCGATGCGACCGGTGAAGGACTCGCCGGGAAAGGCGTCGGTGGCAAGCCGCACCGACTGGCCGGGCTGGAGCAGGGCGTATTCTTTTTCCGTGACGTGGATGACCCCGGTTATCGGATCGAGTTCGGCGATCAGCAAAAGCGAAGTATTGGCGGCAACGGTGTAGCCCTCGTCGACCAGGCGTTCGGCGACCAGGCGCCGATCTTCGCCGCCGGCCCAGTCCGCGGTCACCTTGGTGTAGCCGAGACGGATGTTGGCCGTCTCCAGCAGGGCCTCGGCCCGCATCACCTGGGCGCGGGCCACCTCGAGTCTCGCCTTTTTCGCGGCCTGTTCGGCCAGGGCCGCGTCGTACTGGGACTCGGAAGCCACCCCTCTTTTTCTGAGGGTTCCGATCCGATCAAATTCCCGCTCGGCCTGCTCCAGCGCGCTTTGCGCCTCGGCAAGATTTGCGCCGGCAACGGCGAGATCGGCTTTAGCCTGGGCAACGGCCTGGACAAACTCATCGTTGTCCAGTTCGGCGACGACCTGGCCGCGGTCCACCGGATCGGCAAGATTGACGAAAATCTTCTCGATCCGGCCACCGACCTTCGGCGCCACCATGAACTCGGCCCGCGCCTTGAGGGCGCCGTTGAAGGTCCGGCGCAGGGTAATCGGGCCGCGGGCCACCGCGGCCGCTTCCACCGGGGCCGCTTCCGTCCCGCGCCCATCCCGGCCGCCATCGCGCTGCCCGACCGGCCTGAAATAGAACAGGCCGGCGAGGACAAGCGCGCCGAGAAAGAGAAAAAGAATGGCCTTGCTGGTGAATCCCCTATCCTGCATCCCCGCCGATCCCTGTGATGATTCTTTCCAGATGAAATGCCGCCAGCTATTTTTTACCAGCAAACGTTGAAAAACCGAAGCAGTTTTGAAAACCGTCCCTTCCCGTACGTTTCGGTTTTACGCATGAAATATTTCTTTTTGCCCCTTGGTCCGCATGGTATATAATTAATAAAATTTTATTCATGTACAAGCGGTTACCCCTTCTTATCCTGAACCATGATCAAACCGGGCATCCTCTTTCTGATCACCTTGAACCTGTCGCTGGGCATTACCGCGGGCTTCATCATGCACCGCGCTGATTTCTGCGTGGCGGGCATGTTCCGGGATCTGTTTCTGTTCCGGCGGACGACCATGCTGCGTTCCCTGCTGCTGCTCGTCGTGTGCAGCATCATCCTCTTCGACGCGGCCCGTCAGCTGGGGATCATCCGGCTTTATCCCTTTCCCCTGCTGGCATCGCCCGCCCTGACGAACATCGCCGGCGGGATGATTTTCGGTATCGGCATGGTCCTGGCCGGCGGCTGCGTGGTCGGGGTTCTCTATAAAATGGGCAGCGGCAACCTGCTGGCCGCCACCGCCTTTGCCGGTCTGATCATCGGCAGCGGCATCTACGCGGAGCTGCATCCCTGGTGGGTCGCCCTGGCCCGGAAAACAGCGTTTCTGCCGGGCAAAATCACCCTGCCCCAGGCCCTGGGCATTGATCCTTCCACGATCCTGCTGCCGCTGATCATCATTCCCTGCATTCTGTTCTTCCGCTGGGTTCTGCAAGGGCAATGGCCGGCCCAGGCCCAGGTGGAAGGCTATGTGCAACCCTGGCGGGCCGCCATCTATCTGTCAATCCTGGGCGCGCTCTCGTACATCCTGGTCGGCATGCCCTTCGGCGTTACCACCGCTTATGCGAAGATGGCCGCCTATCTTGCCCTGCCCTTTGCGCCGGAGCATGTTGCCGGCCTTGCCTTCTTTCAAGCGGTGAGCCTCAAGTATACCGCGCCGATCAGCGCTCTTCCTCTTCAGGGCGGTGCCGGCCCGGTCATGGACGCCATTGCCGTTATCCAGTTCCCCCTGATTGCCGGTATTGTCCTGGGCGCCTTTTTTTCCGCCCTGCTGCTCCGTGAATTCCATTTATACCATCGGGTACCCGGCCGTCAGTACGCTTCGGCCCTGCTGGGCGGCATCGTCCTCGCTCTGGGTTCACGAATGACTCCGGGGTGCAATATATGGCATCTGTTCGGCGGCCTGCCCATCCTGGCCATGCAGAGCCTGCTCTTCCTGGCCGGTATTTTCCCGGGGGCATGGATCGGCAGCATTCTTCTTTCCCGTTTTGTCCTTCCATCCAGACAGGTTATTTGATCATGGATACCACACCGGAAGCCAATCTCATCGTACATGATATCCGGGGCCAGATCTGCCCCTCCACCCTGCTCTTCGCCCTCCGTGAGGTGAACAGGGAACAGCAGGCGCTGAAGGAAAAAGGAGCGGCCATCGTCATTCTGACCGACAACCGCAATGCCATCGCCACCATCCCGGAAGCGGTTTCGAGCATGGGCTATGCGACGACTGTGGAAAAAAAGGACGGATACTACCAGATAGAAATCCGGGCGCGCAAGAAAAGGACCAATTGATGACCAGCCCCCCCCTTGCCCATAAGCTTGATGGCGTCGCAAAAAGTTCGATCTACTGCGTTGTGGCGGGTTCGGCCAATGCTCGACGTACCCTGTGTACGCCTGCGCGTGGCCGACACCACCACGCCTTGTATATCGAACTTTTGTGCTTAGCCATCAGCAGCGTATCATTAAGTTTTTGCGTGTTTATCAAGCTTCTTGCCCTCCACCATGAGGGCTGACACCATGCCGATGAACGGGACGAACCGGGAACATAACAGCAACGAGGACCGCGCCCCTTCCTGTCGCGAGGAGGAGGCCTTTGGCTACATCCGGGACAAGGTCAACCAGATGTTGACCGTGATCGGCACCTTTCCGCTCAAGCCCGACGAACTTGACGACGATACCCTGATTCAGCTGGACCCCCTGGGGATCATCAGCGACACCTTCCGCCAGATCCTGACCCACCTCAACGAGACCAACATTGACCTGGAAGCGGCCCGCGACGATCTGCGGGCCATTTTCGACTCGGTAGGCGAAGGCATCATGGTGCTCAACACCCAGGGCGAAATCATCACCTACAACGAAAAGATGAAAAGTCTTTTCATTGATGATTCTCTGGATGCCGTCGGCCTGACCTGCCGTGATGCCGTCTGCAATGGAGAGACCAGCGAGGCGAACTGTCTCTTCTTCCAGATCAGGAAACGCCGTAAAAGCGTCCGGGTCCGTTCCTGGCACTGCCGGAACCGGTTCTACGAGATCGTCGCCACTCCCATCTTCAGCAGGGACGGCGAGCTGCAGCGGATCGTCATTTTATACATGAATATCACCAATCGGCGCCGGACCGAGATGGCCCTTTTGGAAAGCGAGGACCGCTATCGCGACCTCTTTGACAACGCCACGGACATGCTGTTGATTATCGCGCCGGACGGCCGAATCCTGGTGGTGAACAAAGCCTGGCAGGAAACCCTGGGCTACGATGACGACGCGGTGGCCCATCTCAACATTTTCGACATCCTCCACCCCGACCACTGCGAGGCCTGCCGGGACAAATTACGGAAGATTCTGGAGGACGGCCGGGAGATCGCCTGCCAGGCCGTCTTCAGGAGCAAGGCAGGCAAGGAAGTCTTCGTGGAGGGCAAAATCAACTGCCGTTTCGTTGACGGCAGACCCGTTGCGTTGCGCGGCTTTTTCCGGGACATCACCGAAAAGCTGCACATGGAAGAGGAAATGCGCCGCACGCAAAAACTCGAAGCGGTCGGACTGCTCGCCGGCGGGATTGCCCACGACTTCAACAACCTGCTCACCGGGATCATCGGCAACATCCTCCTCGCCAAACTGAAATCCAACGACCCGGAGGTCAATCAACTCCTCCAGAACACTGAAAATGCCTCCTATCGAGCCCAGGAGCTCACCCGGCAACTGCTGACCTTTGCCAAAGGCGGGGCGCCGGTCAAGGAAACCGCGTCGGTCCTGGGCATTATCAAGGAGGTGACCGCCTTTGTTCTCAGCGGCTCCAAAACCACCTGGACCCTGGAGGCGGAAGAGGAGATCAAGCCGGTGGATGTGGATACCGGCCAATTCAGCCAGGTGCTCCAGAACCTGGTCATCAACAGCGACCAGGCCATGCCCGATGGCGGAATGATCACCGTCCGGGTCAGCAACTGCACTCTCAGCAAGCAGAACGCCCACCCCCTGCCGGCCGGGGAATATGTGCGCATCGATATCCGGGACCAGGGCATCGGCGTCGCCAAGGAGCATCTCTCCAGGATCTTTGACCCCTATTTTTCCACCAAGAAAAGGGGCAGCGGCCTTGGCCTGGCGACCGCTTATTCGATCATTCGCAACCATAACGGCCTGCTCACCGTTGACTCCGAGCTTGGCGTCGGCACCACCATGACCATTTTCCTGCCGGTTTCAACACGAAAAATCAAGGAAAAGGAGGCCGTGAGCGCTGAACCCCGGCACGGCATGGGAAAAATTCTGGTCATGGATGACGACGAGATCGTCAGAAAGGTCGTGTTGCAGATGCTTACCCACCTGGGCTACGAGGTTGCCGAGGCCGAGAACGGCGAACGCGCCGTGGAAATGTACCAGGAGGCCATCGCCGAAAACCGCCCCTATGACGGGGTGATCCTTGACCTGACCGTCCCCGGAAAAATGGGGGGCAAGGAAACCATCGCCCGCCTGCGCAGCCTGGACCCCCAGGTGAAGGCGATTGTCTCCAGCGGCTACTCCAACGACCCGATCATGGCCGACTACACGAAGTACGGATTTTCCGGGGTTGTCCCCAAACCCTATTCCATGGAAAAACTCAGCGAAACCGTCCATTCCCTCTTTGTGAAATAATCGGATACGCCGTTCCGGCGGACCTTGCCGCTTTTCGGCCAGTTTCGCAAAAATCCGCCGGCAGGCCCTTGCCAAACAGCGCCGAGCATGCTAATTATACGTCCTTAATGCCTCGCGCATCGACGGACATTTCCTGCTGTTCTCATCCGGCACCTCTCCGCCGGGGTTATTTTGACAATACATCTATCAGTTTTTATTGAACTCTTTTACAGAAGGGCAGAACATTGAGCACAAAAATTTTAGTCGCCAACCGAGGGGAGATTGCCATCCGGATCATCCGGGCAATCCAGGAGCTGAGCTACGAGGCGGTCGCCATTTTTGAAACGCCGGACCATGAATCACGGCACATCCGGATAGCCAACGAGGCGGTCTGGATCGGCGACGGTCCCCGCAAGGACTACCTCAGCATCGAGAAGGTGATCAAGGCGGCCAAGCGCTCCGGCGCCATCGCCATCCACCCCGGCTACGGCTTTCTCGCGGAAAACCCCCTGCTGGCCAAGGCCTGCGAGGATGCCGGCCTGATCTTCATCGGCCCGACTTCCGACGTTATCGAGAAGCTGGGCAACAAGGTCACCGCCCGCAAGATCATGGCCGAGGCCGGTATCCCCATGGTGCCGGGCACCGAAAACCTGAGCCCGGGCGACGAGGG
>QZJD01000016.1 GCA_003604995.1 Desulfobulbus sp. | reverse complement strand
TCGGGTTTTGGGTTTTGGGTTTCGGGTTTTGGGTTTTGGGTTTTGGGTTTTGGGTTTCGGGTTTTGGGTTTTGGGTTTCGGGTTTTGGGTTTTGGGTTTCGGGTTTTGGGTTTCGGGGTGCGGGGTGCGGGGGTGCGGGCTGGCAACGTTTTCCTCTCCCCCTCTCACAGCAAACTCCGTACTTGATGAACTTTATGAACTTGATAAACTTGACGAACTTAATATTCCTGGTACGGCGGCATATTGGTCCGCTTGGCCATTTCCCGGACGATGTCGAAGTCGCTGTCCTGAACATCTTCAAAACCGTCGGCCAGTGCCCGGGCCAGAACGCTGACCCGCTCGCCCTCGTATTCCACGGTGTCCGCCCTGGTCAGAGCCAGGAGCGCGGCCTTGAACCGGGCGGCCAACTGCTCGTCCACCCGCTGGCTGACCCCGAAATTGCAGTAAGGGATAGGCGGGGCCTTGGCAATGATGGTGAAATCCTCCGCATCGATCCGACCCTCCGCGGCCATCTCCTCCAGATCACTGAGGGGGATGGCGCCGGCATCGTATTTCTCGAACATGACCCCGTAAATCACCTTTTCGTGCTTGAACGAGCCCGGCGGGATGGTATAGAAGGCCAGGTCGTTCTCCGGGTCGATGCCGTTCTGTTCCAGGATGTCGATCTGGCTCATAAACCCGGTGGGCGCGAGCATCGGTCCGAAGAGCATGGTCTTCCCCCTGAGATCGGCCACATTCTGCAAGCCGCTCTTCTTCAGGGCAAAGATGATCCCCTGGGAACGGTAGCCCAGGGAGCCACTCTTTTCGGCGGCCAGGATATCCACGCCGTTGAAGCGGTGCATCATGATATAGAGCAGCGAATTGGTGTGGGTGAAATCCAGGGTATCCACCTCTTTCATGAAATCGGTGGTGTCGATGGCCACCGCCTCGAAATTGACCCCCAGCTTTTCACCGAGATATTTGGTCAGGGGCAGGAAGCGGTCCAGGGTCTCCTTTTCCGAATTGCAGATCATGTAGCCGATCCGATAGGTCGGTCCCTTGTCCGCGGCGGGCGGACTGCACGAAACAGCCAGAACCGAGAGTAGAAGTAGTGCAGCAATCCTGCGCATGTCTGTCCTCCGCCTTACAATCTGGTTTCGAGACCCGCGATGGCCGCCTCGAGGGTCCGGCCGAATTCAACGGCCTGTTTGTTGTCGGTCCCCTGGGGATACTGCTTGCTGTACCTGGCCCGGGCGGCCTGATACGCCTCCATGGCCTCGGGCAGCCGCCCTTTCTTTTCCAGAGCGCTGCCCAGATGAAAATAGCCCATCATATCCTCATCGTTCAGACCGATGGCCCGCCGGTGCAGGTCGATGGCCTCGTCATATTCCCCTTGGGCGGCCCGGACCAGGCCCATGCCGTCCAGGGCGTCGTAGTTGTCCGGGTCCTGCTTCAGAATCCGGGAAAATTCCCTGACCGCTTCCTTGTATTTGTTAAGCCGGTAGTAGACCATGCCCAGCTTGTTGCGGATCACCGTATCCTTGGGCTGAAACTCCAGGAAAATGGAGTATTCGACCTCGGCCACCGCGTCCGGCATGTCGTCGGCGCCGACATGGGCAAAGGCCGGCGACGCCAGCAGCACGATTGCCGGCAGGAACAGGCGGATGAGGAGAAAAGCTAAAAAACTTGTGCCCGACTCCTGGACAGGAGTGGTGAACAGGGGCACAATTTCTTCGCCCGGCATGGGATTGGCCGGCGCCGTCACGATCCCCCCAAAACAGGGCAAAAACCAGAATTCCGCAGGGGACAGGGTGATGCGGCATGGCCGGCGGAGCCGTTTTCCGCAAACCCTGCCCTGGCGGCCGCAGTTACCCGGTCGGTCAGCTCCCCGGCCAGGCCGATATGGCGGGCCGGGTCAATGGCCCGGCGCAGATCTTCCAGGGTAAAGACCTGCTGGATCTCGGGATGGGCGGCCAGCAGATCGATGAGGGGCCGGTCACTGCTCCGCTTCCCCGCGGTTCTCGCCTCCATGGTAATTTCATAGAGAAGCTGATGCGCGGCCTGCTTGCCCATGCTCTCCGCCAGCCGGAACATCAGCGCCTCCGTGGCGATCAGGCCCGCGGCCTGCTCGACGTTTTGCCGGATCCGCTCCTCGTGCACGATCAAATCCGCCAGGATGGTCCGCATCAGGGCAAGGGATCCGCAGACATAGAGCGAGGCGTCGGCGACCGACACCCATTCCAGGCGGATGGCCCGGTAATCCCGTTCATGCTCATTGATCAGGGCCTCGAAACCCAGGGCCGCGCAATTCTTGACCAGCCGGGCCAGGACGACCACCTGTTCGCACAGTTCGGGATTGCGCTTGTGGGGCATGGTGGTACTGCCGATCTTGCCCATGTGGAAGGGCTCCTCCAGCTCGCCGATCTCGTCCCGGGCCAGCTGGCAGATCTCGTTGGCGATCTTGCCGAGCGTCCCGGCCAGGATCGCGAAGGCGGACAGCAGTTCCGCCAGCCGGTCCCGGGCCGTCTGCCAGCAGCACAGCGGGGCGGCCAGCCCGAGCCGCGAAGAAAAGCGCTCCAGCAGCTCGATCCCCTGTCCGCCAAAGGCGGCCATGGTGCCGACCCCACCGAACAGCTGGCTTGCCGGGACGGTCTCCCGGCAGACGCGCAGCCGCTCGGCGTTGCGGAGCATCTCATCGAGCCAGACCGCAATCTTGGCGCCCAAGGTGGTGGGCAGGGCCTGCTGGCCGTGGGTGCGGGCGATCATCACCAGGTCCCGGTACTGCTCGGCCAGCTCGGTCAGACGACGAATGACGGCTTGGCTGTCGCGCTCGACAATGGCAAGGATGTCGCGAATTTCCAAGGTCTGGGCGGTGTCCTGAATATCCTGGGTGGTGGCGCCGTAGTGAATGTATTTGCGTGCCCCCGGGGAAGCTACCTGCTGCCAGGCATTGAGCAGGGGAATCAGCGAGTGGCCGGTTCGCGCCCGATCAGCCTTGATCGCTTCCAGATCGAGGAGATCGAGCCGGGCGGTCTTCGAAAGTTCCTGCGCCGCCTCCATCGGAATGACGCCCATTTCGGCCTGGCTGTGCGCCAGGGCCACCTCTACCTCCAGCCAGCGCTGCAGGCGGCGCAGGTCGCAGAACACCCGCCGGGCCTCTTCAGTGGTATACCCGCTGCCGAAAAAACGCGAATCAACGATATGGCTGCGGAACGCCTCGCAGGTCATGGGAGCAGCACCTCGGGATCGTGTTGTCGGTGAGCGGCAATCCAGGCCAGGGCGTCATCGACCAGTTCAAACGCCAGCCCGGTGTAGCGTTCCGGATGGGCAAGGGTCTCCAGGTCGTCCGCGGTCAGCAGTGGACCAGTCGCCTGATCTTCGGCCAACAGCTCCCGCAGGGGGCGCGCCTCCTCGCCGCTCCGGCGTACCAGCGCATGCAGCCGTTCCTGGGCAGCCGCCTTGCCGAGGGCCGGGGCAAGACGGAAAAGCAGCCATTCGGTCATGACTGTTTCCCTGTGTTGCAGGAGATTGACCATCATCTTCTCTTGCCGGACCTCCAGACCGTTGAGGACCGCAACCATATACGCGGCCGCGGTTCCAGTGTACATGGACAGCTGCGGCATGGCAAGCCACTCGGACCACAAAAGGCGCGGATCGCGCTCATGCTCGTGGGCCATGCCCTCCAGCACACTGGCGGCAAGGGGGCGGATCTGCCGGGCCAGGGCCGCAATCCGCTGGCAGAACACCGGATTCCGCTTGTGGGGCATGGTGCTGCTCATCAGACTGTCCGGCGGCGCTTCCGCCAGTTCGCCGACCTCGGTCTTACCGAGAAGAAAAACCTCATTGGCGATCTTTTCCAGGGTCCCGGCGACCAGGGCGAACCAGGAGGCGGTTTCAGCCATGTTGTCCCGGCTGGTGTGCCAGGCCGGCACCAGCCAGCCGAGACCAAGGAGAGCCATGGTCCGCTTCGCCACTTCCCGGCCCTGGGGACCAAGCGCCGCCATGGTGCCCACCGCCCCGCCGAGCTGCCCGGCCATGACCCGAGGGTACAGAGATTTCAACCGTTCGAGCTGACGCCGGACCTCGGCGGCCCAGGTGACCGTTTTCAGGCCGAAGGTGATGGGCAGAGCCTGCTGGCCGTGGGTGCGGCCGATCATCGGCGTGTTCCGATGGCTGGTGCTCAAGGCGATGAGGATCTCCTCCACCCGCCGGAGATCGCGGTAGATGATCCGCAGGGCGTCCCGCAGCTCCAGCACCTGCCCGGTATCAAGAATATCCTGGGTGGTGGCGCCGTGGTGCACGTACTGGCCGCTGCCGCCCGCACAGGCCTGCCGCAGCACCTTGACCAGGGGAAGCAGGGAGTTGCGGCTGCGCTGGTATTCCTGCCTGATCCGCTCCAGGTCCAGTTGGTCCAGGGAGGCCTTGTCCGCTATCTCGCCGGCTGCCTCCGACGGGATGATGCCGAGTTCGGCCTGGGCTCGGGCCAGGGCCGCCTCCACCTGGAGCCAGCGGTTCAATCGCCGCTCTTCGGCAAAGACCTCCCGGAGTTCCGGCGTGACGTAATAATGGGCCTGCAGCTCAAAATCTATCGGATGGGACGGCATCGCAGCTCCTCAGGGATTGCCATACGGTCTGGTCCCCGGTTGAGGCACGGCTTCCGCGCAGAGACGCCAGGCCGCCCGGGTTGGTGAAAGGCCTGAAGCAAAGGCGCGGGCAAGGGTCTGCCGGACCAGCTCCTTCATCCGCTGCTCGACATGGGCGAGGACCTGTTCCGGCGCGGGATGCTCCCGCGGCGCAAACAATCCCTCCATGGAGAGCGAGCCGCCGCAGCCGGCCAGAAAGTCCGGCAGGACCAGGATTCCCCGCTGGGCAAGGATATCCTCGGACCGGGCCGGCACCGCGAGATTAGCGCCGGGAACCACGGCCCGGATCTGGAGACGGGTTGCTACCTGCTCGCTGATCGCTCCCTCCACCGCCGCCGGCACCAGAATGTCGCAGGGGACGTCAAAAATTCCTTCCCGGGCCGCCTGCCGGACATCACCGGTCAAGTCGCGGTCCGGCAGTGCCCCGGCCGGTGCCTGGAGAAGGGTGGGGATATCGTGCTCCTTGTCGTTTCCGGCAATGAGACATTGGTTGACATCGGCAATGGCCATGATCCGGACCCCGTTGCGGGCAAGGCCCCAGGCGGCGGCGCGGGCCAGGCTGCCGAAGCCCTGAATCGCCACCCTGGCCTGTGGGTAAGGAATTTGCAGATAATCAAGAACGGCCAGGGTGGCCACGGCCACGCCATAGCCGGCCCGGAGCCGGCCGAGGGGAATTCCATCGACTTCTTTCCCAAGAATCGCGTAGCGCTGGTTGAAATAGGCAAGGTCCCAGCCCTGCGCCCCGGCCACTGCCATCTTTACCGAGTCGAGGCCAAGGGTTTTGCCGATCCCGTCCAACTCGGCCATTGCCACATTGAGATCGGGGCCCATGGAATAACGGGTCCTGACATAGGGGAGAATCGCCTGGATGAACCTGGCCATGGCCGCGCTTTTTCCGGGCGCGGCGGGATCGTAGTCGATGCCGGCTTTCGCGCCGTCGACCCGCAGGCCGCACAGCCGCATCTTGCAGCCCATGTTCCTGGCCATCCGGGTCAGGTGCGCCCGGCTCAGGCCGGACTGCACCCGCATGCCTCCGGCGCAGAGCCGGTGGTCAAGGGAATCGATCACCAGCCATCCCTGAAACCCTTCCAGGGGGTCGGTATACTCGATCACCAGAGCCGGTGCTTTTTCCTGTTCTCTTTCCATTCGATGCATATATCGGGGGTAGGGTTGCTCGCCCCACGGCTTGAGGCGACAAACCCGATGACCGCGAACCGGTTGGGTCGGCGGCCCTGCTTTTCAACGTACCAGCAATTCCTGCTCCTTGTTACCCTCGAAAAAAACGCGGATTATCGGCCGGTCCGGCTCGACCATGGAGATGATGAACATCAGCAGACCGCTTTCTCTGGCCAGCACTTCATCGAGTCTGGTCGGGGTATCCCGAAGCGGATCATGCGGCCAGCCCAGCCGGTGCATGTGATAGGTTCCGAGCAGGGTCCCTCCCCTTTCCCGGCATTCCCTGATCCGGGCAAAGAGTTCCGCGGGATCAGCCACCCAGCCCCGCATCGTCAGCGGGGTCTCCGAGGGGATGGCATACTCGGCCATCACCTTGTCCATCCGTTCCTTATGGGGCGATTGCGAGCGAACATTTTTGTGCAGGGGCAGGCAATCGGCAGCGGTTACCACCTGATCCGCAACCGTGCCGCAGATCAGGCCAAAGGCCTTGCACTCCGCAGACCGCCCTTCTCTGAATGCCGCCAGCGACCGGCGGCAATGGTCCAGCATGGCCTGCCGAACGGCTTCCGGCAGCACGAGGCACATATCCGGACCATAGCTCAACGACATAACATCTCTGTTGGATGGTAATTCAGCAGCTCCTGAGGCAGAACTCTGCCCGGAACCCAATACAAGCCGCAGAATGGAACGTTTCTTCAGGTTGCGTCCTCAGTCCGTATTCGGAACAAATTGCTAAATTACCATTCCAGGCATTCGCATGCAAATGAAACATCAACCTTTGAGCCGGATACAATCCGTTTCGTCAGCCAGAACACCTGGAAAAGCCGCAACCAACCATCATCGCAACACTTAACTTGCCGGAAAAAGGTATTTCTTGTTTTTCCAAATTAGATGTGATATGGAACAAATAAGTGTTTTTCCAAGCCGGGAAAAGCACAAAAAAAAGGGGGGAGAACATGGGGGGCACGTCCGTCTTCAAGTTGGCATTCCGCCAACTGATCGCCTTGTTGTATTTTTTTTCCTTTTTTGCTGCACCTGCCGAAGCACTCGATCTGCCGCACGATACGGCAGGATGCCTTTCGTGCCATGATATGTCCTCCACCGAACCAAACCTCCTGCCGCCGCTAGGGCACCCGCCCAGCACCATCGATGAAACACCCGCCAATGCTACCTGCGAGAAATGCCACCTCTACGGAGAACTCAGTATACCCGCGGTCTCCACCACACACTCCAGCCTGACAACATCCTCCCGGTACGGTACCTGGACCGTGGAGTGCCGGGTCTGCCACAACCAGCACCTCCAGGAGCAAAAGTACAACGGCAGCTCCTACGGCAAATTCATCCGCCGCTCCATCGACCTGCAGAACATCAAATTTTATGATGTCAACGGCACTCTCATCCCCGGAAAAAACGGCACGAAATCCGTAATTTTCAAGGACCAAACCGGAGTTAATTCCTTTGCCGACGGCGATGCCATCTATAACGGCATCTGCGAAGTGTGTCATACCATGACCTCCCACTTTCGCAACGACGGTTCCGGCAGCGACCAGAACCATGGCAACAGGCAAGGCAGCAACTGCATCCTTTGCCACAACCATGCCAATGGTTTCGGTCACGGAGGCGGGGGAAGCAACGGCACCGGGTGTGAAAAATGCCACGGCCACGATCCAGGCACAAAATACGACCCCGACCTGACCGCGCCCTACACTGCCGGAATCGCAAGCAGCGAAGGCAAGGGTACGTTTCAGAGCCATTCCACCCACACCGAAACCGATGCCGATGACCTGAAGGGGCCCGGCCTCTATTGCAACGACTGTCATGACATTACCAATTTCCCGGCATTCAAGGATGGGCAGGATCTTGCTCACACCTCGGTCTGCGATGCCTGCCACAGCCCGGGAGGGGCTGTTAATGGCGTTGATTCCACTTCGGGATCGATCGGCGCAAAAAACAGCTGGCGCAGCGGCGTGTACAACGGATATCGTTTCCAGGACGGAAAGGAAATGTGGTGCGCCGGCTGTCACGACAACGCACCCGCCAACTCCAGACACGACGGCACCGGCGTAACCACGGTGAACGTCATGGGGGACAACGCCACCTACGGCTTTTCCATCACCGGTCATGGAAGAAACCCCGCCGTAACCTGCATCCTCTGTCATTCCGCCCAAAAACCCCATCTGGACCATGTCGCCGGCTCGAAAAACTATCGATATTACGACGGCAAAGACATGCCGCCCACCCAGGAGGGGCTGCCCGATGTCAACAACTACCGGCTCTGCATATCCTGCCATCGAACTGACGCCATTACGTTGAACACCGGAACGATAACCACCACCAATTTCCGGCGTGACACCAATGTGCTGTACAGCGCAACGCACATGGATATGAATCTCCACACCGTGCATGTCCTCTCAACAAACATCAATCTCTCCTGCACCTATTGCCACAATGCACACGGTACGGCCTCTCCCCGGATGACCTCGGCCTCCACGACCGCCACCACGAAGAACATAGGATTCCGACTGCTCGGCTGGGATGCCGGACAGAGCAAATACGTCGAGCTCGCTGATCCTGGCCAGTGGGATACGTCGGCAAACAGGGGCGGCGCTGATGTGGATTTTTCCTGCGGAGCATGCCATACCTCCCTGGGCACTCTTACCTCAGCGGAACTGGCCGCGGGAATAGCGACCACGGAAGGATACGAATGGTCCGGGTCCATGCCCGACAACTGGTACTTACGCCCCTACCTCGACCTCACCGGAACCTATGGCATCAATTCCGACCTGGATGCCGATGGGGTACCCGATGATCTTGACAACTGTCCCGCAACAGCCAATGTCGATCAACTCGACGGCGACGGCGACTCCCTCGGTGATCTATGCGACAACTGTCCGGGTGTGTCGAACAAGGAGCAGGAGGATGCGGATTTGGACAACATTGGTGATGCCTGTGACGCAGCGCCGACATGCGGGGCTGAGCCCGCCGCCATCTGGGAGGCCCGCACCGGGACAGGCGCCAATGACACCGGTAATGCAATCGCCGTGGATTCCGGAGGCAATGTCTACGCGGGCGGCAAAATCCTGAGTTCCAATTGGGCGGATACGATTCTCACCAAATATTCCCCTTCCGGAAATCGACTATGGCAGGTCCAGTATGACGGAACCGCGAATGTCAATGCCCCGGATTATGAAATCAACGGTGTGGCCCTGGACAGCGGCACGAATGTCTACACCGTAGGAAGCACCTACAACAGCGGCTGGGGCATACAGCTATTGCAGTACAACTCCGACGGAGAGCTGCAATGGCACAAGGAGTTCGGTACCGTAAATACAGATTATGGCCGCGGCATCGCTGTCGACGGCGCCGACAATATCTATATCACCGGCATGATCGACGGGGTATGGGTCTATCCCCAGATGATCGGAGATATTTACCTGAAAAAATTTGCCACGGACGGGACTGAAACATGGAGCAGGCAGTTCGGCACCACGGCCTCGGATGAGGGAACGAGCGTTGCCGTGGACGCAACCGGGTCCGTTTATGTCACCGGCTATACCAGGGGTGCCCTGGTCGCCGGCCAATACAGGGGTGGGCGGGACATCTTCATTGCCAAGTACGATGACGCCGGCAATCAGATGTGGGTCCGGCAGTTCGGGACAACAGCCGATGAAGAAGGGCTCGGGATTGCCGTGGATGCCGCCTTCAACATCTATGTCACCGGGTATACCAAAGGCACCCTGGTCCCCGGACAGGGCAAGGGCGGCAAGGATATCTTCATCGCAAAACTGGACGGGTCAGGAAACCAGCTCTGGATTCGCCAGACCGGTACGGCCAATGATGACCAGGGCAATGCGGTAACGGTCGATGCCGCTGGCAAAAGCTATATCACCGGCTTTTTCAACCAGACGACCCTCGACCCAACAAAGATCTACGGCCTGCTCGTCACCAGCAGCCATGATCCTGACGGTAACCTGCTGTGGGAAGGGACGACCGGATCACCGTATGACAATCGTGGTCAGGGCATTGCGGTTGATCCGGTGGGAATGGTCTATGTAACCGGCCAGTACGATATCGGCAACACGAGCTTCCCCAATCGGGAACTCTATGTCCTGAAGACCGGCCCCTGCCCTCTGGATGTCGATGGCGACGAGGTTATCAGGGACGCCGACAATTGTCCTTACGTCGCAAATGCCGATCAGGCCGATGCCGACGGGGATACGATCGGCGACGCCTGTGACAATTGCCCCTCCACTCCCAATTCTACCCAGAGCGATACCGACGGTGACGGTGTCGGTGATGCATGCGACAATTGCGCAACTCTATTCAACGAGTTTCAGGAAGATTCGGACTGTGACGGCATGGGGGATGCCTGCAGCACACCGGTGTACTTCCCCCCCACCGTGCTGACCATCACCCCCCAACAGTTTCTCTCTGACATCCTCCTCTCCTGGGATGACAAGATGCCGGGCGAGCAGAGCTACCGGATCGAAAGAAAGGCGGAGGCCTGCGATGGAACCAGTCTGAGCTTTGAGCCGGTGCAAACCATTTACCGGCATGATGATTTTGGCGGCGGCATTGATCTGACAGCCTGGGTGCCGGGCGCCAACGTACAGACGGCCCGCACCGGCACGCTCCCGGCCCATGTTTCGGACGCCAGCGGTTCCTCGTCGGTAACCTGGGAAAACGGCGCCGTCATGCTGCACAGCGTGACCAACGGCACCGGCACCGCGGGCTACAACTATTCCTCTCTGGCCCCGAAGAATTTCGCCGGGATTATCGGCGACAAGGATTTTGACATCCAGTACGATTTCTCTCTGCCCAATGGCACCATTACCGCCTCCAAATACTTTTCGTATGTCCGGCTGGACATGTATCTTCCCGCCACCAACGGCAAGCAGAACAACATGTTCGTCGCCAGAATGAAGGATGGTTTTGTCTTCTCCGCCACGGTAAACGGGGTAAATGAAACAGGCGTGTTCCCCACCACAGCCACCTCCGGCACGTTGCGCATGATCCGCAGCAACCGGCAATTGTCCGGCTACTACTGGGACGGGGCAAAGTGGATGCTGATATCCAGGCACAGCCAGCCGCTGACCGCCGATCTCGCCCCTGCCTGGGCAGGCTTTGCCCAGCATGCCAATCGGGCTGAAGCTCAGGATATCACCGCGCTCGTTGACAACTTCCGGTTCAACACCGTCGGCGGTCCGGCCGTGGCCAAGATGGATATTGCCATGAACGAGGCCTCCTGGAACGGAACCACCGGCGAAATGAAGGACAGCGCTGTGGACGGCAATCATGGTTCCACCCTGATTTCCTCCTGGCCGCCCTCGGTTGTTACTGACAGTCAGCTCGGCAAGGTCGGCGGTTTCGCGGCCAATCGAAGCATTACCATCCCGGGCGACGGCAGCCTGCAGGCCGTGACCGGGACCAGCTTTACCTTTGCTGGATGGATCAAAGCGGCGTCAGCGCCGGGCACTTATCCCGCCAAGGTCCTGGCGAGGTCCACTACCAATCCGGCAAAAACAGTTCTGGGGTTTGACTCGAGCGGGCGATTCCAGTTGTATATCACCAACTCTACCGGAAGTCAGACGACGGTTATCGATCCAGGACCTTATGAACTCGGGGTATGGCACCATGTGGTCGGTGTTGTTGACGACGCAAGCAAAAAAATAACGCTGTATGTCGACGGGCAGGAAAAAGGCGGCAATTCCTATACCGGCACCTTGTACGATCATGGAACCGCGCCCTATTCCATCGGCCAGAACCTTACCGGAAATCTTGATGATGTGCGAATGTATGACCGGGCGCTCACCACGGCACAGGTCCGGGCCGTATACGCCAACAGCATGACCAGTACTGACAGCGGTCTCGCGGCGGGCACCACCTATTGCTATCAGGTCTATCCGATGAAGGCGGATGGCTGCGGCAACTGGGCAAATCATGCAGCACAGATTCAGTTCACCACGGCAAGCAACCAGATCCCCCAAAAACCGAGCAATGTTTCACCCGGTAACGGCGCCGGCGATATTCCGACCCAGACGCCCCAGCTTGCCGCGGATGTTTTTATCGACGCTGATGCCGGGGATACCCACCAGGCGAGTCAGTGGCAGGTCAGCACCAGCGGGTCCGTCTTTGATGAAGCCATAGTTTACGACAGCGGAGCGGCAGCCGGAACAACCAGCCACACCCTGAGCAGCAATCTTGTCTTCGGCGCCACCTACTTCTGGCGGGTACGATACCAGGACAGCAAGGGAGAATGGTCCGCCTATTCCGACGCGACAAGCTTTACGATCATCAGCAATGTTTCGCCCGAACAGCCCGCCAACCTTTCCCCGGCCAACGGGGCAACCTGGGTGTCCCGTACCCCTGACCTGACCGCCACCGCATTCGCGGACGGGGATGGCGGTGATAGCCATCAGGCCAGCCAGTGGCTCATCAGCAGCGGAAGCGGTACGGCCTTTGCCGCCAATGTCGTGTATGACAGCGGGGCGGCTGCCGCTTCCGACAGTCATACCGTCAGTATTTTCCTCTCTGCGAATACCGTGTATTACTGGAGGGTCCGCTACCAGGACAACAAGCTGGCGTGGTCGCCCTATTCGAATGAAACCTCCTTTACCACCGCCAACAGCCTGATCAGCCAATGGCATCTGGATGAGGGAACCGGGAGCAGCGCGGCTGATACCGGCGGCGGCAATAATGGCACGATCACCGGCGCCAGCTACTGGTCCACCGGCTTTTCGGGAAACGGGCTGTCCTGCTCCGGCGATGACAAAGTTTTCTGGGGATATACCGGCGGCCGGCCGGCCAACACCTTTACCCTGGAAGCCATGGTCCAGGTGTCCGTGCCCCATGACGGCACCGATGCCGAAAACACAACAGGCACGGGCGGGATTAGCGGCCAGAAATATCTCTTCGGCGCCAACTACTATCTTGCCCCTGACGCCGGCATGGGCGTTTCCATCGGGACCAACGGCATATCCGTCTATGAACACAGCGGCAGCTATATGCCTGCCATCGCGGTCTATAACGGGACCCTGGCTGCGGCAACCTGGCACCATATCGTGGTCACCTATACCAACAAGACACCCCGGATCTACCTGAACGGCAACCTGGTCCGGACCGGCCTCGCCTCTCCACGGACCAATGTCTACATTTCGACATCGTTATGTCTTGATGATTCAAACTACGGTCCTTTTGCGGGCAAAGTTGATGAGGTAAATATCTACGGATCAGCTTTATCCGCTCCGGAAATTCTCGCCCGCTGCGAGATGCTGAAAGGAGCTGGACAGTGCCCGTAAGCGTAAGGTTCAACCTATTTTTTTGAGTGAACGTTCATTGAGCAATGATTGAATAAGGGAGGCGGCAGTCTATGCAAAAGCAAACATTCCGGGTAACGACAATTGGGATCATGCTGATCCTCTTGCTGGCTGATTTTTGTACGTCCCAGGCTGCGACCATGGCCGCCTTCGATGCGCTGCCGTCGCTGGACGCGGGGGTGGACAAGCCGACCGCGGTGGCGGTGGACGCTGTAGGCCGGGTGTACGTGGCCGAGTCGATGAGCAACCGGGTGCGGGTCTTTGCCCAGGGCGGCGGCCTGCTT
>QZJD01000077.1 GCA_003604995.1 Desulfobulbus sp. | reverse complement strand
GCGCAACCTACCCGGAAACATCGGACGGGCAGCCCTCAAGCGTTTCCCTATTTGGTCTTGCACCCGGTGGGGTTTACCCTGCCTCCCGTGTCGCCACGGAAGCGGTGAGCTCTTACCTCGCCATTTCAACCTTACCTGTGCCCGCAGTCGGCGGGCCATCGGCGGTGTGTTTTCTGTGGCACTTTCCTCCGGTTACCCGGAGTTCGCGTTACGAACCACCGCGCCCTGTGGTGTTCGGACTTTCCTCCCCGGCCTGACGACCGGAGCGATCATGCGTCCGCCCCAACTCCATGTCGGGGACAAATTGAATTTGTCTCCGACCATTTTTCTAGCTGTTTTTTCGGTCGATTCCCTGGTTGGCCAGCTGGTCCGCCTTGGCGTTCTCAGCGCGGGGCACATGCCGGATTCGCCACTCTTTGAATCGCTGCAGCAGGCCTTTTGCCTGAAGGTACAGCGGCTGCAGATGGGCGTTTTTGACTTTGTACAGGCCGGAAATCTGCCGAACGATCAGTTCCGAGTCAAGCAGAATGGTCAGCTTCTCGCAGCCGTTTTCCAGCGCCATTTCCAGGCCGGCGAGCAGAGCCCGGTATTCGGCGACGTTGTTGGTGCAACGGCCGAGATAGATGGCACGGGTAGCCAGCTGGCGGCGGTCACCATCCAGGAGGACCGCCCCGGCGCCGGCTTCACCGGGATTGCCGCGCGAAGCACCGTCTGTGTAGAGGAAGCAGTTTTCATTGAATTCGCGCCTCGGCGAGGCCGCTGAAACCGCCGGTCTTGCCAAAGGAAGAGGTGGGGCCTCTGCCCCGTCCCCGGCAACGGGCGTTATTTTTCCCGAGACCCCCCGCAGCAGGTCTCTGATCGATTGCGGTTCCCGATCCGGAAAAAGATCACGCAGCAGATTGTCCGGCAGCCCTTCCGACAGGCGTTGAAAAATCTCCGGGTCACGGTACGGTTCACGCATCGGCGGTTTCCGTGTCCTCGGTCACGTAATAGAGTATGCGCTGGCAGGTCGGGCAGAAGTTCAGCTTTTCACCCTTGCGGATCTCGTTGTCCTGCTGGGGGGGGATGGTCATGAAACAGCCCTGACAGATGCCGTTTTTGGTGGGGACCACCGCCGCGCCGCTGCGCTTCGTGCGCAGCATGTCGTAGCGCTTGAGGGTGCCGGTGCGCAGTTCCGGGGTCAATTTCTCCCGCTGGTCCAGCACGCTTTTTTTGCGGGCAATGATCCTGCTCACTTCTTTTTTGACGTTTTCAGTTTCCTCGACCAGCAGTTCCTTTTCACCGGCGCAGAGGTTGGCAAGCTCGGCCGAGTTTTTTTCGATCTCTTCGATCTGTTCCATGATCTGGAGCGTCTTCTCTTCGCCGGCCTTGATCACCTTCTTGTTTTCCTCGATCTCCTTGAGGAGCGCCTGGTGCTCGCGGCTGGTCTGCACCTGCATCATCTTGTTCTGCCGGTCCTTGATTCGGGCCTGGGCGTCATCCATTTCAGCCTTGAGATCGCGCTGACTCTGTGCCAGTTCTTCGTTCTGTGCCTTGAGGCGGAGGATCTCGGCCTCCTTGTCGGCGATCCCTTGCTCGCGGTTCAGGATTTCCTGTTCCCGGTTTTTGATTTCCTGGTCAAAGCCGTCGATTTCTAAATCGATTCCCTGCAGGTCAATGAGTTTGCTGATTTCGTCGTTCAATGGTTCGCTCCTTGTCAGGCCGGTCTGTTTGTGTTGCTGACGTTTACTGCATGCCGGTTTGCTTAACGTTCAAATTCCTCTGTATCTCAACTTGTCAATCATATCGGATTGAGGGGCGACCTCTGGCTATCGGTCACCGTGACTGCAAGCCCGCCGAAGCGCTTGCCGGCTTCTTCGGTGAGCATCCGGGCCAGATGGCGCATGCCCGGGAACTCTGTGGCAAAATGGCCGGCGTCGATGAGCCACAGCCCTGTTTCTTCCGCCCGGCGGGCAAGATGATGCTTGACCTCCGCGGTAATCAGCACTTGGGTGCCCGCCTGCCGGGCCAGGTCCACCAGCTCGCCGCAGGAACCGCCGCACACGGCAACGCTTTTGATTTGTCGAGGTGCCCTGCCGGCGCCGAGCAGCCAGGGGGGCGAGCAGGCGTGCCGCAGCCGTTCGAGAAATTCCTCTGCGCTGAGCGGTTCCGGGTAAGCGCCGATCCTTCCCAGGCCGTGTCCGGGTTCCCCGCGGTCGACGGGGGCCAGGGGCCGGATGTCCTGCAGGCCGAGGAGGCGGGCGAGGACATCGCTGGTGCCTTCTGGAGCGATGTCGAAATTGGTATGGCTGCTGATGATACTTATCTTATGGCGGAGGGCCTGATCGATGAATCTGCCGTCGATCCGGTCGAGGTGAACTGCTTTCAGAGGGGTGAAGATCAGGGGATGGTGGGTGATAATCAGGCTGGCCTTTATTGATCGGGCTTCGTCCAGCAGCTCCAGGGTCGGGTCGAGGCCGAGGAGAATGGCGCTTACCGGCGCCGCCGGGTCGCCGAGCATCAGGCCGACGTTGTCCCAGGGTTCCGCCAGCCGAGCCGGGGCAAAGGTCTCAATGATGTCGAGGATATCCTGAACAGTGGGGCTCATCTGTCCTGTTGAAATGCAAAAGAGGTACATCCGTCGGGATGTACCTCTTTTGCTGACTTTTTGCCGCTGGGGTAAGGTCGATAAGAGATAAGTTTTCGAACGCCGAAAGTCTTATTCAAGAGTCTGTTGCACTGGTTTGGAAGCAGGGAAGGCTACGCCTGGCCTCTGGCTCCGGTTTTTTCTTGTGGTGGGCCCACCTGGACTCGAACCAGGGACCGACCGGTTATGAGCCGGTGGCTCTAGCCAACTGAGCTATAGGCCCATCTTTATAAAAGAATTTTTTATATTACCAGGAAATGGTTGGGAGTCAATAATTTTTTCGAGGAGGGCGGGAAGGATTATCAGAATGCAGAATGAAGAATGCAGAATGAAGAATGCAGAATTGAGAATGGGGAATAAGGAGGGCAATAAGGCGTAAGGCATGGACCAGGATGGATAATTCTCAATTCTGCATTCTTCATTCGCCAGGCTGGTCAACAATGAGTATGATGTGGCCATGAACGGGCGGCAACCCGCCAGACCCGGCTGCCAACAGAATACCATGTTCTATACGAATCTTCTCTATTTTCTGGTGGTGATCTTTGCCCTGGCCACTGATCAGGCGCCCGCGCGGCCATCGCTGCCCCCGCTCCTCGCCCTTCCGCTGCTTTCCCTTGCCTACGCGGGATACTTTTTCGTCTGCGGGCAGGTGTTCGCCAGGGGAGGGGCCGTCGCCAGGGAATACTTTGCCAGGGAACGGCTGCTGTCGATCATGGCGGTGGGGACGTTCATTGTCTGCCTGCATGGTCTGGACCTGAAATATTACCTGCACCCTCTCTCCCTGGACGGCCGCCTGCCGGTTCTGGAAAATGGAGGGGGGCTGGTTCTGTTTTTCGGTTTTCTCAGCCTGCTGTGGATAAAGGCCCGCCCCTTGTATCAGCAGGTCTTTCAGCGGGTCCACACCGCCTTGTCTTTCATTGTCGCCAATATTCGGGCGAACCTTCCCATTCTCCTGCCCTGGCTGCTTATTTCCCTGCTCTTTGACCTGCTGGCCCTGTTCAATGTCCCGGGCTTGCAACGCTTGCTCGAATCACCCTGGGGGGATCTGGTTCTCTTTGCGGTGTTTGTTTTCTTTCTGCTTATTTTTTTTCCCCCCCTGGTGCGCCTGCTCTGGGACTGTCGACCGGTGCCGGCCGGTCCGCTGCGGACGATGATGGAGCGGTTCTGCCGGGAGCAGGGGTTCTCCGCCGAGATTCTTCTCTGGCCGCTTTTTGAGGGCCAGATGCTCACCGCCGGGGTCATGGGGATCATTCCCCGCCTTCGCTATCTCCTGGTCACCCCGGCCCTGCTGAACGCATTGACCTGGGACGAACTGAAAGCGGTGCTGGCCCACGAGATCGGGCATGTGAAAAAAAAACACCTGCTGCTCTATGTCTTTCTTTTTCTCGGTTTTTCCATTTTCGCCGGGGCGACGGCCGAACCGCTGCCCTTTTTTATCCTCGGTTCCGACTGGTTTTACCGGATGGTTGATCGACTGCGGGTCGCCCCGGAGGCTGTGCTCGCCGTCCTCCTCGCCCTGCCGGTCCTGCTGCTGATGCTCCTCTATTTCCGCTACCTGTTCGGGTATTTTATCCGCAATTTTGAGCGGCAGGCCGATCTGCACGTTTTCAAGGCCCTGGGCGACAGCAGCGGGCTGATCAATTCCTTCGAGAAGATCGCTGTTCTCGGCGGCAATATCCGTGACCAGAAGAGCTGGCATCATTTCGGGATCGGCGAGCGCATTGATTTTCTTCAAGCCTGCGAACGGGACCGGACCCATATTCGCCGGCACGACCGCAAGGTCGCCTTCAGCCTGCTGCTCTATTTCCTGGTGGTCGCAGGCATCGTCGGGGTGCTCGGCGCCATGGATTTTCGAAAATTGCCGGCCGGAGCGGAAATCCGCTACATTGAGGCGGTCGTGGCCCATAAGGTGCGGCAGGGCACGGAGGACGGCCTGCTTTTCCTCCTGCTCGGCGACCTGCTCCAGGAAAAAAAGATGGAGGCTAGGGCCATTGCCGCCTATGAGTCGGCCCTCAGGCTTAAACCGACCAATCCCGATGTCCACAATAATCTGGCTTGGTTGCTGGCCACCGCCCATGATGTTTCCCTGCGGGATCCGGCCAGGGCCGTGGCCCTGGCCAGACGGGCGGTGGCGTTCAAGGAGGCGGGCTATATTCTGGACACCCTGGCGGTTGCGCTCTGGACCGCGGGGTCAGTCCAGGAAGCCCTGGCGATGGAGCGCCGAGCCGTGGAGATCGATCCGGACAATGCCGTGTATTACCTGGCGCAGATTCGGAAAATGGAGCAGATGGCCGATAGCCCGGGCGGCGGCTGACCCTGCCTTCTCATTCAGGCGGCCAGGGGAATTCCGCGGACCGTGCATTTGTCGGCGGTATGATCCCGGCAGGTGTTGAGCAGGGCAGGGCTTCTGCCGTTGAGGATTACCGCGCTCAAGCCTGCTTCAAGCAGCACGGCCAATAGCCTGGCCGGCATGGCGTTTCCCTCTCCGTGTTCCGCCTCCAATGCGTAGTTGCCCAGGGCGACGATGGTGCGGAGGCCGGCGTCCAGTTGACTGAGCTGGCTGACGGTTTCCGCAACCGGGGTGATGTCCGGCAGGAAGCGGCTGATCCGCCAGGCCAGGGGATCGGGGCGCAGGGTCAACAGCGGATCGAGATAGAGGCGGTGGAGCGGGAACCCCGTTCGCAGAGCCAGGTCGATGACTTCCGCAGCCACGGCCAGCCGGTCTTCGCTGCCCGCCGGAGTGAGGCCGGGGCGGACCAGGAGGACGACCAGGTCGGCGGCGCCGTCCCTGGCGATACGCAGCGCTTCGGGCAGGGTGGCGGGATCGGCGGTGACCGCGTTGATGGTCAGGCCCGGTTGGTGGCGGCGCAGAAGGTCCGGAAAGGACAGGCCGTTGGCCGAAAGAAAGAGCGGGGTGGTTGGCAGGGCTTCCCGGAGCGTTTCCGTCACCCACGGAGTCAGGCGGCTCATCTCCCGGCTCGGTCCCAGATTGACGGCCAGGGCATGTGCCCCGCAGGCCAGGTGCCGCCGGGCCAGGATAAGCAGGGCGTCCTTGTTGCGTTCAAGTATGGCCTTGCGGACTTCGTCATTGAGTACATGCAGTCCCTCGGCCACCAGGAGCAGGTTTTCCCGGTCATGGTGCAAGGGCGGGTTGGTGTGGGCGGATTTTGCCGCAAAGGTGTTCCCGGTCATAGTCATCTCCTTTTCATGGCTCGTTTCCATCAAATCGTGGCCGGGGGGGATGTTCGGTCTCCGGCGGGCGCGATTGACGTGGCTGTGACCCGGGCAAAAAAAATCCCGGGCCGACAATGGTCGATCCGGGATATCCCTGTTTATCCGCAGACATTTGCTGAATCTTCCCTGTTCCGCGAGGAATATTCGTGCTGTTGCTCAGGCAGGTCTTCTGACTCTCCCGATACGTCAGCGCCTTCCCGTTTAACCTGATCGCAGGTCAAACAGTGGCTTTGCAGCTGACGCCTTGCGCCTATGGGCATGGGATTACAGCGGCGGGCCCGTCCCCGATTCGCACGGGGTTCCCTTTTCATCCGCAAACGCGGAACCTGATTGTGATACACTACAGAACCGCGGCCGCTTCTGTCAAGGCGATTTGCTCGTTTCCTACGAAATGTTGGGTTCCGGGTGATCTTCGGTGCTGTATATGGTATTTGCTCCGTTGGTCAGAGCAGGTAGTCCGCGGGCTGGATATTGTAGGCGGCAGGGTGCGCGCTGTTGAGGATCGGCTGGTTGAATTTTTTGGTCGTGCTGTCAGCCGGACCCAAATTGATCAGTTCGCCCTTCAAACATTTTCCCTCCGGCGACGGGGTCAGCATCTGCACCCAAAGGTCGCGGCCCGCGCCGTCTTCCCCGGAATATTTGGCCACCAGGCCTATCTCGCCGTCGGCAAAGGTCAGGACGGTACCGATGGGGTAGACGCCGATCATGTTGATGAACACCTTGAGGAGGACGGGATCGAAATCCTTGCCGGCGCCTTCCTGCATGATGCACAGGGAACGGTCGGGGCTGATGGCAAAGGGACGGTAGACCCTGGGCGCGGTGATGGCGTCAAAGACATCGGCGATGGCGATGATCCGTCCGAACAGGCTGATCGGTTTCTTCCGCGGCGTTTTGGGATAGCCGGAAAGATCATATTTCAGGTGGTGCTCAAAAGGTCCCAGCAGCATCTCCGCCTTTTTTTGGGGAGAGGTTTTGAGGAGCAGGATGCGCCGGACGCTGTACAGAGAGTGGTTCTTCATCTCCCTGAATTCCATATCAGAGAGCTTGCCCGGCTTGTTCAGAATATTTTTCGGGACGTCGATTTTGCCCAGGTCGTGAAACAGGGCACTCAGGGTGAGGGTTTCCAGGGATTTCCGGGGCAGGCCGATCCTCTGGCCGAGGCACAGGGAAAGAATCGCCACGTTCACCGAGTGGGTATAGGTGTAATCGTCATAGTCCCTGATGGTGCTGAGTCCCAGCAGCACGTTGCTGTCCTCGGTGACCATGTCGATCATCTTGTGGACCATGCGCAGGGCCTTTTTGATGCCGGATTTGCGGTTTGCCGATACCTTGCCGCCGATTTCCTGCAAGGAGGTTACCGCGTATCCATAAGTCAGGATCGCGTTTTCCTTGCGGTTCCGCTCCTTGCTCGATACCCCCTCTTCGGCCGCCCCTTCCGGCTTCCCCTCTTCGGCCGCGACCCCCTTGAGGTCCTCGTCCGAGGCCTGGACCGCCTCCACCCAGGCAAAGCGGGGATCGTTCAATTCCGCTTCCAGCCACTCGCCCGGCTTTTCTTGGTTTTCCGCCCTGATGAGAGTGCGGGCGAACGAGGCGATATCGCCGGGGGGGGCCTGCTCAATAGCCGGAAAGAACCGGAGGCCGTTCAACTTGCGCTGTTCGAAGAGTTCCAGCATGGTGCCGATGATGCCGGCGATATTCGGTCGGTACACTAGTTTTTCCTGCCGCAGATATAAGCGGCCGGCCGAGGTAAGGAGGGTGACCTCATCCTCTTCTTCGAACAGTTGATGGATGATAACCAGGAACTGTTCCACCGAAGTGAGCAGAATCCGGTTGTTGTCCTGGTGGATCCGCGCGGAATTGATGAGCATGTGCAGGGCCAGCAGGAAGCGCAGTTCCAGGGCGGTTTCGCTCTGGAGCGGGTCCGGTGTCGGGGCTGACGGCTTGTTTTCCATGTTATTGTCTCAGGACATGCTGGCAGGCCAGGCGGATATCCGGCCGCATGCTCTGGCCCCCTTTTTTGAGGATCGCCATGGCTTCGTCCGTGCCAATGGTTCGCAGGGCCAGTGCCGCCGCCTTGATATGCACAGTTTTGCTGTTGTTGAACATATCGGTCAGCCTGCTGTCCAGGAGTGTCTTTTCCAGAAACGGCAGGGCTCCATTGGTACGGTATGAGGCTAGTGCCCGGTACCCGTCGACGATTGCCTTCGGGTCCTCATGCCCGTTCTGACAGGCCTGTTCGAGAAAGCTGATCAGCAGGGGCTCGGCGATATCCGGGCCGGCCTGCCAGAGATAGGCGGTGATCCGTTCGCGAACCCTGGCGTCTTCATCCCCGAGCAGGGGGAACAACTCGCTGAAATCAGGCCTGGTCGCCGCCTGGATATAGTTGTCCAGCCCCATTTTGCGAACTTCAGCGGAGGCGTGCCGGGTCATCTCCAGATAGATTCCGGCCGCATCCTGGCGAGCCATGCCGACAACAAGCGGGGCCAGCAGCAGATTTACCTCCTCTCCGGATTTGGCGAGGAGAGAATGCAGCAGCTCCGGCTCCAGCCGCGCCTTGCTGTCGATGATCGCCAGCAGTTCATTGCGCACATGCAGATTATCGATGGGGATCCTGGCGGCGAGCGGCCCAAGGGTCATGATGATTTGGGGGGGGAGCAGGCGCAATATCTGCAAGAGCTGGGGCAGATACGGGGTGTGGGACCGCAGCATGTCCGGCTTTTTAACCCACGATACCTGGCCGAGTTTTTCCTCATTGGCCAGGGTAAGGAGAAAGTTGTCGAGAAGGGAAGGGCTCCAGGGCTTTTGTTCTTTTAACTGGTTACGAACGAGCAGGATATTGTTCAGGAGCTTGTAGGTCAAGTGAAAGCGTCCCTTATCCAGGGTTTCGAAGAACTGGAATTCCAGAAATTCCAGGGCATGGAGAAAGTTGACCTTATTGTGTTGCACCACCAGAATGATCAGCAGGACATCGATGACATCGCTGGTGAAATCCTTTTGCTCCTCGGCCTGGATCTGGGCGGCCAGCTCGGCTTTTTCCTTCGCGGTGAGGGGCATGATCGTCACGCCCTGTTCCGGGAGGAGTATGCTTGGAGCTTCCGGGTCCGGGGATTCGATAGTTCCGGCCGGCGCGCCCTGCGGGGAAGTGGGCGGCTGTGAATGGGGAGAATCGACGATGTCGGCGGCCTGCTCAGGGGTCATGCGGAAGGTGGATAAATCGAACTGAAAGGATTCCAGGGCGAAAATATCCATTTCCTGGTAGTTGATATGGGTAAAATTTTCCTGCCACAGGGACGTGACGATGTCTCCTTCGGGTTCTTCGAAGGGGTTGCGGTTTCTGTTCAGGAGACAGAGCAGGGCGGAAGTTTCCGCAAGGGGGAGATCTCTTTCAAATTCGAGGAATTCAAGACCGTCCCGGGTCAGCAGATAGGCGGGGTTGTTTTCTTCGGCGGTCCCTTCGAACAGGGTCTCGCCCTTGTAGTAAAAGCCGTTTTTTGCGACGTCCAGACGCAGGGCGGGGTAGTCGCGCAGGAAGGCCTCAAGGTCTTCCTGCAGTTTTGCCACGTTCTTACGTGAGGAGGCATGTTCCACCGGGTACAGGGCATAGGTCCGGAAGGCTGAAACAAAGGACTGGACAGCCTTTTTCGCGGCTTGCAGCTCGTCGCCGGCCGGAGGGGCGTACTGATCGTTGTCGGTGGTCGTGGTCATGCCCTTGCACCCTGGAGCTTTGGCGGGGGCATCGGCAAGGCAGCGCCGCTCTTGGAGAGCGCCCCGCTCCGAAACCGGGGCAGGAGAATTTTCTTATTCATGGGCAAAAAACCGGGTGTGAGAATACCAGTTTTATTGTCGGGCATTCGCCTGGTCATCGACCTTCAGGCCAGCAGGCCTCGAGCCGGATCACAATCTCTATTATGATACAGGATATACCGGAAAGATCAAGGGAGCAGGAGAGGCGACGAGGGATTCCCGCCCGACGTTGAGGCGCGGCAAAGTTGATTCATGGCCGCCAGTGCCCCCCCGGTTATACCGGCGCCGCGACCTGGCGTAATATTTTCATGATTTCCCGTGAATTGATAAAACGCGACCCTTCTTCCTGGTGAACCTGATTGAAAAATGAGCATTTGAGGCAGCCGCCAAGTTTTTCGACATAACTTCCCTGGATGGCTCCGCCGCAGAGCGAGCCTGAAATAACCCAGCAGGCGCGGCCGGCATTGACGCCGTTGTTGATGCCATGCGCCTTGGTCATGGTTGCCGCCGGGCAGGTCCCCAGTTCCCCGGTTTTTTTGCCGCCCGGTTGCCGCTCGCATCCGGTGAATTCCCAGCAGTTCAATTTGACCATCGTTCAGCCTCCCATAGTCGTTTGTGATTGAGCGAATGCTTTTTTGTTTATTTCCATTTCGTTCCGAGGGGGTTCCGTCCCATCCAGGACATCCCGGATTTTGTTCGCCAGAGCTATGGGCAGGAGTGGTTTGTTCAGAAAAACCACTCCCGGCCTGAAGACCTGGTGCCGCAGAAGGATATTGTCCGTGTATCCCGACATGAGGATGGATTTTATCTCCGGTCGCAACGTCTTGACGGCATCCAGCAGCTCCCGGCCGTTCATTCCCGGCATGATCAGGTCGGTGAGCACCAGGTGGATTTCCTTTTCAACCTGTTCCAGCAGGGCCAGGGCATGCTCGCCGTCCGTCGCCTCAATCAGATCGTAGCCGAGCGGTTCCAGGGTGTCCCGCAGCAGGCGACGGATGGAGGCGTCGTCATCGACAAGCAGAATCGTTTCGTTGCCCGGGGGCATGGATCGGTGTTCGGGGGCGCCCAATTCGTCAGCCGTTCCGTCGGTTATCGGGAGATAGATCTTGAAAGTCGTGCCGCGGCCCGGCTCGCTGTAGACGTATATGTGGCCGTCATGCTGCTTGACGATGCCGTACACCGTGGACAGGCCGAGGCCGGTTCCTTCCCCCCGTTTTTTGGTCGTAAAAAAAGGTTCAAAAATTTCCTCCCGGACTTCCGGGGTCATGCCGATGCCGGTGTCGGTAACCGTGATCATGGCATAAAGTCCCGGGTGGACTCCGGGACGGGAGGCCGCGTACTTTTCATCCAGTTCGATCTGGCCGGTTTCAATGGTCAGATTGCCCCCGTCGGGCATGGCATCTCTGGCATTGATCACCAGGTTCATGATGACCTGCTGGATCTGCCCCGTATCAGCCCTGATATTGCCGATGTTTTCGGCCATGGCGATGTCCATCCGTACATCCTCGCCGATCAGCCGGGTCAGCATTCTTGAAATATCGCTGACGATGTCATTGGGGTTGACCACCCCTATTTCCATCGTTTGTCTGCGGCTGAAGGCGAGCAGCTGCTGGGTCAGGCCGGCGGCCCGCTCCGCCGCGTCGTGGATTCCGTTGATCATCTCCCGCCGGGGATCGGCTTCCTGCGACATCAGTGCCAGGATCTGGCTGTAGCCGAGGATAACGGTGAGGATATTGTTGAAGTCATGGGCAATGCCGCCGGCCAAAATCCCCACCGCCTCCATCTTCTGAGAGGCGATCAGCTGGGAGAGCAGTTTTTCCCGTTCCTCGTCCGACCGCCGGTGCTTGGTGACGTCCAGGGTATATTCGACAACCTGGACAACCCGGCCATGCTCATCAAAGACCGGATAGGCATAGACCTCCACGAACTGCTGTTCTCCGGTATTGTCATAATGGATGTGCTCAACAACCACCGGATTGCCTGATTTCTTCACCTCCATAAGGGGGCAGGGGTGCCCCTCGTCGCTGCAAGGCGACCGGGCATGATGGGTCAGGCGGTAACAGGTGCATCCCGGTACCGACTCGGACCCGGAAAGGGCGAGGGCCGCCTTGTTGGCCATGATCACCGCGTAGGTTTCCGCGTCGATGACATAGAGCGGATTGGTCATGGATTCGATGATCGCCTCCAGGAAGGCGCGCTGCTTGTCAAGCCTTTCTTCGGTCCTGCGCCGGATGGTTACCTCGTCCTCCAGCCTGGCGTTGCTTTTAGCCAGATCCAGGGTCCTCGCCCTGACGCGCTCATCCAATCTGTCGTGCGCAATCTGGAGCTCCTCCCGTGCTCTGGTATTTTCACCGGCATAGTGCTCGAGTCGACCGATCAGATGGCCGAAGCTGTAATAGAGAAGGGTTAAGGCCGCCGCAAGGACGGCCAGGGTCAGCCCAACACCATGGCGGATGAAGGTTTTTTTCCGGAACACCTGTTCGGAGATATCATGCAAGAGGACGAGCCTGCCCTGGATGGTGTCCTGAAAGTCAGGCAGGTGGATGCAGCTGTGCAGGACATAGGGCCGGCCGTCGATGTCCAGCCGCTGGTCCTCCACGCTGCTGAAATCAATAGCGTCGATGGACCGTTCAGGTAAAACGGCCCCCCGGCGGATCAGAACCTGGTCCCCGTATGCCCTGAACCCCTGCCGGAGCAGTTCTCTTTTCTGTCGCTGGGTAACGGTGAGGATTGTCAGCACTTCGCTTCGCAGGCCCGTTGCCAGGGCTTCTTCCAGTTGTCTGGCCTCGATGGCGTACTCCACCAGGCCCAGATATCGGTCATGCTGAAAAATGGGCTGTGCCACCCGGAACATGGCCCCTGTCGCGCCCGCGTCAAAGCCGGCGCGTTGTTTTTTATGCCGGTGGGCATCGACAATCATGGGCCGGGGAGGGCCGGGATCGTCCTTAAAACGATCCGGCTCCTGAATGCTCAGCAACATGGTTCCGTCGGGCAAATGGAAGCTCATGGAGTGGAAGAAAGGGTTTTCGCCGCGCAGATAGGTGAAATGCGGGAGAGCGTGCCGATGGAGGAGGTCCCGGTCCCTGACGGCCATGGCCTGACCGATCTGGTCGTTATGTTCCGCGAAATGTCTGATTTTGAAGAGGTAGGGGTCAAAGGAATGGCGCCGGATGTCGTCGGAAATTCCATCGATGAGCTGTTCCTGTTGACGGATCGCCAGATTGATTTCCTCCTCAAAATGAGAAATGCCTTTGGCGATGAGAAGGCCGCAGAGCGCCAGGATAACCACGCTGACAATTGCGAAGGTTCTGTTTTTGACGTTCATCTTGTGCGGGGGGTGCGGCATTTCAGAAAAAAAAGGTGCGTTCTTTTGGGGGCAGCGTGGTAAAATCAACAGGGCTCCTGATTGCCGCCGCTCTGCCGGGACGCGTTGATGGAAGGCAGGGGCATGGGTGACGATATAAATGTGTCAGTCTTGCAAAAAGTACGAGACTGAGGCCGGCATGCCTTATACGTTGTTGAAATCACAGTGACGGGTGCTCAGTGTTTTTGGTATTGGCGAGGTGATCACAATTGTCGGTTCCGCGAACAGCGTGGGACAGACGATTGTGGTACTTATAAATAATCTGACGATTTTTACTATGCGGCACTTTGTCGCGCCGACCAGGCCGGCAAGGGAATAACTCGGCTCCATCGGGTGCATGGGCGGTTGGTAGCCCGGTAATCGAAAAAAAACGCTGGCGTTATGGCGATTTTGACCGGGACGGAAAAGATAAAATTATACTTATGAGCCTCTTTCAAAATGACCGATCTGCTCCGATCGGCTAAAAATATCCTGGGCGGCGTCTTCCTTGTGAAATCGTCCTCAACGGAGCGCTGCTCCGCT
>QZJD01000102.1 GCA_003604995.1 Desulfobulbus sp. | reverse complement strand
CCACAGGTTGAAGGCCACCAGGCCGCTGGGACCGGCATCGTACCAGTCCTGGCTGACGTGGCTGGGCCGCCGGGCGATCTCGCTCTGGTAGAGGGTGGTCGTGGTGAGGCCGGCCTGCGTCGCGTAGATCGGGTCGGCGGTAAAGGCCCAGAAATTGTATCCGGACAGCGGGGCGGGATCCAGCAGACCGGTGGGATCTTGCCAGTCAGCCGGATAGACCGAGGGCTGGTTGAGCATCAGCCCCTGGGAGACCACCTCCGGATGGAACATGTCAAAGGTATGGTACCAGACGTTTTTGCCCATGTCGCGCTTGTCGGCGTCGGTGAGTTCGAGGCAGTCGCCGTCGTCGCAGATATCGCCGAGCCCCTTGTTCTCCTCGTAGGTGAAGGAAACCCAGGCGCTGTTGATCGGATTGGCGACGGGATCAGCCTTGTAGTCGCCGAGGCTGGAATAGCCGTGCAGGCTGAGCCGCGCCCGGGTGGAGGCGGTGTTGCCGCGCATCAGGCGGCCGTCCTCGGTGACGCACATCGCCACGGTGGAGGTCGGCCCCTCCGGGGTCTCGATGATGACGTCCACCGTGGACGCGCAGAAGTCCGAGGCGCCGTTGCCGTTGAAATCGGCGTAGCAGTAGGGATCATCGCTTTCGACGGTGTTGCCGGCCTCGTCCTTTTCCTTGACGCACATCGCGTTGTCGGTCACCCGCACCGGCATGGCCATGGGGATGGCCGCCTTGGGAGAGCCGATCTTGGTGGTCGTGGCGAGATAGTCCGGCAGGGTCTGGATCGCACCATAGGTACCGTCCGCGCTGACCAGGTCGAAGTCATCCCAGGCGATGTAAGTGTACCATTTGTCGGTCTGGTGGTAGGCAATGGCCCCGCTCCAGCCCTCGCCCGGGCCGTCGCCGTGCCCGGGCCGCACGCCGTCCGGATCCTCCTGCCAGGTGACCACGCAGCCGGCCCCCTTGACGCAGACCGTCTCCGCGCGCTCGGCGCTTCGCACTCCGGAGGTCAACCGTTCGGCATTAAACCAGACGAACTTGCTCGGTGCACCGTTCAGGCCGGGCTGCAGGGAACCGCGCGCCGCCCAGAGGCAGGAGTAGGGATAGTCGCCGACCAGGGGATAGCCCTCCTCGGCAAGGTCCTCGGCGCTCTGCACGCCCTGCGAGCCGGCCACCCCGAATAGGTCTTCCAGGTAGAGGCAGGGGGTAAGGGGATCGTTGTCGGTGCACTGCCCGGCTTCGGTTTCCGTGATCCTGCCGGTTGCAACCAGTTGGGCCGCGACGGCGCTCCGCTCGGTCTCGGTCATCGCATAGTTCGGGCTGCCGCTGTCACAGTATTTGCTGGCCCAGACAAAGAGCACCTTGTTGCCGTCCGAGGCGGCGAAGTTGCGCAGGGTATCGCCCGGATAGGGCTCTCCGTTGATCTTGATCGAGGAGCGCTTGGCGGAATTCGAGAGATTGGTCCGCTTCCAGGTGGCGCCGTCGTCCAGGCTCACCGCGGCATAGGCGTCGCGGGCGCCGTGGCCGGGAAAGGCTTCGTACTCCTCGATGGTTTCCACAGGGCCGTCCTGGTAGGTGCCGATCAGCGGCCGGACCATGGTTTCGGTGGTGACCAGCGCACCGTCGGCATTGTAATATTCTACCCCTGCGGTGAGTACCGTCCCGTCCGAGCTCTGCGGCGTGACGTAGAGCGGCAGCATGCGCTGCGACACGTATTCGGTGTCATAGGCGGGGGTATCGGAAATGTTTTTTCTGAAAATGGCGCCGTCATCGGCCACGGCCCCAGTCGTCCACAGCATGAGCATCCCCATGCCCATCAGCGATCGGTGTACGATCTTCATTGCGTTTGTCCCTCCCTCACGTCGATTATTGAAAATCATTGGAGAGCGGCCGTCCGTGCGGAGGCCGCTCTCCGCTCTTCTTCTGCTGGAGATCAAGGCGCAGGACTTGCCACATTCCTCCGGAAGGCGCTGCTCATGATCCGCGAGAACCGGCAGTCGCTCCCTTCGATGCCGTCCTCGTTCCATACCGCGTAGAACCTGGTGCCGTCCGGGTTGACCCGGAGCTGGGCCTCAGTCTGGTTCGGGTCGCCTTTGGCCAGGTAGGCCCAGCGCTCCACGGTCTCGCCGGCGTTCGGCCCCTCGCTGTCCGGGTTCACCTCCCAGGACTCCCGGTAATAGGTCTGACCGCGGTCCTGACTGAAGGTGTAGAAGAGATCGCCTTCAATGACCTCGTAGTCCCCCTCTTCCTCCAGGGTGTCGCCATGGTCCCTCGGGATATTGGTCTCAGTGCCCCAGGAGAGGTAGAAGACGTCCTTGTCCTCGCAGTCCTCCGGGTAGCCGGTTGTACAGACACCGGTCGCGTCGGGCTTGTTGCCGCCCCCGGTGCCGACCAGGCGCGGCTCGATGACGCTGAACTTGTTGTTTTTGAGTTGCGACATGTTCCGGGCCGGCTCGAATTCACCCGGCTGATAGCAGACGACCTCCTCGTAGGTATCCTTGCGGTTGGCCTCATCCTCGGTGGAGACCGAGGTGTAGTCCTTCCAGACCAGGGTGTGGCAGATCTCGCCTTCTTCCTCGGGCAGAACCGTCGCTCCGTCCGGCGAGATCGGGCCGGGATCGGTGGTCCAGGTCTTGCCGCCGTTGAAGGAGCGGCGGACATAGACGTCGAACTTGTCGTTGGCGTTGCGCGAGGCCGCCCAGTTCGGGGTGTAGGTATAGGCGACGAACAGGTTGTCGCCACGCAGGATGCCGCGATGGGCGCGGGCGTCCTCGTAGGGGTTGGTTCCGCTGCCGTCGCCGAGGTTGGCCGAGGACTGCCGGAACTTGACGACCTTGGTCCCGTCGCCGTTGGCGTCCGGATCAGGCGACGGGTTGGTCCAGAACTCGGTGGGCGTGACGCTGCTCAGGTTCTGGGCGCCGGCGGTGAAGTTCTTTGCGGCGTAGGGGTTCTTGCCGTCCTTGGGGTTGACCATGCGGCGCATGAAGATGTCGGACGGCCGTCCTTTACCCTCCTCGCCCTGCTTGTACAGGAGCACCATCACGGTGTTCGACGGTCCCGCCTGGGTGGGTGGCTGCGGGAGCATCCTCGGCCGCCTCGCGTTTTCATAGGCCAGCTGCGGCTCGCCCTTCCAGTCAAGGATCAGGTTACCTTCTCCATCGACCAGATAGCCGGTGGGCAGGTTGGCGATGGTACCGCCACTGACCTTGTCGGGGTTCAGGAAGTCGAAACTGTGATAGATGACGTTCTTGCCGACATCCGGGTTGTCCTTCTCGTCGTCGTGGGTGGTGAGCGGATCGTTATCCCACTCGTCGAGGTTGCCGTTGCCGGCACCCTTGGTTTCCTCGTAGGCGACGATCACCCAGGCGCCGCCGCTCTTGGACATATAGTTAATGTTGGGACGCGAGGCCCCGACATCGGCGTCAAGGAGTCGGCCGTCCTCGGTGACGCAGGCGCTCTTGGTCACGCCCTGATTGTTGACGAAGTTGTAGAAGTCGGCGCAGAGGTCAGGGACGCCGTTGGTATTTTGGTCGAGCAGATAGCAGTAGCGATGAGTACCGGTGTGCTTGCCGTCCCATTCCGGGTCGGTGGGGTCGAGGATCGGGGTAAAGATGAAGTCGCCGGCCGCGTCCGTGGGCGGCAGGCGGGCGGGAAGCTGCGCGATGCTGCCGTCGGCGAGCCGCACGTCGGCCAGGGTTTCCTGGACCTCGATCTTCATATTGTCGGTATTGCAGGTGTCGTTGTCGGTCAGGCGCAACGGCATTTCGAAGGGCACCAGCGGCATGGGCCGGTTGGTGGTCCATTCGGGATCATCAAAGGAGTGCTCGGGATCGCCGTTCGGGGTGAAGTTCTCGTCGATGGTGGCAAAGTCGCTCCATTTGATGAAGCTGTACCAGATATCGGTGGTATGGCTGGTGGTCGCGCCGCTCCAGCCGTGGCCGGGTCCGGCGGCCTCGCCGGGCCGGACCCCTTCGGGATCCTCCTGCCAGATGACCCCGAAGCCCACGCCCTTTACCCCGGTAACCGAGATCTGGTAGACGTCGCGGCGGCCGGAGGTCAGCCGTTCCGGCTTGCGCCAGGAAATATCCCCCGTTGCGGAATCAACGGTGCCGCGGGCGACCCACAGGCAGTAGTAGGGAATCTCGCCCACTTCCGGGAAACCCTCTTCGGTATAGTCGTGGGAGCGTTGCGGGCCGCCGACGCCGAAGATGTCGTCCTTGTAGTAGGGGTTAGGGGTGACACCGTCCTCCAGGACTTCGTCCCTTGAGTAGAGAGGACGACCGCCCCGGCAGAATTTGCTCTGCCAGGCGGCCAGGGCATAGCTGTCCCGGACGACCAGATTCGGCTTTTTGACGTCGCCGTAGTAGACCGTGCCGTTTTCCAGGGTGAAAGAACTGAGGTCGGCGGCCCGGGACAGGTTGGTCCGCTTCCAGGTGCTACCGTCGTCCCGCGACACCGCCGCAAAGACGTCCGAGGTCCCGTAGCCGGGGATCTCCTCGGCATAGACCGCCACCAGCGGCTTGGCTTCCGTCCTGGTGTAGAGGTAATTGCCGTTTTCGTCATAATACTCTAAACCCTCCGGATAGCCCTCACCGTTGGCGCGGGTGGCCGGCACATAAACCGGCATCAGCTCGAGCTTGGCCTTGGCGGTGGCCATCTCCGGGACCTTGGAGACGTTTTTCTGCATCCTGGTCATGGTGCCCCGGGTCAGGTTGCTCAGGGCGTCCGCCGCGCTGACCTCAACCAGCAAGCCATCGCATGTCGCCACTGTTTCCGTGATCAGGGCGTCCACCGAGGGGGTGTCCCTGAAGTCCAGGGGTTCCACCCAGGGGTCAAAGAGATGGAGGTTTTGAGCGGCTGTTTCCAGGCAGTCGAGACCTGACGGGGTGAGCAGGATCCCCTGCTTGGGGTCCTTGTCGCCGTCGAGGCTCTGCAGGAGGCGCGCCACGTTCAGTGCGCCGATGTCGTAGGCGTCGGCCCACTCGATCAGATCATAGGGCGTGACCTGCCGGTCCGCCAGGGCGGTTCCCAGAAAGAGACGGCCCAGGGAGAAGGCGACGTATTCGCCGGGGAAGAAATCGAAGGCGCCGGCGCCGTCGGTATAGCCCGCGGAGGTGGTGGTCTGGAAGGCAAGTCCCTCGACCGGCGCGTCACGGAAATGGCCGCGCATGGGATGGGTCAGCAGGTAGCTGAACCACCAGCCTTTGCCGACGCCTTCGAATTCCGGGTACAGCTCCCCGGCAATCGCATCATCCTCCGAAGCGCCGATCCCGGTGTAGGCCCAGGCGGCGCCCTGGTCGATCACCGCGCCCTGCTCATCAAGCCTGACCATGCTGACGTGCATGGCGATGTTCTGCTGCCGCAGATCGGTGTAGGGCACGCCCCATTTGAAGCCGAGGTCGTCCGCCAGGTCGAGGACCAGCATATAGTCCCGGTCGTCGCTGGCATATTCATCCTGGACGTTGAATTTGCCGGGGATCAGGTTGCCCTTCCTGGTGGCGGGCACCGGTTCGTTCCCCACATAGATCTGGACGTTGCGAAGCTCCCAGGAGTCCTCCGGGGTGATGCGGATCTGGAATTTTTCCGTGGTGTTCCAGAAGCTGGCCACCCCGACCTTCTCTCTGGTCTGGGTGATCAGCGGTGCCTGCACCATGCCGGGTCCCAGGTATTGTCCGGCAATGGATGCTGTATTGAACAGGCATAGTACCGCGAGGACCAATGCCCCCCCGAAACATAGGAATCTACGTAGTATCATGGCTCCCTCCTCATAGTGGTGTTGCTTCCCGTCGGCATGCAGGGAAAAACGCCTTGATGGCGTATTTTTATGTTTTTGCGGGTTCATCATCCTTGCTCACCGGTAAAAAAAACGGCAATGCCCCGAAAAGATTCGGACGGCCGCCCGGCAACGGATGGTAAAAGTCCGGGACAGTATCGGTGTGGTATTTTTTGCTCTGAGAGGTGTTGTCCATTCAACGGCACCGTGCCTGAACAAATTAGTGAGAGTGAAAGGGCAGCAGGCGGCAATCGTCATTGAAATTGACCGCCAGTCCGGATTCCTCGTGACGGACTATTTTTCCGCTTACTGCCATGTATAAGTGCATGATCTTGTTGTTTTCTATTTGAATCTCCAGGAGAATTTCAACATGAACGGTTTCTCCATGCGAAATCGGTTTCATGATGTTGAAGTAGGCTCCGGAATGGGAAATGTCTTTGGTGAGGGCTAAACGGTATTGGTTTCGATTACTAGCCGGAGAAATCTGGATTATGGCCGGCAATTTCATCCCAAACCGTCTGCAGATCCTTCGTTCGATGCCATTATTCATCCGAAAATCTCCTTCCAGCCGCCGGCACTTTTTTTCCCGTTCAGGAGGAGTATATCTGATGCAAACTTTTCAACCATCGCGCGAAGGAGTTGTTTGTCGACTATTTCCGAAAAGGGGATATCCGCCGAAAGGATGAAAAATATTTCATTAAGTGGAAATTATTTCATCCCTGCAGGTGAGCTGTTCAGGTTGGTGGAACGTGTTTCGTGTCGGTGAAACCTCCCGGTCTCGGGCAAATAAATCGATGTGGAGTCCGGGTAGAGGCGGAAAGGGAGTGACGGAAAAGGCGAGAAGAAAAACGGAGGGGTTACTTCAGGTATTTGGCCGCCCACAAGGCGGCCTGCAACCGGTTCTGCACGTTAAGTTTCTTGCAGATATGAGAAATATGGGTTTTTACCGTATGAGGGCTTATGAAAAGGCAGGAGGCGATATCCTCATTGGTGGCGCCGGAAGCGAGCTGGAAAAGGACGTCTTTTTCCCTTCGGGTCAATTGCTGCGTTGTCGGATCAGATGAGGGGCTCACCATCCGCGGCTTGAGGCTTATGTATTCCATCAGCACCCCCCTGGCGACCCACATTTCGCCGAATTTGAGGGCGCAAACTCCTTTGAGGATGACTTCCGGTTGATCGGTCTCGAAAAAGAAGCCCCGTACGCCGAGATCGATAAAGCCGCCGATATCGGCATTGCCCGGGGTCAGATTGAAAAGGGCGATGATATCCTGCTCCAGATAAGGAGCGCCGTCGGTTTGCAGAAAATTTGCGATTGCCTCTCCCGACAGTCCGCGGCAATCGATAAAAATCAGACGCCATTGTCCCTTTTTCATTTCCGCGGGAGGAGGAATCTCGCTGATCTTTCTCACTGTGCTGGTCCGGGCCGGTTTATGGGTTCCGATATAGTTAGCGAGAAGATCGGTGCTGAATTGATGGGATCCGACGACGATTATGGGGTGCTCTTTGTGCGGGCACTCGTCACAATTGAATTGCCTCCCTTCAATCTGAGGATTCATATTGCGTTTCATGGGGCTGCCGGCCGTATGATTGGGAAATGGTAAAAAGAATTACTCTTGTTTTCAGACTTGCACATTGCTGCCATGCACTCTTGCTGTTACGCTTCAATTATGAAGATGGATCAATCTTTTATCTGAAATCAGGTTTGAAGTCAAATCGAATTCGCCATAACTTACCATTTTTTCGGATTTTTTTACAATAAATCCGAGCATTGTCTGTGCTATTTTTGTATTGTCCTTCCTCGACTCTGGGCAGGATGCTTTTGATACATATTCTCAATATGTTGAGGAGTTTTTAATTGTTGCCTGAGATTCGTGGTGCAGCACGAAATGTGCTATTCCGGTTAACGGCTGGCATAAACCATCTTTCGGGGTTGTTAACAAGTAAGATCAACAAAAACGTACAGTTAGCGTAAAAATGGCCGTCGTTGTCTTCCTCTTCTGTTCGGAGGGTATGTTGGCAATATTGCACTTTGGGAGGCAATGCTTGCGCCGGTCCGCCGCACCAAATTGTGAAAAACCCCTCGCCGGGAGGTTTCAATTTGACATAACCCTGATTGATGATAATATATAAACTTTGTCTGTCATGCCCGCCATGATCGACGGCCGGGTTATCCGTGAATATCCGCCCGCAAGCCTTGAACGGCCGCGGCTTGTCGGGCTTCCATTACCGCAACCAGAACAGGACCTCGATACCATCATGACCGAAGAAAATTTGAGTGACAAGGAACAGGAGTTTATTGCCGGTACGGACAAGAACCCCTCCCATATTCTCCCCAGAAAGCTGACCCTGGACAGCCGCCTGAAATTCCGGTGCCATCCGGGCGTTTCCTGCTTCACTGCCTGCTGTCACTCAATCAAAATCATCCTGACCCCCTACGATATTCTGATCCTGCGCAAGCGGCTCGGGATGAAGGCCCATGAGTTCATCAGCGAGTACACCGAGCCCACCTATCTGGAAAAGACCGATATGCCCGGCGTGCAGATCAAGCTGCGCGAGGATACCAAGGGCTGCCCTTTTGTGACCCCGGAGGGGTGCACGGTGTATAGCGACCGGCCCTCCGCCTGCCGTTATTACCCGGTGGGGATGGCCGACTTCCATGAAGGCGGCACTGATGACGCGGAAGAGGAGAAGTTTTTCTTCATCGTCAAGGAGCCGCACTGCAAGGGGTTTGAGGAGGACAAAGAGTGGACCATCCGCGAGTGGCGCGCCGACCAGGGCGTAGACCTTCGCGACGAGATGAATAAGGAGTGGCTGCGCCTGGTCATGCGCCGGAAGTCCTTCGGATACCAGGCGAGCTTAAGCGAGGCGGCCAAGCGGATGTTCTTCATGGCCTCCACGGATTTGGATTCCTTCCGTAATTTTATTTTCAACTCTTCCTTTCTCGAGACCTATGAGGTGGATGACGAAACCCTGGCATCAATCCGCGAGGATGATGTAGCGCTCATGCACTTTTCCTTCCGTTATCTGGCCAACACCCTGTTCGGCGCGGAGGGGATGACGATCAAGAAACAAAAGCTTGACGCCAAGATCAAGGAGATCAAGGAGCGGCAGGACGAGGCGATCCGCAAGGCTGAGCAGGAGTACGAGGAATTGAAGGCAGAGCGCGAACGGATGCTGGCCCAGAGGCAGGATCCTTCGTAGGCTTCCCGCTTCGCGGGTGCTCGGCGCCCTTTTTCAGTTTTCAGGCGGAGTCGCCTTCAGGCGGTCTCCGCCTCTTTTTTTGCCCACCTTCCCATCACCACCGAACCGAAAGCCGCCACCACGCCGGTGGAAAAGACGCTGAGCACCAGCGGCACGCCCTTGATCCCGAACATATCCAGGATAAACACCTTGCCCGCGCCGATCAGCGCGACCAGGGCGCCGACCGTTACCAGCTCCCGATCCCGGTTCTTCATCGCGAGATAGAGCAGCAGCAGGGCGCCGCCGTTGATGAGCAGCGACTGGCCGCTCTGGAACTGGGCGCGGACGTCCGTACCCGGTCCCGCAAGGAGAGAGTGAACAATGACCTGGCCCAGTCCGTAGCCGCCCAGCAGGCCGCAAACCAGCAATACAACCGCCAGGCGATCATTGCGGTCGATCCGGGCAAAAACAAAGGAATGGCTCGGGTCCGGCGGGTGGTGGCGGCTCCATCGGTACTGGCTGAGACTGAAGACGCACAGGCCGGCGCCGGCAAGGGCGGTGGCCGACGGCAGGGCAAAGGGGGCGCTCAGCGTTCCCGAGGCAATGGCCGTCACGCAGGTCAAGGCCTGCATGAAATAGGAGGTCAGCCGGATGCCCTGGTTGCGCCAGGCGGCTGAAATGTACGCCAGCAGCAGGGCACTGGCCGACCAGACCGGCAGGGCATACCCGATATTTTTTTTCAGCATCACAGCCGAGGTGATGATGATCAGGCAGGCCCCGGCCAGAATGAACACATTGCTGCCGGTCGCCTTGTTCTGGTCGTGACGGGCCAGCCACCAGGCCAGGAGCAGGTGCATGGTGGCGATGGCTACCGCCGCCGGGTACAGCCATTGCCTCCCGTCGAGCCAACTGGTCATGGCAATGTCCGCCGCGGTAAACGCGCCGACAGCGGTGACCGTCGGGATGACGCTTTCAAAAAAACCCAGTTGAATATCTTTTTTCAGGACATTGAGCACTGACGTGGTCAGATACACGACCCAGAATGCAAGGAGCATGGGCAGAAACCACGCCGGATACATCGCCTCGGCCACCGGTTCGGCGCAGGCCGGGATCGTATCCATCTTGGAGGTCCACAGCAGCCAGAACAATCCGGAAAGGACCAGGACGAACCAGCGCAGGTAGCGGCACATCTGCTGTTTGAAGGCATAGGATGCGGCGATAATCGCCGAAAGCAGGAGTGCGCCCATGACCGGAAAGCGGGGAAAGGGAAAGTCAATGGCCATGGCGACGGCGGCAGCACCGGGTACGCCCAGGCAGATCAGGACGGAGGCGCGATGGCGGATGCTTAAGAAGAAGATCAGGGCGCCGGCGGCAAACAGAATGGCGTAAGCCCCCAGGGCGGAGAGGGTGTGGTAGCGGGCATGGGTTTCCAGGACGATGGAAAAGAGCAGGAGAATGCCGCAGCCGGGAAAGACCGGTGCCAGTTTGCTTTTGGCCGGATACAGGTGGAAGCCGAGGAGGATGAGAACGGCGGCATAGGACATCCCGAGGACTGAGCCCGCCTGGGGATTGATAAGCTGGTTGTCGGTGACCGTCCGCAGGATCAGGGCGACCACCAGGAGGAAGCAGATCGTGGCGATCCGGGGCAGGAGGGCGGCGGTGTCGACCAGTGGGGCCGGCCCGATTTCGGTCCGGACCCTGGCGGTCGTTGCCTGGGGAACCGCTGCCTCCGAAGCGACGGGCGAACCACGCTCAATGGCGGCCAGCCGCGCGGAAAGCTGTTCGACCCGCGCGGCAAGTTTTTGGATTTCCTCCATCAACTGATCAGCTGAATCAGCGGTGTTTTCCAGGTGGTCCCCCATTGTTCCTCCTGTGCTTCTGTCTGAACTTACGGCCCTGCTTGTGGCCGCGTGGAAGGCCCTTTCGCAATGAAAGGGAAATGCTCCGGCTCGGGCTCATGCCAGTCCTTTTTCCACCTCGGTCAAATTCTCCTTGCGCAATTTTATTTTTGCCTTTATTTTGCCGGCCATTGCTTGTTGTGCCACTTAGTAGTATAAAAATATACCACGTTGTGGCCATGGCGGGCAAATGGTAATTTATGTCGGCTTTGTAAAAAAAAAGGAAAACCGACAAAGCCTGCCACCGGGCAATGCGGGAAGCCGGAAGAGCCGGGCGCTTTTCGTTGAAGGATGAGCGTGGCAACGGACAAGAGGTCTTCAGCCCTCCGGGGCTGGAGCGGGTTCAGGCAGCTAAAAGGAGGAGCCTATGAAAAACCATGTACTGCGGCCGCTGTGGGTGGCGCTGGCCTTTGTCGCCCTCGTCCTGGCGGCCAGGTACATCATTGTGCCAAAGGATTTCGGCGTGCAGGGCGAGAGTTTCACCTACAACTTTCATCGGGCCGGCAATGTGGGAGAGTGGCAGGCCTTTCCGGTCAAGTACCGGGGGACGGAGGTTTGCGCGGAATGTCATGCCGAGCAGGGCGAGGCACTTGCCGCCTCGGGACACGGGATAATCCAGTGCGAGAACTGCCACGGCCCGGGAACGGACCATCCGGAAACGGAAAATCCGCAGACCATGACCATCGACCGGAGCCGGGCGCTCTGTCTGCGCTGTCACGCCGACCTCGGCTATCCGGCCGGGGGCAGGATCAACATCCCGGCCATTGATTCCGGAGAACACCATGCCGACAAGGAGTGCGCCGCTTGCCACAACCCGCATACCCTTGACCTGAAGGAGGACGTCCAATGAGTTGTTCCCGCAGATCATTCCTGAAAAACGCGGTGAAGTGCGGCATGGCCGCGAGCCTGCCTCTGTCCGCCTTCCGGTTGCTCCGCCCGGCCGAGGTCAGGGCCGCGGTGGGCGATTCCAAGGTGCGCTGGGCTTTTCTGGTGGATACCACCAAATGCGTGGGCTGCGGCCTTTGCGTCAAGGCCTGCAAGAAGGAGAACGACGTTCCCTACGACGTGGAGGTCACCCGGACCTGGGTCGAGCGCTATGTGGTGACCAGGGACGGCAAGACCCACACCGATTCCCCGGCCGGGGCGCGGGACGGGTTTATCAGCCCGAAGATTCGCGACGAGGAAGAGATCAACCCCGAGGAGGTCGTCAAGTCCTTCTTTGTGCCCAAGCTGTGCAACCAGTGCGATAATCCGGCCTGCGTTCAGGTCTGTCCGGTGGGGGCCACCTACCAGACCGGCGACGGGGTGGTCCTCGTGGATCGCAAGTGGTGCATCGGCTGCGGCTACTGCATCATGGCCTGTCCCTACGGCGTGCGCTTTTTCCATCCGGTGCACAGGGTTGCGGAAAAGTGCAACTTCTGCTACCACCGGATCAGCAAGGGCATGGACACCGCCTGCGTGCAGGCCTGCCCGTTCGGCGCCCGCCGGATCGGCAACCTGAAGAATCTGGAGGACCCGGTCACCAAAATCATCATGAACGAGCGGGTGGCGGTCCTGAAAGATGAATACGGCACCAAGCCCCAGGTCTTCTACATCGGCCTGGATCATACCGTGAGGTGAGAAGATGGTGGAACAACTGGTCGTACACGGGGCGGAATGGACGGTCAAAGACCTCTTTGTCTACCCCAACGAGTATATCTACTGGAGCATCCAGATCGTCATGTATCCCTACATGACCGGACTGGTGGCCGGCGCCTTTGTCCTCTCCTCCCTGTACCACGTGTTCGGGCAGAAGGACCTGAAGGACATGGCCAAGTTTTCCCTGGTCTTCTCCCTGGCCCTGCTGCCGGTGGCGATGATGCCGCTGATGATGCATCTCCAGCAGCCCCTGCGGGGGATCGAGGTGCTGTTCACCCCGCACTTCACCTCGGCCATCGCCGCCTTCGGCATCGTCTTCACCACCTATGCGATCATCGTGCTCAGCGAGATCTGGTTCGTCTACCGCCGTTATTTCGTGGAACAGGCCATTGCCCTGCGGGGCGCGAAAGCGGCCGGCGACCGGGTGAAGCAGGTGATCTATTCCGTGCTGACCCTCGGCGCCACCGACATCAGCGAGCAGGCGGTGGCCAAGGACCACCGGGCGGTGACTTTGCTTGCCGCCATCGGCATCCCGGTGGCCTGCTTTCTGCACGGCTACGCCGGCTTCATCTTCGGCTCGGTCAAGGCCAACGCCCTGTGGATGTCGCCGCTCATGCCGGTGATCTTCATCATGTCCGCGGTGGTGTCGGGCATCGCCCTGTGCATGCTCACCTACATCATCATCATGGAGTGGAAGAAGTTCAAGGCGATCCTGGCCAAGGGCCGGGGCGACGAGAGCGTCACCGTCATCGCCGGGGTGGAGATGGAGGTGATGGCCAAGGCCTCCAAATATCTGCTGGGCTTTCTGGTGGCGGCCATCACCCTGGAGCTGCTTGACATCATCTTCCGCGGCTATACCGCGATGAAATCCTGGGACATCCTCCGCTCGGTGATGTTCCATGAAGATTTCGTGAAGATCTTCGTCCTCCAGTACGGACTGGGCAACGTGGTGCCCTTCTTTCTGCTGATCCTGCCGCGGGTGACCATCCGGCGGCTGACCGTGGCCCTGGCCCTGATCCTGTTCGGCGTGTTCATGATGCGCTGGAACGTGGTCATCGGCGGCCAGGCCTT
>QZJD01000059.1 GCA_003604995.1 Desulfobulbus sp. | reverse complement strand
CGAGATCCAGTCGCTGGGCAATATGCTTGTGCTCAGCTTCAATCCCTATACACCCTGGAAGCGGGCCTTCGACCTGATTTTTTCCTCGCTGGTCCTGCTGCTGAGCCTGCCCTTCATGCTGGTCATCGCCGCGCTCATCAAGCTGGACAGCCGGGGGCCGGTACTTTACGGCCACCGGCGGATCACCGCCACCGGGCGGGAGTTCATCTGCCTGAAGTTTCGGACCATGGTGCAGGATGCCGACCGAAAGTTGGAGGAACTCCTGGCAAAGGATCCGGAGCTGCGGGCGGAATGGGAAAAGACCTTCAAGCTGAAAAACGATCCGCGGGTCACCCGTTTCGGCCATTTTCTGCGTCGGACCAGCCTGGACGAGTTTCCGCAATTCATCAATGTCCTCAAGGGGGAGATGAGCGTGGTCGGAGCCCGGCCCATCGTCGGCCGGGAACTGGAGGAGTTCTACAAAAACAGGGGGCGGGAGAGCGCCGGCCGCTACTGTTCGATGAAGCCCGGCATCACCGGTCCCTGGCAGGTAATGCTCCGTACTGACATGGACGACTATCAGGAGCGCGTCGATCTCGATGACTGGTATGTCCTCAACTACTCCCTGTGGAACGACATCAAGATCATCGCCAAAACCGTGGTGTGCATGTTCACCGGTAAGGGCGCTTATTAACGAGGTGGCCGGATTCGCACCCTGGCGTTATGCGGGGAATCTCGAATTAGCCGGCGGTCTGAGGAACTAAGGCACTGAGAAGAACTTACATTCTGCATCTCGTTTGATGCGGTTCGTTCCTAACCACATCTACGAAATAACGCTTATGCCCCGTGGGTGCCCAATGCCAGGATCAGCCGAATTCAGTGAGTCTGGCGGCCAAAATGGCCGGGGCATTGTCCAGGGGGTCGGCGATGGTGACCACTGCTTCTTCCCGGCGTTCGGCGCTCCTGATCGCCTGCGCGTCGGGAAACCAGGCTATGGGTTCAGCCCCCAGGCCCGCCATGAGAAAAGTCCTGTCGTTCGCGTTCTGGATCAGGTTGCCGACAAACCAGATCCGGGGGATCCCCGCCTCCTCGGCCAGTTTTTTGATCTTCAGGCCGGTGCGGATACTGGAGTTGGACGGGATGACCACGATGAGCAGGTGATCAACCCCGGCCACGGTCCCCCGGCCCAGATGTTCGACCCCGGCCTCCATGTCCAGGAGGACCACCTCGTCGGCCTCCAGCAGCATTTTTTTCAGCATCTTGCGCAGGACGTGATTTTCCGGACAGGCACAGCCGCCATCCGCCTTCTGGATCGCGCCGAGAACCATCAGGCGGTAACCTTCCTCCTCCAGCATGAACTCCTGGAGCAGGTCATTGACCTGGGGATTGAGCTGATAAAAGGGCGATCCCTCGGTCTTTTCCGCCCGTTCGGCCAGGAGCCGGGTCATTTCGGCGATCGGCGTGACGCCCTCCGGCCGGATGCCCAGGGTCTGGGCCATGTGCGGACTAGGGTCCGCGTCGATGAGCAGGACCTTCTTGCCTTGGCGCTTGAACTCGCGGGCCAGCAGTGCCATGATCGTGGTCTTGCCGACGCCGCCCTTGCCGCTGATCGCTATTTTCATGGGAGCTCTTCCTGAAATTCTTGCCTTCCTGGTGAGAATGGTTACAATATCGCTACAACTTACTACAAGTTCAACAAAGGAGTAAAGAAGTATGACCGACCCTCGCTACGCTACGCAGACCTTGACCATGACCCAGACCCAGGCCCGCCGGGAGGCCTCCACGGTCTTTCTTGCCAAGGTGTTCAACTGGATGGCCATCGGCCTGGCGCTCACCGGAGCCATTGCCTTTCTGACCGCGAATACGGGGTTGGCTCGGGCCATTGTCGCCACACCGCTTTTCTTCGTCCTGATTCTGGCGGAGCTTGGTCTGGTTTTTTACCTGTCCGCCCGGATCGAGAAAATCCAGCCGGCCACCGCCACCGGTCTTTTCGTCGGCTACGCGGTGTTGAACGGCCTGACCCTGTCGGCGATCTTTCTCGCCTACACCACCGCCTCCATCGCCGGCACCTTTTTCATCACCGCCGGCATGTTCGGCGCCATGGCGGTGTACGGCCTGGTGACCAAACGCGATCTCTCCGCCATGGGTTCATTTCTGTTCATGGGCCTGATCGGGATCATACTCGCCTCGGTGGTCAACATCTTTCTGAAAAGCTCAAGCCTGTACTGGACGATCTCGGTGATCGGCGTTCTGGTTTTCGTCGGGCTGACCGCCTGGGATGTGCAGAAAATTAAGAATATGGGAGAGCAGGGGATCATGAGCCAGGGAGAAGGGGCTATCCGCAAGGGCGCCATCCTTGGGGCGCTGGCCCTCTATCTTGATTTCATCAACCTCTTTCTGATGCTGCTTCGCTTTTTCGGCGGCAGCAGGGATTGATCTTTTTGCGCGAAAGATTTGCCCAGCCGTTTTTCTGAATACCGGGGGCGGAATTTCACCGTCCCCGGAGTGTCCTGTTCATCACTCTGTTTCTCCCGGCCGCATCGGCAGGGTATCCTGCAATTGATACAGGCGCTCCAGGTAGCTTTCCTTGCGGAGCAACAGGGTTGACGATTCGATTTCCTGGATGAGCAGGGAAACGGGCTGACGGAGATCGATCCCGTGCCGGTTGACGCCCAGTGCATTGGCCCGGTCCACGATGAGAATGGAGTAATAGTTGATCAGCAGCCTGGTGCGCGAATCCCGCCGGAACAGGTAGGACCTGCCGCCTATGGTGTTCAGGAAGAATCCCGCATATTCGTAGACCTCCGCCAGGGGAGGGGAAAAGGGCAACAGCTCTTCCCGGCAACCTTCCGTGATGAGCCACTGGTAAAGGTCTCCCGCCACTTCCTCAATCTTGTCTTTTTCTCGTTCCAGAATGTTTTTGACGAGGAGGATGTTGTCCTTGCCGATAACCCGGAAAAAATGCGCCGTGTTCTGCAAGATGGTATAAAGATCGTCCGTTTCCCTGGAGACCACGGGAGGATTGGCCAGCAGCCGTTTCGCCATGTCTATGAAATGGGCCTGGGAGGAACCGTTCAGGGAGGAGCGGGCCGGATACTCCTGCTGGTCCAGGTACCGGAAAAATTCATGCAGCTTTCGGGCCGGCGCTCCGCATGCTTCGTGTTGCCCCTCAACGGGCAGTGACGCCGTGTCCGGTTGCGCCGCTTCGTGTTCTGCCGGAATGGGGGGCGGCTCCTCCGGCCTTTCGACCTTTTCCCGATTCGGTTGCTCCAGCAAAGGGTCAGGCGGCGCTGGTTGCGAGTCCGACTGGCTGATGGAAACCGGCGGGGGCGGCTGGTGGGATCTGGTATACAGGAAAATCCCTGCGGCCGTAGCGGCGAGGAGAATGATCGCGACGAGAAAAAAGGTCGGTCGGGAGGAGTTCTTTTTTCTGGTCTTGCGGCTTTGTTCCTGCGGTTCGTTTTCTGGCATGGCGGTAAATCGGAATGAAACGTGGGAAGGATGATGGAAGCCTTACAATAACTCAATGATTTTACTCTAACAGAACAGGGGGCGGAAGGGAAAAGAAAAGTGGCGCGCTAAAAAGGACCTTCCTATCCGTTTGTCAGCTTGGCAAACAAGGCGCGTTTCTCTGCGCGGCATCTGTGTATTTCCCTCTTGACGCTCACAAGGGAACAGGCTAAAAGTTAAATATTTACGGTCGTGGGTCCGGCGTGGTATTGAGTGAATCCTCAGCCAGTGCGTCGGTTATCTTGACGAGTGAGTAATGATAAACACAAGGAGGAACAGAGCATGTCAGTTTATGTAGTTGGGCACAAGAGCCCTGATACGGATTCCGTTACCGCAGCGATTGCCTATGCTGAATTGATGAAGGCCAAAGGCGAGGATTACATCGCCTGTATCAATGGCGATCCGAATCCGGAAACCAAGATGGTTCTGGATAAGTTCGGCGCGGCTGCGCCCACCAAGCTTTCCGATGCCACCGGCAAGAAGATCGCCCTGGTCGACCACAGCGATCTCGCGCAGGCTCCCGATAATCTCAGTGCCGGCGAAGTTGTTGCCGTGGTTGATCACCATAAGATCGGCGATGTCACCACCAACAACCCGATTTTCTTCTGCGCAATGCCCGTCGGCTGCACCGGAACCGTTCTGAAGGTGCTCTATGATCTGGAAGGAGTGAAGATTCAGCCGAGCGTGGCCGGGATGATGCTGGCCGCGATCCTGAGCGATACGGTCAACTTTAAATCGCCGACCTGTACGGATGCCGACAAGAAGGCGGTGGCCGAGTTGAAGACCATTGCCGGCGTCACCGACACGGATGGCCTGTTCATGGAGATGCTTAAGGCCAAGAGCGCCGTTGCCGGCGTCCCGCCCATGGACCTGCTCGATCGCGACTACAAGGATTTCGACATGAAGGGCAAAAAGGTCGGCGTCGGCCAGTTGGAGCTTGCCGCCCTGGATCAGGTTGCCGACATGCGGGATGCCCTGATGGGCGCCATGAAGGAGAAGAAGGCCGGCGGACGTCACTCCGTGCTGCTCATGCTCACCGACGTGGTGAAGGAAGGGACCGACCTGATGGTGATTTCCGACGAACCGGCCCTCATCGAGAGCGCGTTCAACAGCAAATTGGCTGGGAATTCCATGTGGATTCCCGGCATGATGAGTCGGAAAAAACAGACCATCCCGAACCTGCAGAAGGCTTTCGGCTGCTAAGTATTTTCTGGATTCTACTGTGCAAAAGGGGCGGCGTTATGCCGCCCCTTTGTTTTTCACCATGGGCGGACAGCGAATGATCCTGGTTTTCCGTTCAAAGTCAAAGTCGTTGTCATGCTCGGGGGTATGGCAGTTGAGGCAGATCCGAGCGGTGACGGGCGGGAAGTGCGTCCGCTCCGGATTGGCCACGTGTTGTTCCCCTGGGCCATGGCATGCTTCACAACCCACCTGTTGCAGGTCCGGCGTCACCTCTGCCAGGAGATTCTCCGAATGGACAACCTCCTGGTCATAGCTCGGCAGGGTGACATGGCAGCGCAGGCATTCCTGATTGAATTGCTGGCGCGCCCGAACCAGGGTCTGCCAGGCTCCGGCATGCCGTGATTCCTGCCAGAAGGCGGTCTGCTCAATATGGCACGCGCCGCACTCTTGCCAGCCGCTCATCCCTCTCCCTTTCCTGACAGGCTGTTCCGGCTGTTGTGCCGCATCGGACAGCCGTTTTTTGCCGGCCTGATTGATCTCCTGCTTCGTCTGGATCACGATTTTCTGTACTTCAGGATCTTCAGTGAGGGCAACCTGCAAAGGGATAAAAACGGCGCGAAAACTCGACAATTCTTCCTCCTCGTCCCGGGGAGCCGCCTCAAGTTCGGCGATTTGCATGGTCAATCGCTGCTGATCCTTGCGCAGGGTCTGGTACTCGTTGATCAGGGCTAATTCCTCCTTGTTCGGCCATCGTTTTTCAAGGCGGCCAAGCCGCCAGTTAATCCGATCAAGCTCATCCCTGGCCTGGCGCAGTTTGGCGTGGCCTCCCTGCTCCTGGCCCCAACGCCTGCTCTTCTTCCAGTCGATGTCCAGCCTGCCCAGGTATTTGCCCCTGGCCGCTACCTGGGTGATCAGGGTGTTGCCGACGATTTCCGGCGCTTTACCGGCGGGAGAGGCGCCGGACTGAATGATGAGGTGGATATCCGGAAAACGGCCGGCGATCACCCGGTTGATCTTTTCAGGGTAGCTGGAGAGAAGGATGATCATTTCCGCATGTTTTGCGACGTCCTGGAGGGTGTCTGGCAGGACCTCTTCCCAGGAAAGCAGGCGGTATTCTCCAGATCTCCGGTCTGCTTCGTTTGGGGCAGATTCTCCGGTCAGGCCGATGATGGCCACGGAGGTCTCACCGATTTTGGTCAGCAGGGAGGCCGGAAAGGGGCTCGTTCCCTCTTGATTTCGCAGGTTTGCCGAGAGGAGCGGAAGACTGAATTCTCTGCTCTGGCGGTGGAGGAATTCAAGACCCGCGGCAAGGTCGTGGGGTGCCGTCCCGATGGCCGCATACTGCATCGCCTGCATCGCCCGGCTGATTCCCCGGGCCTGAATGGTTCTTGCCTCCAGCAGAGCATCGGGTACCCCCGGCCGCTCAAAAAACAGCGCCCCGGCATCGAGGCGCAGCACAGGCTTGTCCACCTCGCTCTCGACCTGTTTGATCATGTAGGCTTTTCTGGACAGACCGCCCATTTGATTGGAGCTTCAGCCGCACGGTTCGATCTCCCCATGGTTGTCATTGGAAAAGAGGAGAACGAATTCAGTTGCCGCCCCCGGTAGGGGGCAGAGGGAGATGCCCAGGGCGAGAACCAGCAGCAGGAATTTACCGCTCTGGTTTTCAAGTTTTCTTCTGTTCATGGTCAAGTGCCCGTTGTTTGAGTATTTTCCGCCATTTCAGCAGGCGGTCGCGGACAATGGCTTCATAGCCGCGATTTGTGGGTTCATAGTAGAGGTGTCCCTTGAGTTCGAGAGGCAGATGTTCCTGGTCAACCAGGCCATCCGCGCTGTCGTGGGCGTACTGATACCCGCTGCCGTATCCCAGATCCTTCATGAGGCCCGTGGGGGCGTTGCGCAGGTGCAGCGGCACCGGCAGGCTGCCGGTCCTTTTGATGTCACGGCGGACCTTGTGGCTTGCCGCGTACAGGGCATTGCTCTTGGGTGCGGTGGCCAGGTAGACCGCAGACTGGAGCAGGGCTAGCTCCCCTTCCGGAGAGCCGAGAAGATGATAGGCCTCTCGGCAATGCAAAGCTACCTGCAAGGCCTGCGGGTCCGCATTGCCGATGTCTTCGGAGGCGAAGCGGATCAGGCGGCGGGCGATATAGAGCGGATCCTCGCCGGCTTCGAGCATGCGGGCGAGCCAGTAGATCGCCCCGTCCGGGTCACTGTCCCGAAGGCTTTTGTGCAGGGCGGATATCTGATTATAGTGCTCCTCGCCGTCGGTGTCGTAGCGCAGGGCCTTGTACTGTCCTGCCTCGGCTATGATATCGGGGGTGATGGCCGGGGCCTTGTCCGTTTCTGCTTTGTTCCTCTCCAGGGCCAATAAGGCGGCGGTTTCAAGAAAATTGAGGGCGCGCCGGCTGTCCCCGTCCGCGGCCCGGATCAGGGCAGCCATCGCTTCCTCGTCGATGGCCAGCTCATGGCGACCCAGGCCCTGCTGCCGGTCAGTCAACGCCCTGAAGAGAATGGTCCGGAGATGTTCCGGGGCAAGGGGCTCCAGGACCAGGGTCTGACACCGGGAGAGCAGCGGGGCAATTACGTTGAAGGAGGGGTTCTCCGTGGTGGCGCCGATCAGGGTAAGCAGCCCGCTTTCCACATGGGGAAGGAAGGCATCCTGCTGGCTCTTGTTGAAGCGGTGAATCTCATCGACGAACAGGATGGTGCTGATCTGCCGTACCTGTTTTTCCCTGGCTTCTTCGACAATTTGCCTGATCTCCTTCACCCCGGCAAGCACGGCGGAGAAAAAAACAAAATCCGCGTCCACCGCCTGGGCGAGAATGGTGGCCAGAGTGGTTTTGCCTGAGCCCGGCGGGCCCCAGAGAATGAGGGACGGCAGTTTTCCCGACTTGAGCAGCTCGTGCAGCAATCGACCCTTGCCGACCAGGTGTTCCTGGCCGGCGAAGTCGCTGAGCGAACGCGGCCGGATCCGTTCGGCAAGGGGGACGGTGTTTGTGTGAAGGCGATCCATTATAAGGCGGTATTATGTCCATGCGCGGTCATATAGTCAAGCGCTGAAGCTGAGCAGGACCAGGAAAAAGCGCCCGCTATTCCTTGCGCCGCCTGTTTGTGGATGGTAGACTGAAGGCACTGAATAACCTTTCCGCGCGCAATCCATGAGATTCAACAACATCCTTCTCGTGACCCCCGACAAGACCGGTATCAGGGATATCCGGGAGGCCTTGGTCGAACACGAGGTGCTGACCTGCTCAACCTCACAGGAGGCAATTTCCCTGTGTCTGGACAATGATGTCCATCTGGTCATCGTCGAAGAAGAGTTGCAGGGGGGCAGCGGCAGCGAGCTGTTTGCCGAGTTGCGCAAGCATCGACCCTGGCTGGCCGGCCTGCTTCTCAGTGAGTCCGCCAATGAAAATATTCTGCGCAAGGCCCTGGATATAGGATTTACCGGCCTGCTTGAAAAACCGGTTGATCCGGTCATCCTCCTCCAGCGCATATACCGGGCCATGGAATCCGCCTCCCTGCAGGAAGAGAATACCCGGCTCAAGACCCTGTTGCCCCTGTACAGCTTCGGCGAGCATTTTCTCTCGGCTGCCACCGAGCAGGATGTTTTTGACGGCCTGGTGGATATTGTTTCCGAATTGACCCGGGCCAGCCGGATCTCGGTCATGTGGTTCAAGGAGGAGGAGGACTGCCTGCGGATCGTCGCCGCCAAGGGGCTGGACGCAGACCTTGCCCAGTCGATCCGGCTCCGGCCAGGGGATCAGGTCGCCGGCTGGGTTTATCAGAAAGGCAAGCCGGTCATCCTCAACAAGGGTTCCCAGGACCAGTCCATTTTCGCGCCTCTTCTCAAACGCCAGGAAATCACCGCCGCCGTCTCCTTCCCGATCACCATGCGCGGCAAGATCCTCGGGGTGCTCAACATCAGTCAGTCCAGTGAAGACGCCCGCTTCAGCGAGGCGGATATTGAAATGCTTGCGGTGGTCTGCGGCCAGGCCGCCATGGCCCTGGCCAACGTGCGCTTCCGTGGTGTTCTCGAGGAAAAGACCCGCATGCGGACCATCTTTCAGCAGTATGTGGCTCCCGAAGTGGCGGATCTGCTCATCACCAGCGGCAAGGATCTGGTGGGCATCGGCGAAATCAGCAGGGTCACCATCTTTTTTGCCGATATCCGCGAATCCACCACCTTGGTGCAACGACTGCCGCTGAAAGAGCTGCGGGCCTTTCTCAATGAATTTTTCCAGATTTTTACCGAAACCATCTTCAAGAGTCGCGGCACCGTGGACAAGTTCATGGGGGATGCGGTACTGGCCGTCTTTGGCGCACCCATCGAACTGGCCAATCAGAATTTGGCCGCGGTTCGGGCCGCTCTGGACATCCGGGAGCAGTTTCACCGGTTGCGCCTGCGTTGGATCGCCCGGCGCGAGGACTTCAGCATCATCGATATCGCGGTGGGTGTCACCTGCGGCGAGGCGTTCCTCGGCAACGTGGGCTCCTCGCAACGCTTCGACTATACGGTCATCGGCACGCCGGTGAATGTCGCTCAGCGCATCGCCTCGGCATCGCCGTCAGGACGTATCCATATTACCCGGGAGGTTGTGGCGGAGGTGAAGCAGTACTTTGAAATCGCCGAAGTCGGCTCCATGCGCCTGCGCGGCCTGGAAAAACCGGTGACGGTCTATTCCGTGGAACGCGAAAAACCGGGTGCCGGGTGACCCCGAACGGAACCTGAGGGGGGACGGCCGGAGCCGTTTTTTCCCTGGCGGGAGGAACACCGCCGAAAAGATTATTTTTTCTCGGTTTTTTTCAGCAGGGGCATGGACATCGAAGACCACAACTCATCGCGCTCGCTCTGCTTTTTGCGCATCACCTGTTCCAGGCGCAGCATCTGTTCACTTTCCGGACTGATCAAAAAATCAACCCCCATTCTGAACGCCTTGATTTCATCGAGATCAAAAGGTTTGATCCAGACCGGCAGCGCTGGAATAGTGAAATTCACCAGATCAGGAGGGATATTGATCTGCAGTTGAAGAAAGCGGGAATCGTTTTCTCTGGTGGAGTGATAGACGTGGTAGGTCCGCAGGATGACCTGGGTCATCAGCAGGCAGGCGCCGTGTCGTGAAATATCAATAATTCTGCCCGAGTAGGGGCCGGCAACGATTTTCTTGTCAAGCCCGGACATCGCGGATACGGAGATGGGCAGAAAATCGTTGTAGCGCTTGGAGCGGCGTAAATCGGTTATCATTGTTTGTGTATGATCGGCTCCAGGTTCGCCATCTTTATTGTCATCCGTACGGTTTATAAATCAACCCCAATGGTGAAGGCCGGGATCGCTTCTTCCCGAAAGAAATTTAACCGAACGGGTTGCCCGAAATCTTGCAGTCTATTATTTCAGGCTGAATGGTAATAGTCAACAGCAGAAAGGTTGATGGCGTCGCAAAAAGTCCGATCTACTGCGTTGTGGCGGGTTCGGCCAATGCTCGGCGTACCCTGTGTACGCCTGCGCGTGGCCGACACCACCACGCCTTGTATATCGAACTTTTGTGCTTAGCCATCGGCGGCGTATTTTTATGTTTTTGCGGGTTCATCAAGGTTGTGGGGTTCTCTTTTGGGATGGATCTCCGGGTCGGGGTGAATTGAGTGAGACGCCGCCCCCTGCGTTGTTCCGGTGTCATATCTTGTTGACCATCTTATTGATTTTCTGGAGAAGAGCAGTGTCGATGGCCGATGCAAAATCAACCCCTATTCTAAAAACCTTGACGCCGCCGGCTTCCTCGGTATGCAGCCATACCGGCTGCGCAGGGATGATGATCGCATTTCTGGTGTGCGGCGGTTGTATTTGCAGGTGCAAGATTGCCTGCTCGTTCTCCCGGGTTGAGTGAAAGATATGGAATGAATGCAGGTGCACCTGGGTGAAGAGAAGGCAGGCGCCATGATGGGAAATGTCAACGATCCGCGCGGAGAACGGCCCGGCAAGTATCATGTCATCGCTGATATTGCCAACGGTGACGCTGATGGGCAAAAAATCGGCATAACGAACTGACCGCCGGAGATCAGCCGTCATTTTGCCCCGCTATGCAGGCAAAGAAAGTGTTCATCTGCTCCCCCTCCGGGTTAATCAGAAATTCAATGCCCATTTTGAAGGCGCACAGCTCCTCCATGATAAAGGGATCGGTCCAAACGGGCCGGGCCGTAAATTTAAACTGTTCCTCCGCCGAAGAAATCCTTCCTTTAATTTCTAGAAAGGAAGACGCATCCCGGACGGTGGAGCTGTAGACATTATAGGAATCAAGTACCCCCAGCGACATCAGCAAACAGGCCCCGCTGCGGGAAAAATTAATTATCCTGCCGGAAAAGGGGCCGGCTATTCTCGAGCCGTTTGTGCCATTCTGGGCGGTGACGAAGACAGGGATAAAATCGTTATATCTTTTGGCTCCACGCAGTTCTAAGTTCATAAGGATGGAAGACGGCTCGTAATGGTTGTCGTGTCAGGGTAAAGAAGAACCGCTTGAAATGCCTTGTCAACATGGTACAGTATGCATCCTTGACGTCCAGGAAAAAGCCTGCTTACGCAGGGTAATTAACATATTTAGCATGATAACTGTTTTTCACAAGAAAAAAGTCTGTTTTCCAGGCCATAAGTTCCGGCAGCTGATCGGGTGCCGGAGCGCATAAGGAGTTGCGATGCAGTTGGCCCAGCCTGATTTGTTCCGAGGGGAATGCTTTGTTGGCGGACAATGGATGAACGCCGCCGGCGGCAAGACCCTGGAGGTACATAATCCCGCCACGGGCGAGGTTATCGGCAAAGTCCCCGCCCTGGGAAGGGCGGAAACCAGGGCCGCCATAGAGGCAGCGCAGCAGGCCTTTCTCTATTGGCGGCAGCGAACGGCCAAGGAGCGGTCGCTGATTCTGCGACGCTGGTTTGATCTGATTATGGCCCACCAGGAAGATCTCGCGGTGATCATGACCGCCGAGCAGGGAAAACCTCTGGCCGAGTCCCGCGGCGAGATCGCCTATGCGGCTTCCTATGTGGAATGGTTCGCCGAGGAGGCAAAAAGGGTCTACGGTGATACCATCCCCATGGGGCAGCCAGGCAAACGAATCATCGTTGTCAAGGAGCCGGTGGGAGTGTGCGCCGCCATTACCCCATGGAATTTCCCTTCGGCGATGATTACCCGGAAGGTCGCGCCCGCGCTGGCCGCCGGATGCACGATAGTGGCCAAGCCCGCCGCCCAGACCCCTTTTTCCGCACTGGCCCTGGCCCGTCTTGCGGAAATGGCGGGGTTGCCCCCCGGGGTCTTTAATGTCGTCTGCGGCCCGGCCGCTGAAATCGGCGCTGAATTGACGGAAAATTCAATGGTGCGCAAGCTGAGTTTCACCGGTTCAACCGCGGTGGGCAAACAGTTGATGCAGGCCTGTGCCGGCACGGTCAAAAAGGTTTCCCTGGAGCTGGGCGGGCACGCCCCCTTCATTGTGTTCGCCGATGCCGATCTGGATGCCGCGGTGGAGGGGGCCATTGCCTCCAAGTACCGCAACAGCGGCCAGACCTGTGTCTGCGCCAACCGCTTGTTGATTCAGCGGGAGATATACGAAGAGTTCGCGGCCAAACTGGTGGCGGCGGTCACCTCGCAGCTGAAAGTGGGCAGCGGTTTTGCGGAGGGGGTCAACCAGGGGCCGCTCATCGATCTGGAGGCGGTGCGCAAGGTCGAAGAGCAGGTCAATGATGCCGTTGCCAAGGGGGCGCGGTTGGCCTGCGGCGGCAAGCGGCATGGCGGCCAGGGATACTTTTTTGAACCCACTATCCTTCTGGACGTCACCCCGGAGATGCGGATCAGCCGTGAGGAAACCTTTGGGCCGGTGGCGCCTCTTTATGTTTTTGATACCGACGAGGAAGCCATTGCCCTGGCCAACGATTCGCCCTATGGGCTGGCCTCATATTTTTTCAGTACCGACGTGCGTCGGGTGTGGAAGGTCGCTGAGGGCCTTGAATACGGGATGGTCGGGATCAATACCGGGATCATGTCCTCTGAGGCTGCTCCGTTCGGCGGGATCAAGGAGTCAGGAATCGGCCGGGAAGGGTCAAAATACGGAATCGAGGAATACCTGGAGTTAAAATACCTTTGCCTGGGAGGGTTGCAGACCGGATAGGAGCTGCTAGAGATCGTCGCTGTCAACATAGGCGTAGGCGCTGTGCTTGTGGATGGATTCGAAACTCTCAACGCTGACCGAAAACCAGTCGATTTCGGGGCGTGCGAGGGCCTGCTGCGAAACCATACGGACCACGTCCTCCACGAACATTGGATTGGCATAGGCCTGTTCGGTGACGAATTTTTCATCCGGCCTCTTGAGCAGGGCATACAATTCGCAGGAGCCACAGCCTTCGACCAGGGTGATCAGATCCTCCAGCCAGATGAATCGTTTCATCCTGACGGTCAGTTTTACCTCGGCCCGCTGGTTGTGGGCGCCCGCCGCACTGATTTCCTTGGAGCACGGGCAGAGGGTGGTAACCGGTACACTGACGGAAAGCAGGAGCTCCTGGCCGCCGTTGCTCCGGCCCGTGAAGGAACAATTGTATTCCATCAGGCTCTGCGTACGGGTTATGGGGGCCTGCTTGGGAATGAAATAGGGAAAGGTCATCTCCATTTCGGTTCGCTCGGCCTGAAGCTGTCCCCTGACATCTGCCAGCAGGGCAGGGAATATGGCTGCACTCATGTCCTCCTGGTAACTGCCGAGGGCCTGAATGAAGACCGTCACGCAGTTCTCCCGCAGATGATGCGGCATGGTCGCCCGCATGGCTATGGTGGCCACTGTCTGCTGGAGTGCCCCTGTCTTTTCGCGGATGCTGACCGGGCAGGTAAAGTCTTTGATGCCGACGCTTTGCAATTTCATGGAAAAGTATATCCTGATGATGAACCGTGGGAGAGCAATACCGTATTTTCCGGTGCAGGACAAGATTCATTTCCTCATGGCGGAACCGGGATACTGAGGAGCCTCTTGCAAAATGAACGTCGTCGCGAGATCGAGAGAAAAATATTCCGGGCAAGGATGAGTTGTGAAATCGCCCGGAAGCGGAGCAGCGCTCCGT
>QZJD01000075.1 GCA_003604995.1 Desulfobulbus sp. | reverse complement strand
GCAGAATGGGCTGTTTACCGACAATGCCAAGCATTTCTACCTTTACCTTTGCACAAATGCCACACCCCAACCCGATGTTATTTATTTGGTATTCAGCAGAGAGACTTACAGGCTTTTAGCAAACAGCCGTCTGCCCGTTTGTTTTTATCCTGGGCTGCGCTCCATCGTATATCTTCTCACAGCAAACATGGTTGTGGTGGACAGTGCGGAATGGATCACGCACGGCAAGTTCCAACTTGCCTTCCGGAGCAAGGTTATACAACTCTGGCACGGAGCGCCGCTCAAACAGATCGAACTGCCCCTCTATCACCAAAGAACGGCAAAATATCCGTCTCTGATCCGTGCCTTCTTCAATGCATATAAATTGTTGACCGGAAGACATGCGACCAACGAGCTGGTTGTCTCGACTTCCCCGTTTTTCACTGAAAAGGCATTTAGACCCGCCTTTCGCGCAAAATGTTTTGCTGATACGGGGTATCCCCGAAACGATGCGCTCTTTGCAGAAACCAAATTTGAGAGCTTTCAGTTACCGGTTTATATCAATACCGACCGGGAAACCATTATAGACATCATGGCGCGAAAAAAATCAGGTTCAAAAATTATTTTATACGCGCCAACATTCAGAAAGGAGCTTGCCGGCCCTTTTTCCACCGGGATGTTTGATCTTGACAGGCTCGATGCCTTCTCTCGCAAAAACCATTTGTTTACAGTCCTCAAGCTCCATCCCGTCATGGCCAAACAGATGCCAGAGGGACAGTATTCAAATGTCGCTGTTTATGACGCAACCGGAGATATCTACCCGGTTCTCAATCTTTTCGATGTTCTTATTACTGACTACTCTTCTATATATTTTGATTATCTGCTGCTTGATCGTCCCATTATTTTCTTTCCTTATGATTACGAAAACTATATCAGCAGTGACCGATCTCTCCTTTTTGATTACAGACTAATGACCCCTGGACCCATCTGCATGAATCAGGATGAACTTGAGGTGGCCCTGCAAGAAATTAATTTTGAAAAATACAGTGAAAATCGAAAGGAAATTCTGGACCTCGTTTTTACCTACAAGGACAACATGGCTTCACTCAGACTATGGGAAATTTTACATGACCGTTTTATTTCGTAAGTAGCCAAAACCTTCTTCAAAGAGAATGCCAAACATTCAACTTCTGGTGACATGAATATTGTCAGCCCAATGCCCCGGGGAAACGGAGCGTATATCATTCATCAGTTATTAAGCGAAAATATCAGGGATTATACCCTTCAGGGGTATAATCCCTATTGGACGTTGTCCCCACCTGCCCTCCGTTTTCTTTTCCAAAACAACGCCTCTGCTGATATTATCCACACCACACCGGATTACGGCTGCTTCTTCGCCCAAAAAAAAATCCCCCTTGTCCTGACATTTCATAACTTTGTCCTGGACGACTACATGCGGGAGCACAGTTCCCTTGCCCAGAAGATTCATTACCGGACGCTTCTTCGCAAATTTACTCAACACTCGTTGCAAATGGCCCATGACGTTACCAGTGTTAGCCACTTTACGGCTAATATCGTCCAGAAAGAACTGGATTATTATGGAAGAGTGCGCGTCATCTATAATGGTGTCGACCAAGAGCGTTTCAAACCAATTCACCGGAAAGAACGACGCACGGTCAAGGTGCTTTTCAGTGGCAATCTAACCCGGCGAAAAGGAGCTAACTTGCTGCCGGAGATTGCAGAAAAGCTCAACAGCAACATCTCCATTCTCTATACCAGCGGACTAAGAAACAGAACTACCCTTTCTGACAGGCAGAATTTTCGAAATATCGGCAGAATACCCTTTTCGGCCATGCACACAGTCTACCAGGATGTTGATATTCTTCTCTTCCCAACCGTCAGAGAAGGGTTCGGCCTGGCTGTCGCAGAGGCAATGGCCTGCGGGCTCCCGGTGGTGGCGACCAACTGCTCTTCTCTACCGGAACTCGTGGTCGATGGCAAGGGGGGGTATCTCTGCAAGATCGGAGATACCGACGAATTTGCGCAAAGAATTAATGAACTTGCAGAATCTTCTCTCCTGCGTCGCACTATGGGAGAATTCAATCGCGAGAGGGTTGAAAGAAAATTCACACTGCAAAAGATGATCCAAATGTATACTGACCTTTTTACCGAAATACTGGACAGGAAAAATTAAAAAATTTACGAAACATTCCCCCAAGAAAACGAGAGAGCCATGTTGAATTTAAACAAAATACTCATTGCCGCCATAAATCGAGCCGGGCGAGTCATCCCTAAAAAAATGCAACGTCGTATCGCTGATTTTCCTGGTGTCATAAAATTTTTCGAAAAGATGTCCGGCAATCAGCTGGTCGAGATAACCACCCCTGAAGGATGGGGCCTGGTAGTTAACCCCCTTTTCCATTCAAATCTTCTTCATGAAGGAGATCTGCTCGGTTATGAACCGAAAACAAGGGAAATAATTTCAAAATTCGCCAAACCGGGAATGGTTGCTTATGATATTGGTGCAAATGTCGGCATCTTCACATTTCTGTTTGCATCAATTGTAGGTGACCAAGGGGCCGTGTACTCTTTTGAACCTGAGGAAAACAACTACACCTGTCTGCAAAAGTCTCTTGATCAACTCAACAAGAAAAATATTGTTCTCGACAAGCGAGCTGTCGGAAAAACAAAAAGCAGGGAAAAATTTGACAGACGGGGTGGGGCTTATTCCGGGCGCCTTATTGGTGATGGAGCTTACAGCACGACAGACAATCTAAAAATCGTTGAAACCGTGAGCCTTGATTATGCTGTCAAGCAGGAAGGATATCGCATGCCGGATATCTTGAAGATCGATGTTGAAGGAAACGAGATAATGGTTCTGGAAGGGATGAAAATGATTCTCGACTCTCATAATCCCTTAATTATCTGTGAAATACATACCCATCTCGGCGAATCCGCTAAACAGGTAATAGGCCTGCTGACATCCCACGGCTATTCCATATCTCCCGTCAATGATGCCTTAGCTAGCAATAGTCTTGATGCAAGAGAATTTAACATTAATAAGGGCGGCCATATTATTGCTTTCAAAACAAAATGAACCTCTCTATACGTCCGGCATAATTCTAACTTATCCTGTTTACCATACCCGAGAAAAGCGAAGAAAAATTTTGGGTACACATCTGCCTGGAATATTTTTCTTTTGCTAATGCATGTCCATTTTCAACTATCTTCTGCAAGAGATCAGGCGCATGTCGTAATCTTTTCACGGCTGAGGCAATTTCCTCAGGAGAATTTTCATTAACCAATAAACCCGTTCGTTCGTGCTGAACGGTATCAATGATTCCGCCACTCCTTGATGCTATTACCGGCACTTTCGCGAACATCGCCTCGATGAATGTCATTCCCAGGCCTTCAGTCCAACCGCCGGTTCCCCTTTTGGATGGCCCCAGAAAAATATCGGCGGCGGAATAAAAATTGACAACCTGGGATGGGGGCACCTGGCCAATAAAGATTACCTTGTCGCTTACTCCGAGCGACTGGGATAATTTTACAAAATGAGCCTTATCCTGCCCGTCACCGACGATTAACGCCCGAACACCCGGCACATCATTTTGTAATATTTGCACTGCTCGTATGATATCCCCCACCCCTTTTTCTGCGACAAGCCGGCCAACAAAGAGCAATAACGGTCCACTTCCGGCTCTATATTTTTTTCTAATCGAGTCAACAACAGCTGGATCGGGCGCATCAACTGAAATACCCATTGGCATCGAATATATTTTGGTATGATTACAAGTAATTTTTGCTATCTGGCGCAACGTAGCATTACTGTTCACGGTTATTGCCTGTGCCCTATTCAGTATCCTTGACTTCAGGAACTTAAGGACAAACCAGTTGAGAGAAAATACATCCCCACCATGGACCGTAACAACATGAGGTATTCCCGTTGCCATGGAACAAATCATTCCATGCAGACCCTGCGGTATAATCCAATGCGAATGAATGATATCATATTTACCCGTCAAGACCCGATGGAGTACATGCAGACCCTGCGATGCGACAAAGGGAGCAATTTTAAGATAGTTGAAGGGATTTTTTTGAAGATTGACAACGGCACTGCCGGCATTGCAGAGCGTTTCCAAAGATTCCGGCCACAGGTAGCGAAAACGGTACACCATAACGCCATCGCTCTGCTCGATAGCGGCGACACCTTCACTGTGAGGCGCTATCACATCAATTTGCCAGCCTAAACGGGACAGGTCGCAGGCAAGGTGATGGACGAAAACCCCTGAACTGTCGCCCTCCCATTTCGGAAAACTTGATGTAAGACACAAGATCCTTCCCCGGCAAACCACCTGCTCTTTATGCGTTTCTTTATTCGAATACATTGGGCGACACGGTATATTTCCCATCAATGCACAGGGAATAGATTAAAACAAACCATATGAGCCTCTTTCAAAATGACCACCTGCTCCGATCGGCTAAAAATATCCTGGGCGGCGTCTTCCTTGTGAAATCGTCCTCACCGTAGCGCTGCTCCGCTTCCGGGCGATTTCACAACTCATCCCTGCCCAGAAAATTTTTTGCTCTATCTCGCGACGTCGTTCATTTTGAAAGAGGCTCATATGAATACTTTTACCTGAATCGCGTCCGGCTACCCTATGATGGTTTTGCCTCTTGCTCATCAACCGGTTTCAGTATATATTAAATTAATCCTTCCCTATTGTTTTTACTGCATTTTTCTATAAAAGAAAGATTCAAAGCCGCATTCAGTCAACAAGTCAATTAATTCAGGAGATTAACCCTTTCTTTCGGCTGCCATGACCCTTTTACCCTTTTCTCCCCACCCACCTGATTTGACGACGAGGGGGAAACGGGATCTGGGGAAGCTACCCAAATTTTCCAACAAACTACAAGAAAACAGCCCATCTCTACACGAAAATTTTATCTTAAAATACGCATGAAGACATATAGAAACTATATATATATATTCGTATTAGTTTTTTTTACTTTTACAGGATTTTTAATATATTCAAACTCAATATATGTGCCTTTTTTATTCGATGACCAAAATAATATATACAATCAAAATTTGCGAATGGAGACATTCGATTCGGAAAATATCATAAAAGTAGCCATCGGAGGAGAATTAAAGAATCGGCCCGTAAGCAATTTTAGCATTGCCATCAACAACATGCTAAACAACTATAATGTTAAATGGTATCATATATTTAATGTTGCCGTTCATATAAATGCATCCATAATTCTTTTTTTCCTTATCAAAGTAACGCTCTCGCTGCCGCCAAATCGAGAAAAATACAAGCACTATGCATCAATAGCTTTTTTTACGGCGACATTATGGCTGGTTCACCCGTTGGCGACTCAATCCGTGACATATATTATCCAGCGGATGAACTCAATGGCAACCATGTTTTATCTGCTCTCAGTTCTTCTCTATGCCCTTGCCCGCCAAAAGCAACAAAAGCCATATGTTTCAGCAAGCCGTCTCTCTGTGCCCTCCTGGCTGTTTCTGGGCAGCGTTCTCTCCGCCTTGCTCGCAATCGGTTCTAAGGAGATTGCCGTAACCTTGCCGATCATTATCTTCATCTATGAATGGTATTTTTTTCAAGGCCTCAGCAGGGAATGGATCATAAAGAAAATTCCGTGGGCCGTTGTCGCCCTGCTGTCCCTTTTCGTCTGGTTTTTTGTATTTCTTGGCGAAAATCCGATTGCCAGCATAATGCACAGCTGCGATAACCGTGAATTTACAACCGCACAGCGCCTTATGACTCAACTGCGCGTTATCGTTCACTACCTCGGGCTAATTCTCTATCCAAACCCAAATCGGCTGGTATTTGACTATAACATCCCTGTTTCAACTTCACTCTTATCGCCGCCAAGTACCCTCACGTCCCTGGCCGCACTTTTCTTGTTAGCAACCTCCTCCCTCATTCTGGCCAAAAAAGAACGGCTATTATCTTTTTGCATCGTGTGGTTTTTCGTTAATCTGGCCGTTGAATCCTCTGTCATCTGCCTTGAACTTGCCTACGAGCATCGAACCTATCTCCCCTCAACATTTATAATACTTGCAATCGTTGCCCTCTTGTTCAGAGGGGTACGCAAGCGCGAGGCTGCCTGCATTGTCCTCACGCCGATCGTGATACTTTTTTCCTTCTGGACATTCGAACGTAACAAAACCTGGCAGGACGAAGAGACCTTTTGGAATGACACTAATGCCAAACACCCCAACAAACCAAGAGTTCTCAATAATATTGGAAACCTTTATTATTATAAAGGTGATTACGAAAAAGCAGCCGAATTATACCTGAAGGCCCTTTCCCTCAACCCAAAAGAAATCAAGGCCCTGGGCAACCTGACGACAACTTATCTCAAAATGGAAGAGTTCGACAAGGCAGAGCATTATCTTCGACTCGCGCTCAGCAAGAGGGCAAACTGGGTTGACATGATGAGCAATTTGGCCACTCTCCACATAAAAAGAAATGAATACGATAAAGCCGTTTCACTCCTCCGGACAGCGCTTTCCTTCAACCCTGAACATCCTACCGTTAACAAAAACATGGGTCACGTCCTCCTCCAGACCGGGAGGACAAATCTTGCGCTTTTCTTCCTCGAACAGGCGGCAACTCATCAGCCCAATAATATTACCTTAAAGCTCGAAATTGCCGAAGCACTGATGCAAAGCGGACGGCATATTGAAGCCGTCGCCGCATACGGCCATATCCTCGAACTTCGACCAGAGTCGGTAATAGCCCACTACAATCTTGCCTTGTTGCTGCTGGGTTCCAATGACAAAGAGGCTAAACTGCACCTTGAGGAGGTCGTCAAGCTCTCGCCCTACTCAGTCCCCGCTCTTTACAATTTGGCAAATCTGCTCTTCAGGGCCGGCGATCTTAGCAAGGCGGAAGAATATTATCTAAGGATTCTCGAGGTAACGCCCGAGCTTGCAAATACAAATAATAATTACGGACTGCTGCTGATACGCGAAGGTAAATACCATGAAGCCGCCGCCCTTTTCGAACAAGCGCTCCGCATACTGCCGGATAACGAACTGGCGCGGGCAAATCTTATCAAGACGCGGAAAAGGATAGAGTTTGAGACGCGGCAGGGCAATTAATCATTTGCCGGCACATTGTCCTCTGTTTTCTTTTTTGCATGAGCCAGGGCAGAGGTAGTATACACCCGGCCGCTTTCCATAAGAAAAAATTCACCGCCATACGGATCCGGAGGAATTTTCTTCAAGATTCCCCCGGTTATCAGTTCATTGATGTCGGCAGGCAGCCGGCTATTTTTTTTTTTAAACTCTCTTACCGCGGATTCCAGCAACTCAAGTGCCTGCAAGCTGAACAAGCGTTTCTCCAACAACTCTCTTTCGCTCGCGCTGCTTGTCTCCCGGATCACCTGCTGGAGGAACACGATCCCGGCTTGGAGCTCTCCGGAATAAACCCGCATCCGGGCGGCAAGATTTTTAAAATACTCGGGGGCTCCCTGCATCCGCGATGCCTTTTCCATATAGGGCGCGGCTTTCTTAGGATCTTTAATAAAGTAGTAATAGTTAAACCAGATAAAATAATTGGGCCGGTAGTCGTTGGGTAGTGCCAGCACCGCCCGTTCCAACAACTCGTTGGTTTCTGCAACCATTTCCCCTTCCCAGGGGAAGGTCGTTTCGGCGAAGAGATACGGATCCCAGAAGCGAGGGTCCAGCTCCGTAATCTGGAGCAATGCCTTGTAGCTTATCTGCCTTTCCGTCTTGCTCAGTTCCTTTCTGTCCAGTAAACGTTCGCCATGTAAGACCATGAGCTTAAGGAACAGATAATCGGCCACAATCCCCTTGAATTCGAGACTGCCTGCCCGGATCAAGGAATTAGGCAAAAAAACGAGACGACTGAATTCCTCGGCCGGTCTTTTATTCTGTATCGCATAGAGCTGGTGCACACAGAGCCAGCTTGTTCCAGCCGAAGCCGCAATTATAAGGACAAACAGCCACTTCTTCATGCCAGGTCCCGCTTATTAAAAATGACAATGGCCAGAAGTAGCATGACGGTTATATACGCCGCGCCATAGATGCCTAACAGGATAACCTCGTGCAGCGGGATAGGAAGACCGTATGCTGCCTGTTGCTTGAAATCGAAGGCGGCCAGATTCGGAAAAAGGTACAGGGCAACCTGCACAGTCTTCTGGACGAGGCCGGATACCTCTGCCCCTGCAATATGCAAGGAAATAAAGCGAATGATATCTTCCACGGTCTGACCGATCAGATACGTTGCCAGGGTAAGAAGGGTGGCCAGAAATGAGCTTGTCGTCACGCAGCACCACAGAATCATGGCACTATTCAGGACAAGGACCGCAAGCAGGGACATCAGAGAGGAGAGAAAGATAGCGGAAAAGGAAAGGGAAGTAAAAAAATGTTCTGCATAGAGATGGGAGGAACCCCACACGGTCACAATGGTCGCCCCGGTCAGTATCCCCATTATCAGGGAGGTAAGCATGGCAAAGCCGAGATACTTGCCCAGAATATAATGTGCCCGGGAGACGGGCTGGGCCAGGATGGTATAAATCGTCCGCTGCTCCATATCGCCGGACAGCAGGGTTATGCCGACAATAAAAGGCACCAGCAGCCCGCTCACACTCACCGCGGAGAGGCTGAGGTCGAGCATGATTTTCACGATATCCCGCATGAACAGACCGCTGATCAGGACGGCAAAAGACATGAACAGGAGCGAGGCCAGAACGACACCGTAAATAATACGCCTGCGGAGCCCCTCTTGAAAACTGATCAGACCGATGGCCCAAATTGTCTTCAGGGCGTTCATCCTGCTATAACCTCAAGGAAAAAAGACTCAAGGGGTGACATCTCGGGTTTTGCCACATCCTTTCTTTGCTGCAATTCCTGCGGGGTCGTGAACGCGGCGAGCCAGCCCTTGTCCATAATGGCAATCTGGGTGCATATTCGCTCAACATCGGTAAGGATATGGGAGCAAAAGAGAATGGTCGTCCCTTTTTGATGCGACTCGCGGATGATATCGATAACCAGCTGGCGCCCTAACGGGTCCAGACCTGACATGGGTTCATCAAGAATCAGAACTTCCGGTTTCAAAAAAAGCGCATAGGCAAGAGCGCCTCGCTGGGTCATTCCCTTGGAAAACCGGCTTATGGGTATATGAGCGGCATGGGACAGATCGACCGTGCACAAAATCTCATCGGCCCGCCTCATTGCCTCACCACGAGGCATCCCTGCGGTTCTGGCGGCGAAGAGCAAATGGTCCGTGACCGTAAGGTGCCGGTAGAGACTTGGATTTTCCGGCAGAAATCCCAGGTGCCGATGACTTGTGTGCGAGCGGGCGGGATGACCGGAAATAGAGGCCTTGCCTTTGTCCGGCCTTACAAAATCAAGGATAATTTTCAGGGTGGTCGATTTGCCGGCGCCGTTGGGTCCGACAATGCCAAAAACGTCCCCCTGGCGAACAGTGAAACTCAAGTCGGTTAAGATCTTTTTCTTTCGGCCGGAGAACCCTTCGGGATAATATTTTTCGATGTTTTCACATGAGATAATCGACATGCCTGCGAGCTTCTCCACTGTTGACCCACCCGGCACTGGCACCGTAACCAGGATGATCTTTCAGGTAATGCATGGTCCGCCGCCAATCTCGCCGGGCCATGGCTGTTGGCTGAAAAGAATACCTGCATGCCTGCCGGTTCGCAAGAGGAATAAAAAAACTCCCCGCCAGGCGGCGGGGAGTTTAAACAATCTTCAGCGGTGCAAGACTTACTGCATCTGGGTAAAACCGCCCGCTGTAGCAAAGGTGGAGTTAGAGGTAGCGATTACATACAGAGTATCACCGGTTTCCTCAACCATCTGGAAAAACACCTTGTTGGTATCAGCGGCCATGCCATATTCCTGACCGCCGCTTACTCCCAGGGCCGCGTCATGGACCGCATCATGGGCGAAACCGATGTCGGTGCTCATGCCGGTCATGCTCACCTTTGGCGAGGGCTTGAATTGCAAAACGCCGGCGCCGGCAACATTACCGGTCGGAACTGTCATGACTGCCCCTGCATCCGTGCTATACGTAGATCCGGCCAAGGAAAATGTCGCCGCGGCCGCCACCAGACCGATTGCCGCTACCACTGCATAAAATTTCTTCATAATTTCCTCCATATACTTGTAACTGACTTGAATTTTGTTCAATAAAATTACCAGGGGTAAACCTGATAATCAGCGGAAAAGGCATGCATGTCGGTGGACAGGTTGCGGACATCCGACAGGGCGGCCTTGTTCTGGGCCTTGACGCGGAACTTGGCGAACTGCGGGATGGCGATGGCCGCCAGGATGCCGATGATGGCGACGACGATCATGAGCTCGATCAGGGTAAAGCCTTTTTGGCCTTCCTTCCTTTTCAATTGCCTGTTAATCCATGTAAGCATAGAAACCTCCTCCTGTTTATTTTTAATGAAATGAAAACTCGATGAACTCATTAAAGCAAAGAGGATACCAATTTACAAGAAAATGTTGAAAAGATGAAATTGCCAACCAAAACAGGGAATTACCGAAATGCAATTCCGCTACCCGCCTCCTGCCCGGCCATGCCCTGGCTGACAATTTTTGTCACACAAGACGGGTTATGACAAAAATTGTCAGCCAGGAACCACTACTTATATCCGCCCCTCTTTTTTTGTGCTATATATACTTCTGGTACAGCTCTCATCCCTTTTCACGGGTTGCCCAATGCAAGGAATGAGAACCAGGCAGGTCTTGATGGACATGCTCCAACTCGTCATACCTGCGAGCGATATTCGGGGACAGAATGATTTTCGCTTCTCTGGCGCGAAAAAAATTCAGTCCCCTGCCGTTGCGCAAAAATTTAATCTGTCTCCCGGATAGAAATTGCCGTCATTTTGCAAGAGACCCAACAATAACATTATTACTTGAATGCGCGGACTTAAGCTGAACATCTCCCTCACCCTTGTCCTGTTGCTGGCCGCCGGGATGCTGCTCACCAACGCGATTATCACGGCTTTCTGGCTGTTCTCCGTGACCAGAACGCTCACCGAGCAGAAAAAGGGCGAACTTTCGGCCCTCACCGCGGTTGCCGGAACCGACCTCAAGGTCTATGGCCGTTACTTCCAGGCCTTCCATGAACTCAACCCCGGCTCGTGCGGGGCGGTGTCCCTGGAGGGCAGGTGGCGCACCGTGCCCGACGCCGCCTGCGAAGGCGCGCCGCAACTGCGCAGCGTGGTGGACCGGGCCTTACATGACAACAAGGCAACAACCGCACGGAGCAGCCGCCCGTTAGCGTCCCTTGCGCCTTCGCGCCCCCGGCTCCTCTATATCGCAATTCCCATTTCCACACCAGAAGGAGCACCCGGCGCCGTCGGCATCACCTATCCCCTCCCCTCGGCCCGGCAGATCCTGAGACAGCATCAAAAGATCATCCTGGTCTACATCCTGGTCAACACCATCGTCCTGGCCGTTATCGGTTTTTTCCGGATTGCGGCGGTCGCCATCCGGCCCATTGACCGGCTGATCGAAAAGGCCTCCAACTACTCGGGCGACCAGGCCCTGGGCCTGGTCAGCGAAAACGAAGGAAGCGAATTTCATCAGCTCTCGCTGGCCATCAACAGAATGGTCCAGCGGATTGCCGAGGATAAAGTCAATCTGCGCAAATCCGTCACCTCCCTGGAAGAGGCCAATCAGACCATCCGGCGCACCCAGCAGGACATGGTCCGGGCGGAAAAACTGGCCTCGGTGGGCCGGCTCTCCGCGGGGCTGGCCCACGAAATCGGCAACCCCCTGGGCATCGTTCTGGGGTACCTCGGCCTGCTGCGCCAAGACGGGTTACCCCTGGCGGAACGGCTGGAATATATTGAACGCTCGGAGCAGGAACTCCAGCGGATCAATGCCCTGGTCCGCCGGCTCCTCGACTTTTCCAGGCCGCTGCCGGCAACCAGCCAACCGGTGCGCCTGCACTCGCTGCTGCTCCATCTCCAGCAAATGCTCCGGGATCAGAAAAAAAATCAGGACATTGCCTTTACAAATACCCTGACGGCGGGCAATGATACGGTAGTCGCCAACGAGGACGCCCTGCGCCAGGCCTTTCTCAATTTTTACCTCAACGCCCTGGATGCCCTGCACGACGCAGGCAAGCCCGGGCAAGGCACCATCATGACCGAAAGCGCAACCATTGACCAACCGGAGGGGCCACGCCTCTTGCGGATCAGGATCAGCGACAACGGCGCCGGCATCCCGGCCGGCCAGTTGAAAAACATCTTCGACCCCTTCTTTACCACCAAGGAGCCCGGTAAGGGGACCGGCCTCGGCCTTTCCGTGTCCCTGGCGATCATCGAACAGTACGGCGGCACGGTAGGGGCGGCAAGCACCGAGGGCGAGGGGGCGACCATTATCATCGACCTGCCGCTGGCCCCGGAACCGGAGGGGGCCTGCTCATGAGCGGGGGCGAACGCATCCTGATCGTTGACGACGAGGCGAACATGCGGCACATGCTGGCCGCCCTGCTCGGCAAGGAGGGCTTTCGGGTCGATACCGCCGCGGACGGTCTGGAGGCCCTGGCGACCATTGAAAAGAACCGCTATAACTATATTCTCTGCGACGTGAAAATGCCGAAGATGGACGGCCTGGCCTTTCTCCGGGAGGCCGCGGAGCTCCTGGATCAGTCAACGGTGATTATGATGTCCGCCTACGGCAGCATCGACACGGCGTTGCAGGCCATGAAAGCGGGCGCCTACGACTTCATCACCAAACCCTTTAAGCCGGACGAGGTCCTTCTTACCCTGCGCAAGGCCGGCGAGCGGGAGCAACTGCGCCGGGAAAACCGGATACTCCGCGCCCAGGTCGAGCACCTGGAACAGCGCACCGGGACCGGCCGGCTGATCACCGGCAGCGAGGGCATGCTGGCCGTCATGGCCCTGGCCCGCAAGGTGGCCCCCTACAATACCACCGTTCTCGTCACCGGCGAATCCGGCACGGGCAAGGAGCTGGTGGCGCGGAGCATTCACGACTGGAGCGGCCGGGCGGCCAGGCCCTTCATCGGGGTCAACTGCGGCAGCATCCCGGAGGCGCTGCTGGAGAGCGAATTCTTCGGCTACGTCAAGGGCGCGTTCACCGGCGCGGAGCGCGATAAAAACGGCCTGTTCGCCGATGCCGACGGCGGCACCCTTTTTCTCGACGAGATCGGCGAGCTGCCGCCGGCCCTGCAGGTCAAGCTGTTGCGGGTGCTGCAGGAAAACGAAATCCGGCCGGTCGGCTCGACCAGGACCATGCGGGTCGATGTCCGCCTGATCGCCGCCACCGCGCGCAACCTGGAAGAGGAGGTGGCTGGGGGCCGGTTCCGGGACGATCTCTACTTCCGGCTCAACGTGGTGCACCTGGACATCCCCCCCCTGCGGACGCGCAAGGACGACATCCCGGTGCTCTGCGCCCATTTTCTGAACAAGCTCGCCGCCAAATTCGAACATCCGGTGCGGACCGTCTCGCCCGCCGCCCTGGCCCAGCTCATGAAATATGACTGGCCCGGCAATGTGCGGGAGCTGGAAAACGTCATGGAGCACGCGACCATCTTTGCCGACGGCGCCGTCATCCTGCCGGAAAACCTGCCGGAACACTTCGGCGGCAGACCCGGAAGCGAGGTTGCGGATGAGCCGCCCCGAAGCTTTTCCCTCAAGTCGGCCCAGAAATATATGGAAAAGGGGCTGATCCGGCGGGCGCTGCAGGCCACCGACGGCAACAAGAGCACAGCCGCGCGGCTCCTGGAGATCAGTTATCCTTCCCTGCTCAACAAGATCAAA
>QZJD01000043.1 GCA_003604995.1 Desulfobulbus sp. | reverse complement strand
CGACACGGATACGGACACGGATACCGATACGGATACCGACACCGATACGGATACGGACACCGACACGGATACCGACACGGATACGGATACGGACACCGATACGGATACGGACACCGATACGGATACCGACACGGATACCGACACCGATACGGACACCGATACGGATACCGACACGGACACCGATACGGATACTGACACGGATACTGACACGGACACCGATACGGACACCGACACGGATACGGATACGGATACCGATACGGATACCGATACCGATACCGATACCGATACTGACACGGATACTGACACGGACACCGATACGGACACCGATACGGACACCGATACGGATACGGATACGGATACGGACACCGACACGGATACTGACACGGATACCGATACGGACACCGATACGGACACCGACACGGATACGGACACGGATACGGATACCGATACGGACACCGATACGGACACCGATACGGATACGGACACCGATACGGATACGGATACCGACACGGACACGGACACCGATACGGACACCGACACGGATACGGACACCGATACGGATACTGATACGGACACCGATACGGACACCGACACGGATACGGACACCGACACGGATACGGATACCGATACGGATACGGATACCGATACGGATACGGATACGGATACCGACACCGATGATGATATAGATCACGGAATCTCGAATGTGGTCTTCTATGCGGTGGATGAGAACGGTGATGTTCTCCAGATCAAGCTGGACTATGAAGGGAACGAGGAAGTTTTTGATCCCACTCAGCCGACCTCACTGTATGGTGATATCGAGAAGATGTTGAGCGATGAGGGGTATGAGGGATATGATATCCTCGGCTATACCATCAAGGCTGGCGGTGATCTCTTGAACATGGGTACGGTTCCGCCGGAAGGTACGCCCGGTGACTGGACGGATGCTGATTTCGAAGGTATCTACAACACCGACTCCGGAAATATAAAGTGGACCGAGATGCCTGATTCTGATGATGATCTGTCTGCTGAAGGTGACGACCTGTTCGATTCCTCGGATTCGGATGATGACAGCGATCAGGCCTCCTTCGGGCATGATGAATGGGATCAGGTGATCGATCCCTCCTCTGGAGGAGAGATAGACTAATCAATCCTGATGGCGACAAAAAAGCCCGGCAGAAGGTGTATCTTCTGCCGGGCTTTTTTTATCCGGGGGCAACCGCGTATGAGTACTGATTGATGGTCAGGAGCAGGCTGGATTTAGAGTAACCAAAGTAATCGGGGAGTTTGATGGGTGACGATACCCCGTTTTATTTTTTTAGCCATTTCCCATCATTCGATTGAATCCACTGGCCGGGGGCGGCAAAATCTCTCAGCTTTTTTGCAGCTGCCCTGGAGACCTGCTCCGCCGAAGTCCCCTCTTTCTCGGCAATCATCGAATTGACCGTCCGCCGGTCGGCATTTTCTTCATTGACGACTTTGGCGTCAGCACCAGGCTGGCGAACATGCAGGTATCCGTCGTTTCCCTCGCCGATTGCGCCGCTGGCCTTCATGGCGTCGAGGGTGGGCTTGCGGCTCAACATCCGTGCTTTGATGTCCTCCATGTTTTGCGCGTTGACCGTCGTGGTGAACAGGAAGAGCAAGGGCAGGCAGCAGAGCAGCAAGCGCAGGTTGGCAGCGGGTAATTTCATGGCAGTCTCCTTGCGGGTAATGGTTCAATTATTTCTTCGGTTGGTTGGTCTCGGACGGATTGCCGTAGATGTCTCCGTAAAAGTCATCCACAGCCTTTTCCACCCGCACATTTACGTCAACGGTGATGTGGATCGGTTTGATTTCCACCTCGTGCCTGGTGCAGGCGGCGAGGCTCAAGCTCATCAGGCAGCACAGGACAAGGAAAACGCGTGACATTGGGCCTCCATTCTACTTGAGGTTGCGAAGGAGCGGCAGGGGAATCTGCTGATTGCTGAGCATTTCGTTGAGCGGCACCGTGAAGTTGACATCCAGTTTGACTGGCTGGTCTATCCCTCCTGGCGCACCTTCCTTCAGTCTGGCAAACACACTGTTTTGCGCATCAAAGCGGTAAGGGAGCCGCTGTCTGGGCTTGCCGTCTATCTGCAGCTTGAGCAGCAGATTATCTTCCTGGGAGAGAAGATTCAGCCTGGCCCAATTATATCCAAAATCCCTGAGGGCCGCACCGGCAAAATGGAGAGGCGAGAGCTGAGGAGTATCCCGGGGAAGGTTGACATCGAGATGGTTGCTCTTGCGTATTTTCAGGATTCCCTGTTCGCCCGGAGGCGTGAAAAGAAAGCCGTTGTCGATACGTATCTGTCGGTCCTGGTAGACCACGGGAATTCTGCCGCTGACCGTGCCTACCCCTTCGGCTTCTGCCAGGCCAAGCTGGCTGAGCACCTCCGCCAGTCGGAGATGGTTGCAGATCAGGGCGAACTCCAGTTCGGAAAGGTCTTTGTGTAGACGCAGGCCGCTGATGAAGATCCGGCCCCCGCTCCAGCCGGCTGAGATGTTTTCGATAAACAGGGAATCAGGGGATTCGATCCGGAAAGCGGTGTCAAGATCGGTGATCTCTATTTTTCGGGACCTGACCGTCCCGATATGCAGGCGCTGGGCCGGTGCGGTTTCGAGCTCGGGGAGGTGCGGCAGTCCAAGATTGAAAGAGATATTTTCCAGGTGCAGATCCGTCTCGGCAATGGCAATGTTGCCGTTTTGCACATTGGCGGCAAGGCTGCCGCGGAGTCCGCACTGATCGAGCAGAAGCTGCCCCTTCAGGTCAAGGCGGGCGGTACCGGTCAGCGGTTTCAGGGAAGGGTGCAGCAGGGCCAAATCCTGTACGGAAATCCGGGATTGAGCGGCGGACCATGCAGCCCGGGCAAACGGCCCGCCGGGCCGAAACGGTTGCAGGTCCGCATTGACGTTGATACTGTTTTCCGGAAGCAGAACGCTTCGCGTCTCACCCTTCAGGGAAAAGGAATCTTCCGCCTGGGTGATGACTCCGTCGAAAGCCGCCAGGCGAGCCTGATCCAGGAATACGTCCTTGATCTGCAATTCTCCCTGATCGGTATCGGCTTGTCCCGGCCAGGTCAGCGGCAGGGTCAGGTTTATGGCCTGCATGCGGAGTTTCGGGCTGTTGAGTGCCAGTGAACCATCGGTGAGCTCAAGTTGTCCACGCAGTGTTGGCCTCTTGTCGTTCGGATCCGCCGGTATGACAGCGGTCCCCTGGAATGCCGCAGATGGTATCCGTACCCTGCCGTTGGCGAAATCCGCCGATAGTCCGGTACGAATTGCAAAGTCGATGGTCAGCCACTGGGCTGCATTTTGTGGCAAGACAACGGCCCTGGCCTTGGCTGCCAGTCGTTCCATTTGCAGTAAATTGTCTTGAAAACGAAGGGCATACAGGGGCTTGCTCTGTGTGGCCGGTGCGTCTGCCTGCAAGTTTATCTCAATCCCGTCGTCTTTTCTCCTGCCCTGGTGGCTGAGGGTCAGGAGCTGCGCCTGGTCCAGTACGGCCTGGTCACCGAACTGCCGGCCCATACCGGGAAGAAGAGTGATATTGCCCTGCCAACTGAATGTCCCCTTTTTATTTGAAATGTCGCAGGCAAAGGCTAACTCTGCGTCCATTGCGCCGCCGAGGATGAAATTCGAGCCCTGTAGCCGGTAGATTTTGTCTGCGCCGGAAAGGGTAATCAGCGCACCGCCAGTCGCGGAGGACAGGGTAAGCGCTTGGCCCGGATTTGTCTGAAAATTGTCGAGCCGGGAAGTGATGCTGAGCCTGTCCAGGCGCAACGGACTGATCATCCCCGAAAATTCGATGTCGAGCAGGCTGCTGCCTTGGAGCTTTTGCCGATCCGGTATTGCGAGAGCCACTGAGAGTGAGGAGAAATTCAAAGTCGCCCGGCCCGTACCATTGAAATGTCCGGCAGGATTGGTGGTAAGGTTTCCGGAAAGTTCCTGGCCGGCCACGTGCAGGAGCAACTGGTATTGCAGAGGATCGCCGCCCTCGGCTGCCTGTTCCTGCCGTTGTCCGGCAAAGGAGAGGGGAAGCAGGAGGGAGCTTTCGTGGCGGGGAAGAGCGAGAAAGCAATTGCGGAGCTCGAGCCGGTCAATGAGCAGGGGCGGTTCCTTAACGCCGGTTCCAGGGGATTTTGCAGGAGAACGGTCGAAGGCGGGGGGCGCGGCATTTATCAGCAGGCCGATACCGGCCATCCGTTGAACCCTGCCCCGCAGAAGTCCGGTTACGGTCCAGTCCAGCTGCAGGGTGCCGGTTGAGAAAAAAGCATTTTTCGGAGTTTCGGTGATATGCAAGGTGCAGCCCCGCGGCCCGAACCGGGAAACCGCTGCCCGGTAGCCGGCCAGACCGGCATTTTCCAGAACGCGGGGCAGGACGACCTGTTCGACCAGCAGCGGCAGGATGAGTGCAAAAACGGGAAGAAAGACGGCAACGCCCAGGAGGAACAGCCATTTGCGTTGCCGACCCGGGGTGGGCACAGGCATGACCAGAGGCAACGCTGATCAGCCGGGGGGCCAACCCAGGTTTCTGCCGCCCAGCACATGCATGTGGATATGAAAGACGGTCTGCCCTGCCCCCTCGCCGTTGTTGAAGACCAGCCGGTAGTGGTCGACGCCTTCCTGGCCGGCGATTTCGCCCGCCATGCGCAGCATCCTGCCCATCACGCGCTCATCGGCTTCGGTCACCGCGGACGGTCCGCTGATGTGCTTTTTCGGGACGATCAGAAAGTGGAGCGGGGCCTGGGGGGCGATGTCCCGGAAGGCGAAGATGTCTTCATCCTCGTACAGTTTAGCCGAGGGGATATCTCCCCTGATGATCTTGCAGAACAGGCAGTTGTCTGACATGGCGGTTCCTCGCTTCAAAATCAAAGTAAAAATTAACCGGACGGCGTATTCCCGTGGTTACAGAATCTTGCGCAGCTTCGGCCGCATCGTGACCACCATCTGCTGGGCCCCGATCCGGATGTCCACCGGCTCCATGGCCACGCTGATATTTTGCGCTCCCACTCTGGTGGTGAAGGATTGCAACGAGTCCAGCGAGACGGGATATTCCTTGTTGCCGAGCAGGACCAGCAGGGGCAGCACCGCATCCGCCTGCGGATTCCTGGTGGGCTGCGGCGGCTCGATCTTCGGCGTTACATACAGGATTTTCCGGGCCGGGTCAAAGCGGAAGGTAAAGTCGCAGGTCAGCGGCAGCCGTACTTCGCCGATCTTCATGTTCAGGTTCTGGTCGCCGATCCTGGTCTTGAGGGTGAGACCGCTGCCCAGAAGGGTTCCCTTGACCAATGCTCCGTTGTCCCGCATTTCCAGGGAACTGATGGAGTCGAGAACCAGCTTGCCCTGCAGATGATCGCCCTCGGGGACAATGGGCAGGGGGAGCACGCTCCGCACCGATTCCCTGATCATCGCCGCGGGCAGGGTCAGGGTGACGGTGTCGGGGGTCGGCCGGGCAGGGGAGAAGGTCGCCATGAGCAGGGCGGAAAGGATTGCCGGGATGAGAAAAAACAGCGGGTGGTGTCGCATGGCGCAGCTCCTGGAGATTGTGCACATCAGGGAGAAGGGTGTCGTCGAAATGTACTACGTTTTCTCGCAAATGCAATAAGCCAGAGCAGCAACACTCCGGCTAGAGCCGTTTTGCTGCTGAGGTCGCGCAGGGTGGTGTGGACATGCAGATTCGAAACGTGTATGGTTTCCCTATCGGCAAAGCGGCCCTGCACGGAGACAAGGCCGTCCGCCTGGGCGCTTTTGCCCCGGAGCAGGACCCGTTCACCGTCCGGCAGGCGGACACTGTTTTCGCTGCGGCTGTAGGGCACCCGGTCCAGTTCCACGTAGCGGCCCGGACGTTGATCCTTCATGCGCAGGGTGGCGGCAAAATGATCGTCTTCCTGGCGGGGGCCATAACTGAAGGCCACCGGCAGGATGAGATAGGCGGCGAGGAGCAGGAAGGCCGCGCCCAAGCGCGGGGGGGGCGCGGTAAAGACGATTTGCCGGTTCCGGTCCTGAAAGCCGAAATAGATGAGGGCCAAAACCCCGAGCAGGGTGAGAACAAGGGAGACGAGGTCTTCCGGCCAGAAAAGGCCGAAGCTGATCGCCTGCCAGTTGAAGGGGGCAAAGAAGTGGACGCCGTTCGCCCATTTGGTCTGCAGAGCGTCCAGGAACAGGTGCAGAAAGGCGTTCAGGGCGAGCAGCCGGAAGAGCTCGCGGCTGTCGCCGGCCATAAGCGAAAGGGCGCCGGCAAGCAGCAGGCAACAGAACAGCGATGCCTGGGCAATAGCATAAAAGCGCAGCCCATAGGGGTCGACCGGAACCTGGAGGGCAAGAATGCCCCGCTGGACGATCCAGGGCACATCCGGTATGATGCAGCCCACGGCGATCCATTTGATGTCCGCGTCCCTGCACAGCCCGCGGCTGGCCAGGGCCTGGACGCCTAGATGGGCGAAGGTGTCGGGCATGGAGTCTTGTTTCCGTCAGAAAAGCAGAGGGTAACGATGCGCCAGCGGCAAAGGCCGGAACCACTGTGAGGGTAGCAGATTCGCAGCGTCAGGGCAAGGCGGGATCATTGCCTCACCTGACCGTGGCCGCCGAGGCCGTCCTGGAGGGGGGGTCCGAAACCCTGAAGGCGCTGATCCGCCGACGGCTTACGGTTGCGAACCCGAAGTACCAGGCTGCCCGGCGCTACAGCCGATGGGTCGGCAAGAAGCTGAAGCCGGAACTCTATTTTTTCCGCGAGGAGGGAGAACGCCTCTTTTTTCCACGCGGCTTCGCCAAGCAGGCCATTCAACTCTGCCGGCAGGTCACCGGAGCTGCGCCCGCGGTCATCGACCAGCGTCGCCGTCTCGCCTCTCTCCACCTCGAGTTTAACGGAACCCTGCGCCCGTATCAGGACGAGGCGGTGGCAGCGGTTCTCAAACACTCTTTCGGCGTCCTGGAGGCGGGCACCGGCTCGGGCAAGACGGTGATGGCCCTCAAGATCATTGCCGAGCGGCAGCAGCCCGCCCTGATCATCGTCCACAGCAAGGAACTCCTGCAGCAATGGCGGGAGCGGATCAGCCAGTTTCTGGGGGTAGAGGCCGGCGTGGCCGGCGACGGCAAGTTCGAGATCGCGCCGGTCACCGTGGCCATCGTCAACACCGCGCGCAAAAACCTGGCCACCCTGCCGGCGCAGTTCGGCCACATCGTCGTCGACGAATGCCACCGGGTGCCGGCCAGCCTGTTCACCGACGTGGTCAGCAGCTTCGACAGCTACTTCATGCTCGGCCTCTCCGCCACCGCCTTCCGCCGCGAGGACGGCATGACCCCTTTGATCACCACCTACATGGGCGACCGGCTGCATGCGGTCAGCCCCCATGTGCTGGCGGCCAGCGGCGCGGTGGTCCGGCCGGAGTACGACCAGCGGCCCACCGATTTCAAATACGGCTTCCAGGGCGACTATGCCAAGCTGATCAAGGCCCTGGCGGCGAACGACCAGCGCAACAGCCAGATCGCCGAGGATGTCGCGGCCATGCTCAGGGAGGGCCACGAAGGAACGGTGCTGGTGGTTTCGGACCGGGTCGCCCACTGTGAGGTCCTGCGGCGCAAGCTGGAGCTGTTGGGGGTGGAGAGCGTGCTGCTCACCGGCAGGGTGCCGGCGGAGCAGCGGGCACGGATCGTCGAGGAGGTGCAGGAGGGCAGGGTCAGGGTCCTGATCTCCACCCTGCAGCTCATCGGCGAGGGCTTCGACTGCCCGGGTCTCTCCACCCTGGTCCTGTCCACGCCCATCAAGTTCGAAGGCCGCCTGCTGCAGGTAGTCGGCCGGATCATGCGCCCCTCGGACGGCAAGCAGGCCAAAGTGATTGACTATCTGGACCGGCAGGTCCCGGTGCTGCGCCGTTCCGCCGCCGCCAGGCTGGAGGTGTTTAGCCGTTGGTAGGCTGCGAGTTGCCGGGTTGTCCTGTTGACATCCGATTGGGTACGCAAAGGAGGAAAGCGGTTTCGGTGCAGTCAAGGCGGTCCGCTTCCGTTGAGTAAGGTATTGTCAGAGTCGCGCTACGTAAGAAAAAAAACGGCTTTCGTCTTCCGGCGGTTCCGGAAAGCAGCTCCCCGAAATATTTTGCCTTTCATGTGATTGTGAACAAATAAAGAGAGATGCCGTGTCGAGGATAGCAGGGCATCAGGTCAACAGGATCGGCGGTGGCAGCGTCGGGTTGGCCAGGGCCAGGAGAAGGGGCTCCGGATCAAAGAAGTGGGCGAGGGCTGCCCGGTGCGCGTTCAGCACCGGCAGGGCCTTGCCGGCCATCTTCCGCGCCGTCTCCTCGTAGCCGTATTCCAGCTTGATGTAGACGCCGGCGGCGCGGATCATCGCCTGGAGCACAAGCTTGTCCTCGCCCGCGGCCTGCATCCAGGCCTGCTCCAGCAGTTCGTGCGCCTCGAAAAAAAGGTGCAGGTCCCAGAGGACCGCTGCCCGCCAGAGCACATCTGTCGGTCCCTTCACGATCCGGGTCATGGCCATTTCATACCGGCGCCGGCGTTCCTCGACGTATGCCCGGTACCGGTTTTCGGAAACCTCGGCCAGGGAGTGGTACACTGCCTGGCGAAAAGGTTGAGGGCTCATGGCGGAAACGGCTTTGATGAACGCGGTGGAGAGGCGGTTACGGATGTCCCGGCTCAGCCGGTCCTGAAAGGGGTCGAAGATTGCGGTCACTCCAGCCTCATTCCTGATCGTCCTTTCGGTCGCGTGAGGCTCTCAATCGGCTGTCGATCTCCTTGATCCGCACGGCGAGCTCTTCGCTGACCGCCACTCGTCCTTCCAAAACGCAGCCCCGTCGGCCAGGCACGCATTCTCCTTTGAGCTTCCGGCAGGCATCCTGGTTGATGTCGTAGTTTTTGCAGTGAAAAGTCATGGTTTGTCCTGATTGTTTCGGGCGTCCCGCGCATTCTTTGTCAAAACAACCGGTGTGAGCGAAGCACGGTAATTTTTTTGGTGCGGCAAGCAAGGAATCTGATTTTGCTTCCTTACGTTACTTCCGGCCGTGGCGCAGAGGCCGGCCCGTTGAAGGAAATTTTTTTGTGTTTCGGCAAAGGGTTGTATAATATTCCCGCCCGGCCGCGGCAGAATAGGTCTTGTTTTTTCGTCGTTATTGCTGTATTATACAAAATTTATTTTAATCGGTTGTTTTCTCTTAGTGCGGCGCGCCGCACTTTTTTTGTTTCTTTCGCAGTGAGACCCTTTATGGACCAGCAGAAAATCAGAAACGTCGCGATCATCGCCCACGTCGACCACGGCAAAACCACCCTTGTTGACCAGTTATTCCGGCACAGCGGCATGTTCCGAGACAACCAGCAGGTGGCCGAGCGGCTCATGGACTCCATGGACCTGGAGCGGGAGCGTGGCATCACCATCGCCTCGAAAAACGGCTCCTACACCTACAAGGATTTTCATATTAACATCATCGATACTCCCGGTCACGCCGATTTTGGCGGCCAGGTGGAACGGGTGCTGCGGATGGCCGACGGCGCGGTCCTGCTGGTGGATGCCCAGGAAGGACCCATGCCCCAGACCTTTTTCGTGGTGAAGAAGGCCCTGGCCGCGCACCTGCCCATCCTCCTGGTGGTGAATAAGATCGACAAGCCGGGTGCCCGCTGCGACTGGGTGGTGGACCAGGTCTTCGACCTGCTGGTCCGCCTGGGCGCGCCCGAGGAGACCCTGGATTTCCCGGTGGTCTATGCCTCGGCCAAGCAGGGCTTCGCCCTCAGCGATCCCTCTGAGCCGGTCATCCCGATGGCGGGCATGGATCTGATCTCCGCGATGATCGTGGACCATGTGCCACCGCCTTCCGGCGACCCGGCCAGTCCCCTGCAACTGCAGATCAACACCATCGATTATTCCCCCTATCTCGGCCGGATCGGCATCGGCAAGCTGGTGAACGGCACGGTCAGTCTCAACAGCAACATCGTCGTCGCCCGGCGGGACGGCTCGATCAAGCCGGTGCGGATCACCAAGATTTTTGCCTTCCAGGCGGACCAGAAGGTGGCGGTCGATTCGGCCTCCACCGGCGAGATTGTCGCGGTGGCGGGCATGGACGACGTCACCGTCGGGGTCACCTTCACCGATCCTGACGATCCACGGCCCTTGCCGCTGATCCAGATTGATCCGCCCACCATCTCCATGAACTTTATTCCCAATGATTCTCCTTTCGCGGGCAAGGAAGGTAAATTTGTCACCTCCCGCCATCTGGATGACCGTTTGCAGCGCGAGACCCTCGCCGACGTCGCCCTGCAGGTGGAACCGCTGGATATCGGCGCCGGCTATCGCGTCTCCGGCCGTGGCGAGTTGCATCTGTCCATTCTTATTGAGAAGATGCGGCGGGAAGGTTACGAGTTCCAGGTCACCCGGCCCCACGTCATCATGCAGGAAAAAGACGGCCAGACCCTGGAGCCCTACGAGGAGCTGACCGTGGATGTGGACGAGAAATACCAAGGGGTGGTCATCGAGAAGCTGGGCAAGCTGAAGGGCGTCCTCCTGGACATGCAGATGGAAAAGGGCATGTCCCGCCTGAAATTCAAGGTGCCCACCCGGGGGCTGCTCGGCTACCGTTCCCAGTTCATGACCGATACCCGTGGCATGGGCGTGATGAACTATATCTTTGCCGAGTGGGGACCCTATGCCGGGGAGATCCAGGGGCGGCAGAACGGGGTGATGATCGTCAAGGAGCCCTGCACCACGGTGGCCTACGCCCTGTTCAACCTCCAGGAGCGGGGCCAGCTCTTCCTCGGACCGCAAATCGATGTGTATCCCGGCCAGATCATCGGCGAACACTGCCGGGCCGCGGACCTGGTGGTCAATCCGGCCAAGGGTAAAAAGTTGACCAACATGCGGGCCTCGGGCTCGGACGAGGCGGTTATCCTCACTCCGCCTCTTGACATGAGCCTGGAAGACTGTATAGCGTATATAGGTGACGACGAACTGGTGGAAATCACCCCCAAGGCGATCCGGTTGCGCAAGAAAAAGGACGCGAAAATAAGGGGCTGAGCCAAATAGGGAGAACGAGATGGGGAGGAGCAGGCGGTGATCAGGGAACTGGTCCTGATCTTTATTGCGGTTCTGGCGGCTCTCGGCAGTTTTGCGCTGATCATGAGAAAGTCCGGGGCGGACTGCGTCCCCTGACTGCTGGTCTATGGCTCCCTCGGTGTGGGAGTAGTCGTGTACGCGCTGCTAAAAGTTGTTTTCTGAAGAGCCTCTTGCAAAATGAACGTCGTCGCGAGATCGAGAGAAAAATATTCCGGGCAAGGATGAGTTGTGAAATCGCCCGGAAGCGGAGCAGCGTTCCGTTGAGGACGATTTCACAAGGAAGGCGCCGCCCGGAATATTTTTAGCAGATCGGAGCAGATGGTCATTTTGCATGGGGCTCTGAATATCCGCTTTCCTTCATTCTGAAGTAGTCGGCAAGGATTTTGGCATGGTCAAAGGCCAGGGGCGGTAGATTATTTTTCCTGAATATTTCTGCTCGTGCCGCATCGTCGCCGCCCTGAGGTGTTCCCGAGGCGGTGGCGATAAAGACCGTCGAGGCGGTGTGCTGTCGTGGATCACGGCCCGGATCCGAATAGGTGTGGAACTGGCGGATCAGCGTTACGCTAAGCCCTGTTTCCTCCTGGGCCTCCCTGACCGCCGCCTGCTCGAACGATTCGCCGTAGTCCACAAATCCGCCGGGCAGCGCCCAGCCGAAAGGCGGATTTTTCCGCTCGATCAGGACAATCCCTTCCGGCAGTTCGATGATGATGTCCACCGTGGGGACCGGATTCCTCCGGTCAGGGAGTTGTACTCCGCAATCAGGGCAATTCATCAGGATCTCCCATTGTATTGCAGGTCGGATACATTATGCGCTACGTTGACAACCTCGCCAAAACAACTCAAAGCGCAGAGCACCCGCCCCAGAGATTTCAACACGTTTTATAAGGAATGGCGGCACCAATATCGCAATTTTCGCGCAACCGACAACCAGAGCTCATTTCCCGAAAATATCTTTTTCGGGTCGGAAGTTCAAGCTGCTTGTGACCTGCGGCCCCGACGACGATCCCGATTTGTGCGGAAACCCCGTCCTCCGGGCATTTCCCTTGCCTTTTCCGTCGATTTCCTGTAAGCAAAATATTGCTTTGCGTCAAAAGGATGATCGCGCAGAGTGCAAGCGCTGAGCATCGCCACCGTGATTTGAACGGGAGCAGGGGATGCCGGCGCCGGAAGCGCGGTTGTTGCGGTTCCGATACCCATGGAGACAGAACCATTTCTATTTCGGATAGTGATATCTTGTTCCTGCAACTCCGGTTTTCCTCAGGAGGCTCCGTATTCCGTATCCGAGTGACTCTTTGACGGGTGCCCTGCTATGATCAAGGATGACAAGTTCTCGGACGTCCTGGGGACCCTGCACAAGCTCACTTCCGCCATTTTCAGCGACGCCATTCAACGCAAGCTGATCCTGGATAATCTCACCGAAGCGGTTTTTACGGTGGACCGGGACCTCAAAATCACATCCTTCAACAAGGCCGCCGAGATATTGACCGGGATTAAGGAACAGGAGGCTTTGGGCAAAAGCTGTGTTGATCTGTTTCTCCCGGCCGGCGACGAAGATTTTTGCATCATTGCCCAGGTGCTCCGAGAAAAACAGGCCCGCAGCAAGTTGACAAGGCACCTGCAGGTCGGCGATCGCCTGTTGCCCGTTCTGGTCAGCGCGTCTCCGCTCACCGACAATAGCGGAGCATTGGTCGGCGGCGTGCAGTCGTTCCAGGAGATCCAGGAGATTTTCCAGCGGCAGCTCGTCCTGGACAGCGCCTTTGACGGCGTGTTTACCGTGGATCTGGACGGCAATATCACCTTGTTCAACCGTTCGGCGGAGCAGCTTACCGGCTTCAAACAGGACGAAGTCCTGGGGCGGCCGTTTACCGAAGTCTTCTATGCTCCCGAACAGCGGTCGGACGCGCAGGAAACTCCTCTGATGGAAGCCATGCGCACCGGACGGCCGGTGTCCGAGGAGTGCGTCTACATCCGAACCGCCGCTGGCAACCTGCTGCCGGTCAGCGTCCGGGCCGCGCCGCTTTTCGATGCCCGGGGGGTGCTCATCGGCGGCGTGAAAAGTTTTCGCGACAATACCGACCGGATTCAGAGCAACCTGATTTTAGACCACATCATCGACGGGGTTTTCACCACCGACCGAAATGGCCATATTACCTCCTTTAACAAGGGTGCGGCCGGAATTACCGGTTATCAGCCCGAGGAGGTTCTGGGCAGGTCCTGCCATGAACTGTTTGCCACGGACCGCTGCGGGGCAAATACAGGGGAGAAGGGTTCCGGCGTTCCGGAAGCCATCCTGGAAAAGCTGATCTATCTTCGGGTACGGGAGGAGCGACGGGTTCCGGTGACCATGAGCAGCGTCCCCATGCTCGATTCTGCCGGCAGTCTGCTTGGCACCGTCCAGACCTTCCGTGATGTCACTGCCCAGCTTCAGCATCGTTTCATCCTCGACAGCGTTACCGACGGCGTATTCACCGTGGACCACGAACTGCAGATCACTTCATTCAACCGGGCCCTGGAAAAAATGACCGGCTACGCCGCTTCAGAGGTGCTGGGGAGAAAGTGCAGCGAAATATTCTGTACCGAACTCTGCGGATCGGAAAACTGTCCTATGGCCAGGGCCATCATTTCGGGCATCAGTCCCACCATGCACAACCTCAACATGAATGGCCGGGATGGTCGCGTCATTCCGGTCAATTTGATCACCACAGCCTTGCTGGACGATCAGGGCAATGTTATCGGCGGGGTGGAGACGGTTAGAGACCTGACGGAAATCAACGAGCTCCGGCGTAAACTCTCACGGGAAGGGGCAGAACTCGGTATCCTGACCAAAAGCCCGAAGATGCAGCGGATCCTCTCCGTGCTGCCGGAGTTTGCCAAAAGCGACGCCACTATTCTGATCCTCGGAGAAAGCGGTACCGGTAAGGAATTGATTGCCCAGGCCATCCACGCGCAAAGCAACCGCAACGATCACCCCTTTGTCGCGGTGAACAGCGGGGCGTTGCCCGATACCCTGCTGGAATCAGAGCTGTTCGGCTACAAGGCCGGTGCGTTCACCGATGCCCGCAAGGAC
>QZJD01000001.1 GCA_003604995.1 Desulfobulbus sp. | reverse complement strand
CTTCGGCGGCGCGATCCAGATGGCCGGCTCGGTCAAGGCGCGCAAGGCCAGCCGGCACGCCACCAGCGACTGGATGGCCATCGAGCAGGAGCGCGGCATCTCGGTCACCAGCTCGGTGATGCAATTCTCCTACCGGGACCATGAGATCAACCTCCTGGACACCCCCGGCCACCAGGACTTTTCCGAGGACACCTACCGGGTGCTCACCGCCGTGGACAGCGCAGTGATGGTGATTGACAGCGTCAAGGGCGTCGAGACCCAGACCCGCAAACTGATGGAGGTCTGCCGGATGCGCAACACCCCGATCCTCACCTTCATCAACAAGCTGGACCGCGAAGGAATGTCGCCCCTGGACATCCTGGGCAACATCGAGGAGACCCTGCAGATCGAATGCGCGCCACTGACCTGGCCCATCGGCATGGGCAAGCGCTTCCGGGGCACCTACGACCTCTACCGCAAGGAACTGACCCTGTTCACCGCCGGTCAGGAACACCGGCCCGAGGACACGATCACCATCCGCGACCTGAACGATCCCCAGCTCGACTCGCTTCTGGGCGGCCAGGCGGAGGAACTGCGCGAAGACATCGCCCTGCTGGAGGGCGCGGCCAACCCCTTTGACCTGACCGAGTTTCGGAAAGGCAACCAGACCCCGGTCTTTTTCGGCAGCGCAATCAACAATTTCGGGGTCCGCGAGCTGCTCGACACCTTTGTCGATATCGCCCCGCCTCCCCAGCCGCGCCAGACAGCCACCCGTACCGTCGAGCCGGAGGAGGAAGCCTTTTCCGGCTTCGTGTTCAAGATCCAGGCCAACATGGATCCGGCGCACCGCGACCGGATCGCCTTCCTGCGCGTCTGCTCGGGCCGCTTCCAGCGCGGAATGCGGGCGCGCAACCACCGCCTCGACAAGGACATGCTGATCGCCAATCCGATCATCTTCATGGCCCAGGACCGGGCCTTTGTCGAGGAGGCCTGGCCCGGCGACATCATCGGCATCCACAACCACGGAACCATCCGCATCGGTGACACCTTTTCCGAAAAGGAACCGCTGACCTTCACCGGCATTCCCAACTTTGCCCCGGAACATTTCCGGCGGGTGCGGCTCAAGTCGCCCCTCAAGGCCAAACAACTCCAGAAAGGGCTGACCCAGCTGGTGGAAGAAGGAGCGGTGCAACTTTTCCGGCCGCGGATGGGCGGCGATGTCATTCTGGGCGCGGTGGGGGTATTGCAGTTCGACGTGACCATGGCCCGTCTCAAGGCCGAGTACGGCGTGGAAGCCACCTATGATCCGGTGGAATACGCCACCGCCCGCTGGGTGAGTTGCGACGACAAAAAAATGCTCGCCGCCTTTGAAAAGGAGTATCTGGCCCATCTGGCCAACGATGCCGAGGGAAATCTGACTTATCTGATCGGAAGCGAATGGCTCTTCAAATTCGTGGCCGAGGAATGGCCGCGGATAACCTTTCACAAGACCCGCGAATGCCAGTAAGCTGACGGGCGCCCGGGCCGGGTTCTCTTATTTGGCCTCGGCGCGCCTGGCACAGGTGATACAGGCCGCCACGCTGGGATCGACGCGCAGGCGGCCCCCGGCAATCTCCTCCCCGCAAATGACGCAATAGCCGTATTCGCCCGTTTTGATCCGGTCAAGGGCAGCCTGGATACGCTGCCGTTCAAGTTCTTCAAGGCGGGCGGCGGCTTGGGACATGGCCTGCTGCTGCAAGGCGTCCATGCGCGACAAGCGGCCCAGCCGCGCCTGGTCCAGTTCCACCGGTTGGCTCTCCTGCCGGCGGGCTTTCCGAGCCGCATCAATGACCGCCAGACGCTCTTCCAGACGCTTCCGGCAGGATTCCTGGTCGATACCGACGGGCACCCCGACCGCCTTTGCTGTTTTTTCTTTATCCACCGAAGACACTGTTCGCCAGATATGCGGTGTACCCGATGTAGGCGGCCAGCAGCGCCGCGCCTTCGAAGCGGTTGATCCGTCCCCGTCCCGGCCCGCGAAAGCCGTACCCGAAAATGAACAGCGACAGGGTCAGGCCGGTCATCACCATGACGTCCCGGGAAAAAACCTCCGGGCCGACGGCAAGGGGATGAATCGAACCTGCGATCCCCACCACCGCCAGGGTGTTGAACAGATTGGAACCGAGCACGTTGCCCAGGGCGATATCATGCTCACCCTTTCGGGTGGCGATGATCGACGAAGCCAGTTCCGGCAGCGAGGTGCCCACCGCAATAATAGTCAGGCCGATGATCAGGTCACTCACTCCGAAACCGTGCGCAATTTCCACCGCGCCCCAGACCAGAAGCCGGGAACTGGCGATCAGGATGATTAGGCCTGCGCCAAGCCAGAAATAGGCCCGGTTAATCGTCATCGCATGGGTCTTCAGCTCCGCTTCAATTTCACTGCACAGGGCATCGTCCTTCTGCCGCAGTCCCTGCTGGATGGTCCAGCCCATGATCCCGACAAAGACCGTCAAGAGCACAACTGCATCGATCCGGGTAATATCCCCGTCCCACAGCTGCAAACCGGCGAGAGCGGTAATCACCGTGAGGATCGGCAGCTCCTTGCGCAGCACTCGAGAATGAACGGCTATCGGGCTGAGCAGGGCGGTCAGCCCGAGGATCAGAGCGATGTTGGTGATGTTCGAACCGTAGGCGTTGCCCAGGGCAATACCCGGGTTGCCCTGCAGAGACGAAATCGCGGAGACGACCATCTCCGGGGCGGAGGTGCCGAAGCCGACGATCACCATGCCGATCAGCAGCGACGGCATCCCGAAGTGGCAGGCGATAGCCGCCGAACCCTCGACGAACCGGTCGGCACTCCAGACCAGGAGCGCAAGACCGATGAGGATGGCGAGAAATGCAGTCAACATATAATACGCATACAAAGTACTCGAATGTATATCCCCTCAAGGCACGGGATCACCAGGCAATGCACAACACATCGGAAGGTTCATGACAATATGTCCTGTCAACGGCTCCCGGATTGATCCACAAGGAATTTGCCTGGGAGGAGACTCCCCAATCCCCAGCAGGGCTGCCGCCTGACGGTCCATCGACCGCGCTGGTCCAGCCCTCGCAGGTGAGGCCGAGGGTGCCATTGGCATTGGAACCGGACCACCAGAATCCCGTACTCAGGGCTATACCGGCGACCTGAAGAGTCACGTCAATGGAGCCATCCAGCAGATCGGCCCAGTTATTGGCGATGACCGTGCCGTTGGGCGAGCGAATCTCCAGGGCGGTATCAAGCCCGGCAAAGGCCTGCCGGCCGGCAATGGTGTCCGTGGCGGAAACGCTCAGGAAGGCTGCGGAGTTGCTGAAGCCGGCCGGACGGTTCGCGGGACACAGCGAATTCGCCCCGCTACGGCCGCCGAGGTTGCCGGTGCCATCCTGGCCGGAGTCATACAGGACGAGGTAGCTGGGAGCAGGCGATGCGGTTGTCCCGGAATAGGTCGCCTTGTTGAGCCCCGCGTCCTTGACCAGTACATTGAAATAGTAGGTGGTGCCGACCGCAAGGGTGGAAATCGTCCTGTTGACGATATTACTGGCCCAGGGCAGACCGACCGGCGTACCGTTCGCCTCGGCATCGGCCACGCTGGAAATATTGTTGGCGGTAGAATACAGCAGGGTGTATTCGAGGTTGTCCTGCGTTATCTTGTCATCCGTGGCCGCGGTCCAGGAAATGGTGATATCCCCTCCGGAAACCGCCGCATTAAGAGTGCCGACATTGCCAGGAATTGGAGGAGTTGTGTCATAGGTCGCGTCCTCCCCTGGAGGACCTTCCGGCCCGATGGGCCCAATTGGCCCGATCGGGCCGATCGGGCCAACAGGTCCTTGGGGCCCTTCCGGTCCTACCGGCCCCTGGGGACCTACAGGTCCCTGCGCGCCCTCAACGCCTTGGGGGCCCACTGGTCCCTGAGGACCGGGCAAACCGGTCGCAGCCATCATATCCCAGAAGGAAGGGTTAGGGGGCGAATTGGACAAGGTCGACGTGTGGCTGGCGGAGCAGTAGTAGCTGCTGCCCTCAAACTGTACGCCATCGCCCTGATTGTATGAGGCGTTTTCACTCCATGGTCCTTTCCATAGTACCCGTTGACCGTGAAAGGGAATAAAGACGACCTTGGGAACATCCTTCGTGATGACAGTGTCCTGCGCTGACATCTCTGCAACAGATGCCGGGATGCTTCCTCCAGCCAGCAAGATTGTGACAATTGCAATCGACTTTCTGACCATCAAACCCTCCTTGAATTATATGGTTCCGCAACAACTCAAGAACCCTGAGCACCCGCCGCGGTGATTCCAACACAGGGACAAGGAATACCGCCGTCAGACCCACGCTTTTTGCTGGACTGACAACAAATACAGTTCAACCATTTTTTGCCAGACAAGTCAAATTGCCGAAACATTCCATCACTTGAATCTGGTGCCGGAAAAACAGCGTTCGAGGAGACTTGATCACACGATATCCGTCGCTATCGAAATCAAGGCTTTTCTCCTGAAATCGATCCATTCAGGCCGGATGAAGTGAAATGGAATCGCCATGGTGATATTGTCAGCACACTTCAGCTCTTGCCTGCTGTTCCTCTCCTGACATGTCACATTCCGTTCCAGGCCAAAGCTTTTGTTTGACCACCGCATTGGAATTCCGTATATTTTCGTATACCTTTTTTTGCAACGCATCAAAATGTGAGCAAAAATCACTCTTTGCAAAATATCCTGAACAGGTTGGAAGATGATCAAGAAAAAGGAAGAAAAGTTTCGTGATGCGATATTCGTCATCGTCAACGAGGAATCTTGTCCCCTATACAGCGTGGGCGAGGAAATAAAAGTCGAAAGCTACGGACTCTCGGTGGGCTCGTACAAGCCGAGTTGCCTCTATCTTGCCAGGCAGGTTGCGTCCGTGGTCGCCTCCCAGGAGAGTTTCGGCGGAATATCACGCTTACCCTCCCAGAAGACCCGGTTCGATTGCGGGGGCTGCGAGGGCTTGATCCATTTTGAGTACAAGAAGGAACGGGATTTCTCCACCCTGCAGATGAAACTGCTCGAAGAAGCGGAAGAAAAGCGGCGGAAACAGCATCTTGAAAAATATTTCGGGTTCATGCGCAAGCTGAAATTATTTGAACCCCTGGAGGATGACGCCCTGGCGGATCTGACCGTGCTCCTCGAGTTCAAAGTCATTCCGTTTGGAAAGGTTGTGGTCAAAAAGGGATCCCCCGGCACCAATTTTTATATCATCCTGCACGGTCAGGTCGAGGTCAGGGCGGACGACGGCAGCAAACTGGCGGACCTCGGTGCAGGAGAAATGTTCGGCGAGATGAGCCTTCTTTCAGCGGAACCGTTTTCGCACACGATCGTCTCCCTCACCACTTCGAAGCTGGCGCTGCTCAGCATTAAGAACTTCAAGGAAATCCTGAAAAAATTCCCACTGCTCCAGATGTTCATGTTCAAGCTGCTGGTGGATCGGGCCCAGGCCATCTCCTTCAAATCCGGAAATATCGCGTCGGGAATGACCGGAAAACTCTCCGAGGTCTCGCCGGTCGATCTCTTCCAGCTCATCAACACCTCTCGAAAAACCGGAACCGTTGATTTTACCCTCGACCAGGGCAGGGGAATGGTTTTTTTCAGGCAGGGCGAAATCGTCTTTGCCGGCTATCTCAAGTTACGGGGCAAAGAGGCGCTCTACACGCTCATGGGAATGAAAAACGGCCATTTCAGCTACACCAAGGGGATCCCGGACATCCTGAACAATGCACCCCCTCTCGGCGGCTTTATGGGAATGATGATGGAGGGGGTGCAAAGTCTCGACGAAAACCAGGACGGCGCGATCCAGGGAAATACCGGCGAGGGAATGCTGTCGCCGTAACTTACTGATGCGAAATGAGAAATAACACTCGCCGACATCCGGCGGGATCAAATTAGGAAAAAAGCGTTTTCTTCCGATTTGTTGTCCCTGCTCCCGTGGCATCCCTGCGGGGCTCGCCCGCGGCTCGCGTTTCGTTTGCTCCGCAAGCCATAGTCCCGGCATCGGACGAAGGGGACGGGTTTGCAGTAAAACAGGCCACCTGGCGCTGAACCGCAACAACTTTACATCCGGTTTTCGGACGCAGGTTCGCTTCCCAAATCGGAAATAGAATTGATCCACGCAAGGGGGATCATCCCCCCTTCAATGCGTCATGCTTCACACCTTTTTGGCCACATAGACCCCATAGCTGTAGTAGGCTTGGTATTTTTCATACAGGGCTATTTCGTGCCGTTCCGCTTCGACGACAGCCTTGGCCTGGTCGCTGCCGTCATGCCGCTCAAGGAAGGCATCAAAACGGCTCTGCATGGGGCGATAATAATTCTCAAGCCAGCAATGCTCCGGCAGGACAAAGTAGGCCTCGGGGCTGTAACCATGCCGCTCAAGGTGTCTGATCTTTGCCGAAGCAACATCGATCTCCGGGTACTCAGTCACCCAATGGGACTGGAGTTCCGGCGGTCTCGAGGCACGAAGCCAGGTGATCTCGGAAACGATGAGCTTTCCCCCGTGCTTCAGGAATCGGCTCCAGGCTGATATGCCGGCCTCAAAGCCCATGTTGTAGACGGCCCCTTCGGACCAGATCACATCGAATTCTCCCTCCGCAAACGGCAGGGCATCCATGGAGCAGTTCAGCGTGGTGATCCTGTCCGCCACGCCATGGTCGTTGGCTCTGGCTTGAAGCTCGTCGAGAAACTCCGCCAGGAAGTCCACAGCGGTGATCTCGGCATCCAGCTCCTTGGCAAGGAGGATGGTCGATGCGCCGGTACCGCAGCCGATATCCGCGATCTTCAACGGGCGCGACCGGTCGAGTCCGGCCAGTTCCATCGCCCGTTTGGTTTCAGCGTCCCCGCCTGGTCCTTGCCGTTCGGCAGGCCGGTGGAGGTTGATGAGGAGTTGAACATCGTTCACGGTTTTTCCTTTGTCATGATTGGTTTCGGCGGCGATCATTGCCTCTTATGCGGACTGGCCGAAAACCGTACTGATCAGATAGGCCGTATAGCCCAGGTAACAGGCCAGCAGCACCGCGCCCTCGATGCGGTTGATGCGGCCCGGTCCCCGAAACCCGTAACCGATAACGAAGAGCGACAGGGTCAGCGCGGCCATGATCAGCATGTCGCGGTTGAAGACTTCCGGCCCGACCGCCAACGGATGAATCGTACCGGCGATCCCCACCACGGCCAGGGTATTGAACAGGTTGGAGCCCAGGATATTGCCGAGAGCGATATCGTGTTCGCCCCTCCTGGCTGCAATGATTGATGAAGCCAGTTCCGGCAGCGAGGTGCCCACTGCGACGACGGTCAAGCCGATGATCAGGTCGCTGACCCCGAACCCATGAGCGATCTCCACCGCGCCCCAGACCAGGATGCGGGAACTGACAATCAAAAGCGCCAGCCCCACCACCAGCCAGAATACCGCGCGGCGAATGGGCATGGCGCGAACGTCCAGCTCCTGCTCCATCTCGCTTCCCAGCGCATCCGTTTTTTTCTGCATCCCCTGCCGGATGGTCCAGGCCATCAGGCCGCCGAAAACAGCAAGCAGCACCACGGCATTGAGACGGGTGATCTCACCATCCCAGAGTTGCCATGCCGCCAGCGCGGTCACCACCGTGAGGATCGGCAGTTCCTTGCGCAGCACCTGCGAATGGACGGCAATGGGACTGATCAAGGCCGTCACCCCCAGGATCAGGGCGATGTTGGTGATGTTCGAGCCGTAGGCGTTCCCCAGTGCGATGCCCGGATTACCCTGCGTGGCGGCCAATGCCGACACCACCATCTCCGGCGCGGAGGTGCCGAACCCTACGATCACCATGCCGATCAAGAGCGGCGGCATACCGAAATGGCGGGCGGTGGAGGCAGAACCCTCCACAAAACGGTCTGCACTCCAGACAAGGAGCGCCAAGCCAAAAACTACGGCGATAAAGGCAAGGGTCATACAGTTCCTGTTCTCATTTTGATTCTTCCAGATATTTTTCGAACCTGCGGCACATACGCTCGAAAGCTTTCAGTTCTGCCTGGGTCATCTGGTCGTAATGATCGGGCAGAATACCGTCATCAGCCACCGATTCGCGCAGCTTCTCCAGCGGGTCGTCCTGGTACTCCTCGTACAGGGAAACCTCGCGGATGATCGTGCCGCCAAGCGACCAGAGGTTGTCACGATACTGGGCGAAGGTCTTTCGGGACAATCCCTCGTCATAAAGCGCCTGCAGAAAACCGGCAAACCAGGGCAACAGCTTTTTGCCGTAGGCGAGATCTTCCGCAACGCCCATCCAGCTCTTCGGCCACCTGTCGAAATCCGGTGCCCAAGCGCGAAAACACTCCGCCTCACTGTTCCTGTCGGCGCTCATTTGTCTCGCCATAATCCCGCCTTGACCAGACGTTGCACCAGGGCTCGGCGGCGCGCGTGTTCGGCCATGAACTTTTGAAACTCTTTTTGGAACGCTGCCAAGGTGGCATGCTGGCTGTAGGCATAGCGCAAATCGACCAGTTGGAGGCACGCTGCGTCATAAGCGTGGGCGTGGCCCTTGTTGGCGTCTTCATGGGCCGATTTCCAGGCCCGGGGGAAATCGGTCGCCAGCTTGGCAAGCCAGGCATCCCGTTGCCTCTTGCGCTCTGCCTCGGCCTGGCGACGGGCCTTGGCCTCTTCGATCAGCCGCAGGGCTTTGGCCTGCTCGGCCAGCTGCCACAAATCGGCAACGGAGCGGCGCACTCCTTTGGTCGGCGCAGACTGCTCATGCCAGGCGGCATATCGTCGTTTCAACGCTCGTTCAGCGCTTGCCCCCTGCCCATCCAGCATCTGCCGAAGGTAACCCCTGATTTCGGCCTTCGGAAGTTTGTCGAGCCAGGCATCGAGTGCCGCGTCATCCGCTGCGTCTGCTTGATTAGTTTGACTCCCGCTGCCCACCCCGGCCAGCAGGTCGATGTCGACTTCGAGAAATTCCGCCAGCGCTTGCTGAGCAGCTGTCAGATTATTCAACCCGTGTAACGCTGAGGGCTCCAGATCGTCAGGGTCGGTTTCCTCTGCCGTCACGGCACGCAGCCAGCCGATATACAGGCTGCGCAGGTCACCCCGCAGCAGTTCCTCCCGCACAGGAGCAAGAAGGGTCATCAAGCCGGGGCCTTCATCAACATAACCGAAGCGGTCGTAGTCCTCCGTTTCACCGAGTGACCAGATCAACAGCCAGTGCTCCGGCAACTTCTCAAATTCCAGATGCGGGCTGGTACAAAAGGCCTTGAGCGTCGTCTGGTCTATAGCCTCTCTGGGCAGACGCACCATGAAGATGGCGTCGCCCCAGTTGGAGATAAACACATGGGCATCGAAGAAATGCCGCATGAATTCAAGAGGATCGGCTTTCAGTCCACCCCAGCTGTATTCGTTGATGAAGCTGACCGGGGTGATTTGCGCCCGGGTTGAAATACTCCGTAGATTGTCCATCTCCCGAGCTGTCAAGGGGCGGTCGATGGCAAGAAACTCAAGGTACTGATATTCACTCACCGGTACGCCTCACGCAGATTTTGTGGCCCGAAAGGCCGAGTCGTCAGCCAGATGCAGATAGATGCGACCGCTCAGCTCGCCATTTTCAATAACCGCCCAGCCCCGGCCGCAAACCGGATCGTTCTCTTCCTGCCCGGACCAGGAAAAATCAAAACGTAGCGCATTACCGCATTGCTCCACCCGGCCATCGATGTCCCCGGAGACCAGCCCGAACTGAAACCGTCCGGTGCCATCCGAACCGATGTGGATGTATCCCGGCACCTCCATGTCGACGTAATCCTGATCCCAGACCTCCATCTCGACAATGCGCCATTTTCCGGCAAACGGTTTCATCTGCTTCATATGTTGTCTCTTCAAAAACTCGCTTTGTGTAGAGCCCTCAAGTCAGCCCCCAAGATGTCGCAGCTTTTGTCATAGCTCTGTCACAGCTCGTTGTCGCGATACTTGTCGTGATTTGTCGCAATACTCTGGCGTGATATGTCGCGATTCTATTTGACGAATTCATAGTTGGATTGGCGGGCTGAGCCAGTTATGCGGACAAGATTGAGTTCGATCAGGCCGGTCATGTCCCGTTGCAGCGTGCGTCTGGAAACTCCTGGACAGAGCTGTTCAATCTCGGAGATATGCACCAAATTTTTCCGCATCAATAATCCCAGCGCCTTGCCTTGGCGCTCATTCAGGCCGTGCTGCTTCACCAGCACGTCGCGGCGGATGACCTGCTCGCTGCGTTCGCGCACCTCGACCATCTGGGTTTCCAGGCCGGTGACGAAGTAATCGAGCCAGTCGGTCATGTCCATGCCATTGTCGCGCACGCTCTGGATCGACTTGTAGAAGGTCGGCCGGTCGCGGTCGTAGTATTCGCTGATGGTGAACAAGCGCTTGAAGTCGTACCCGGCCTTGTAAAGGCAGAGAGTGGAGAGCAGTCGCGAGGCGCGGCCGTTGCCGTCCAGAAACGGGTGGATATGCACCAGCTGGAACTGGGCGATGCCGCTGACCAGCACCGGATGGATATCGAGGTCAGCGTTCAGCCACTTGACCAGTTCCGACATCATCACCGGCACCTCCACCGCCGTGGGCGGAGTGTAGATGACCTGGCCGGTGCTCGCGTTGACCACATAGTTCTGAATACGCCTATATTCTCCTGGTGCTGCGCTGCCGCCGCGCACGCCTTCCACCAGCTTGCGATGGATCTCGCGGATCATTCCCTCGGTGATCGGGTCGCCGCTGTCCAGGCACTCGGAAACAAACTCGAAGGCAGTGCGGTAGTTGAGCAGCTCCCGCGCATCGTCCGGATCGGCTTCCGGTACCGCTTCGCCCTTCCACAGCCTCTTGGCCTGATCCAGAGTCAGTCGGGTGCCTTCGATGTGGGTGGTGTGGTGCGCCTCCAGAATCAGCGCCTGCTCGCCCACTTCGCGCACCCAGTCAGCGGAGAGTTGCGCCGCCTCCAGAAAGCCCCGCGCCCGCTCGATGCGGGTGATCGCCTGGGTCATGCGGTTGGTGATGGTGAACTGGGGCTGGAATCCGCTCATGACACCGCCCATGCTTTACAGAGAACCTCGGCCTGTTCCAGCACCAACTCGGTCGCCTTCTTTTCCATGTCCGGCGGGTAACCGAACTGACGCAAGATGCGTTTGACCAGAACGCGGATTTGGGCGCGGGCGTTTTCGCGCAGCGTCCAGTCGATGGTGACACTTTGCCGAACCCGCAAAACCAGCTCCATGGCCAGCATCTTCAGTTTCTCATCACCCATGACCTGGGTGGCGCTGCCGTTGTCGGCGAGTGCATCGTAAAAGGCGACCTCGTCTTCGTTCAGCCCGAGTGTCTCCCCGCGCTTCCCCGCCTCCCGCAGTTCCCTGGCGAGCCGAATCAGTTCTTGAATGACCTCTGCGGTTTCGATGGCGCGGTTCTGATATTTTCGTACCGATTGCTCCAGCATTTCCGCAAAGGAACGGGCCTGAACGACATTCTTTTTCGAGCGCGACCTGATCTCGTCATTAATCAGTTTTTTCAGCAGCTCCAGGGCCAGGTTCCTCTGAGGCAGCGCCTGCACTTCTTCGAGGAACTCATCCGACATGATCGAGATGTCCGGTTTCTCCATGCCTGCCGCCGCAAAAATATCGATCACCTCCGTTGACGCGACCGCGCGGGATACAAGTTGACGGATGGCGCTTTCCATGTCATCGGGGGACTTGCCCTGTTCGTCGCCGGTCGTCTTGACCAGGGCGGCACGCAACTCCTGGAAAAAGCCGACCTCATCCCGCAAAACAAGCGCCTTCGGATTCGGTACCGCCAGCGCAAAGGCCTTGGTGAGCGTGGAGACGGCCGGTAGATAGCGCTTTTTGCCATCTTTCAGCGCCAGCACATACTCCATTGCCCGGGTCAGACCTGCGATACGGCCGGATGCCGGACCGGAAACGACACTCCGGTAATCGAAGCCGTGCAGCATGTCCCGCACGATTTCGTATTTCTCCAGGAAGACCGCCAGGGCCTGTTCCTGGTCGATGGTGGCGTCGCCCCTGCCACCGCTTGCGGTGTAATTGGCAAGCGCCCGTTTCAAGGAGTCGGCAAGCCCGATATAGTCGACCACCAGGCCTCCGGGCTTATCTCGGAAAACCCGGTTGACCCGTGCGATGGCCTGCATCAGGTTGTGCCCGCTCATCGGTTTGTCGATATACATGGTATGCATGCTGGGGCAGTCAAAACCGGTCAGCCACATATCACGCACGATGACCAGTTTCAGCTCGTCTGCGGGATCTTTAAACCGTTTCGCCAGGGCCTCGCGCCCGGCCTTGTTGCGGATGTGGGGCTGCCAGTCCGTGTGGTCGGAGGCGGAACCCGACATCACGATCTTCATTGTGCCCGCCGTGTCGTCATCCGCGTGCCAGTCGGGACGAAGCTTCCGGATCGCCTGATAGGTGTCCACCGCGATACGTCGGCTCATGCAGACAATCATGGCCTTGCCATCCATGGCCTCAAGCCGCGTCTCGAAATGCGCCACCAGGTCTTCGGCGACCAGCGCAATGCGCTTTTCGGCCCCCACCATGGCTTCCAGCGCCGCCCACTTGCTGCGCAACTTCTGCCTGCCGGTCTCTTCCTCGCCTTCGGTGATCTCCTCGAACTCGGGATCGATGCGAGGCTTTTCCGACTCCACCAGCTCGATGCGGGCCAGGCGGTTTTCGTAGTAGATGGGAACCGTCGCGCCGTCTTCCACCGCCCGGAGGATGTCGTACTTGTCGATATACTCGCCAAAAACCGCCGGAGTGCTGCGGTCGTCGCGTTCGATGGGGGTGCCGGTAAAGCCGATGAACGAGGCATGCGGCAAGGCGTCATGCAGATGCCGGGCAAAGCCGTCGATAAAGTCATACTGGCTGCGATGGGCCTCGTCGGCGATGACGACAATGTTGGCGCGGTCCGACAACAGCGGGTGGACATCCCCTTTCTGGTCCGGCATGAACTTCTGGATCGTGGTGAACACCACGCCGCCCGAAGCGACCTTCAGCAATTCCCGCAGATGCGCCCTTGACCCCGCCTGCACTGGAGATTGCCGCAACAGGTCCTTGCATCCGGCAAAGGTGCCGAAGAGCTGATCATCCAGGTCGTTGCGGTCGGTAATGACCAGCAGCGTTGGATTGTTCATGTTCGGGTGGCGGATCACCTTCCCGGCATAGAAGGTCATCGACAGGCTCTTGCCGCTGCCCTGGGTGTGCCAGACTACCCCGATGCGCTTGCCGCCGAAATGGGGCGTGCCCTTGCCGTAGTGGGTCGTGGGTTCAGCCACCTGCCAGGGGTTACTCTCGGCCGGGAAACGCCCGAAGAGCCTGGAAGCCTCGGCATCGATGCCGCAAGCGGAAAGGGTACAGCCCAAAGCCTTGTTGACCGCCCAGTACTGATGGTAGGCCGCCGACTTTTTGATGATCTTCGCCCCGTCATCCTCGAAAACCACAAAGTTCAGGATGTAGTCGAGAAACACCCGGCGCTCGAACAGGCCGCGAATGGTGGTCTCCAGTTCCGGTATCCCTTTGGGCGCGACGCTCTCGCCATCGATGGTCCGCCAGGGCATGAACCGGTCCCATCCCGAGGTGATGGTACCGCAACGCGACTGAATCCCGTCGGAGATCACCAGCAGTTCGTTGCCGGTAAAAAGCGACGGGATGTCCTTCTTGTAGGTCTGGAGCTGATTGAATGCGTGCTTGATGGTGGCGTTTTCGTCACCGGGATTTTTCAATTCGAGAATCGACAGCGGCAAACCGTTCACAAAGACCACCACGTCGGCACGCCGGTTCTTGTTGTCCTCGATAACGGTGTACTGGTTCAACGCCACCCAGTCGTTGTTGTCGATCTCTTCCAGATCCAGCAACCAGACCTTGAGATGCCGGGAACCGCCATAGCCATCCAGGGACGGCACTTCAACGTCCACACCGTCGGTCAGCAGCCGATGAAAAGCGCGGTTATTGCTGACGATATCCGGCCCGCCAACGGCGAGTATCCGCCGCAGCGCCTCTTCGACCCCCGCAGATGGAACCTCGGGGTTGACCCTGGTCAATGCATCACGCAAGCGATCCAGAAGGAATATCTGCCGGTAATCCTCGCGCTCCTGCCCCGGCATGCCGGGGGCCAGATCCGGGCCGTGCAGCACCGTCCAGCCCAGCTCGGCCAGCCATTCCAGGCAGGTTTGTTCGAGGATGTTTTCGGTGATGCCGGTCATGGCTGTGCCTCCGCTACCTCGATTACT
>QZJD01000065.1 GCA_003604995.1 Desulfobulbus sp. | reverse complement strand
CAAAACCCAAAACCCGAAACCCAAAACCCAAAACCCGAAACCCAAAACCCAAAACCCAAAACCCAAAACCCGAAACCCAAAACCCAAAACCCGAAACCCGAAACCCAAAACCCGAAACCCGAAACCCAAAACCCGAAACCCGAAACCCAAAACCCGAAACCCAAAACCCAAAACCCAAAACCCGAAACCCAAAACCCGAAACCCGAAACCCAAAACCCGAAACCCAAAACCCAAAACCCAAAACCCAAAACCCAAAACCATGCCTCAATTCCTAATAGCCCTTTCTCTTGTCATGCTCCTGCCCGATCTCGCCGCGGCCCATACCTTCAAGGGCGAGACCGGCTTCGTGTCCGGGATATTTCATCCGGTCCTGGGGTTTGACCACCTCCTGGCCATGCTCAGCGTGGGCATCGTCAGCGCCCAGATCGGCGGCCGCTCCATCTGGACCGTGCCCCTGACCTTCGTCACGGTCATGGGGCTCGGCGGCTTTCTCGGGATGCAGAATATTCCCCTGCCGGGTGTTGAATACGGCATCGCCGCCTCTGTCCTGCTTCTCGGCCTCGCCGTGGCCAGGGGAAAGGCGATCAATCCTTTTCTCGCCCATCTGGGGGTGGCTTTTTTCGGAGTGTTTCACGGCCACGCCCACGGCGCGGAGATGCCGGCAATGGCCAGCCCCCTCGTTTTTTCCATGGGGTTTCTGCTGGGCACCGCGGCCATTCATCTGACCGGGGTGAGCGTGGGGCTTGTTGCGCGGCTGATTAAAAACGGACCGCAAACCCTGCGTTACTTCGGAGCGGGCATCGCGGGCATCGGTGTGTATATTCTCCATATTCTGATTAAATTTTAACCCTGAGTCAGGTTGCTTTGAATACCTCTTTGCCGTTCGCATACCGGATTCTGGTGTTTTTGCTGGGGCCGTTTTTCTTGCTGCCTTGCACGACACAGGGGGCCGTCCTGCTGACGGACACGGTCTGGGAGGGGGAAGTTCTGGTGGAGGAAAACATCCTCATCCCGGAAGGGGTCACCCTGACCGTGAAGGAGGGGGCGGTGATCAGGGTCATCCCCGCCGACAATACCCGGACCGATCCCGAATACATGTCCTCCCTCACCGAGATCACCGTGCGCGGCGCCCTCAACGTCGAAGGTACCGGCGAGGCGCCGGTGGAATTCCGCCTGAACTCCGGGACGCCGGGAGAGACGCAATGGGCCGGGATCATCGTCCACGGGGGCGCGCTCCGGATGCGTTCCTGCACCGTTCGGGACGCCGAAACCGGGGTCTGGGCGCTGGGGGGCACGGTCCAGCTGCAGGGAGTGACCCTGACCGCCAATCACTACGGTCTGGTGGTCCATAACAAGGAGACAACGGTCATCCTCGCCGACAGCCGGATCACCGGCAACGACTACGGCGTCCTCACCCTGAACGGCGCGGCCGTCGTCCCGGACAGCGGCACCGCGGTCAGCGGCAACGGGAAGGAGGACTTCCTGTCGCCAACGGTCGGGACCGCGGAGCTGTCCCGTCCCGGTCTTGAGGAGCCGGTCGGAACCGGCAAGGTCCGCGAGGTGGGGGATGAGGTCATTCAGGGCGATGTGGTCTGGCAGGGCCGGCTGCGGGTCAACGGCCTGGTCAGGGTGCCGGCCGGCAGCCGATTGATCATCCTGCCCGGCACTGTTGTGGAGTTCGGCAAAAAGGACTCCAACGGCGACGGGATCGGCGAGAACGGGCTCATGCTCCAGGGGGTGCTCCTGGCCAAGGGCACGGCGCGGGAGCCGATTCTGTTCCGGTCCGGGGAGGCGGTGCGGCGGATGGGCGACTGGGACGCGGTCAACATCATCAACAGCGACGGCGCCCGCAACCTGATCGAGTACTGCCGGTTCGAGGATGCCTACCGCGGGCTGCACTTCCACTTTGCCAATGTCCTGGTCCGGCACGGGGTTTTTCGCAACAACTACCGCGGGGTGCAGTTCCAGGAATCCTCCGTGGAGCTGGGGCACAACCTGTTCCGGGACAACATCAGCGCCATCCAGGCCCGGGATTCGCAGATCACCTTTCGCGACAACCAGGTGTTTGACAATATCTTCGGGGCCAATTTTTTTCGCGCGCATCTGGCGGTGGAGGGCAACCGCTTTGCCGGCAACCTGGACTTCGGCTTGAAGGTGCGGGAAGGGTATCCGAGCATCACGGGAAATGTTTTTGATCACAACCGCTTCGGGCTGATGTTCAGCGACACCACCTACGGCAGTGTCGCCGGCAACCTCATGGCCCGCAACAGCGAGACCGGCATGTCCGTGCGCACCGGGATCAACCTGGAGATCACCGACAATTTCGTCCAGGCCAACGGGGTAAGCGGCATCTCCCTGCGCGAAGCAGCGGCCCTGGTCAGGGGCAACCATATCGCCGAGCAGGGCGAGCGGGGGGTCGGCGTGGTTTCCTTCCAGGGGCAGATCACCGGCAACAGCTTCAGCGCTAACCGGCTGTACGCCATCGCCGCCGAGGACGGCGCGGACGTCGCCGCTCCCGGCAACTGGTATGACGGCGCGGATATGGCCCAGGCCCTTTTTGATAAAAGCGATGATCCCGGCCGCGGCCGGATCGACTATGCGCCGGTGGCCGAAAACGCACCGCCCATTGCCTGGCCCCTGGAGAACGTCCCCGTCGATGTTCGCTGGCGCGGCGGGGTCACCGTAGCGGGGCAGGTGGCCGTGCCCAAGGGAGTGACCCTCGCCGTCGCGCCCGGCGCCACGGTCTATTTTGCCAAGGGCGCCGGGATGGCGATCCAGGGGCGGCTGCTGGCGCTGGGCGGCAGGGAGCGGCGGATCAGGTTCACGGCGGCGGAGGGCGGGGAACAGGAGGCCTGGGGCGAGATCCTCTTGGAATACGCCGAGGGCAGTCGGCTTTCCAACTGCGACGTGGAGTTCGCCACCTGGGGGATCCACAGCCATTTCACCGCCATGCCGGTTATCGGCTGCACCTTCCGCAACAACGGCGGCGGGCTGCGCTTTCGCAGCGGGCCGCTCCTGATCAAAAATTCCCTGTTCCAGGACAACGATATCGGCATCCGGGCCTATCTGGGCCGAGCCGAGATCCAGGGCAACATCATCACCGGCAACAACAAGGGGATCTTCGTGCGGGAGCAGGGCGGGGGGCTCACCATCCGGGAAAACAATATTTTCAACAACCGGGACTACAATATCTGGGTGGGCGATTTCAACCGGGAGGACATCCAGGCCGCCGGCAACTGGTGGGGCACGGACGATCCGGTCGAAACGATCTTTGATGCCAGGCGGGAGCCGGGGATCGGCATGGTGCTCTTTGAGCCGCCGCTCCCCCGGGCCCTGGACATTTCCATCGAGGACAGCGAACAGCCGTGAACAAACACTATGGTCAACAGAGAGGGATCGTGACGACCTGCGTGCCGCAAAGGAGGCTGACGAGCCTGTACGGATCTCTGCTTCTCTTTGTGCTTCTTGCCCTGGCAGCCGGGTGCCCGGCCGTGGCCGAGGAAACCGGGATGTTGTCCGGCCGGGTGGTGGATGTCGGGCGAAATCCCGTGGCCGGCGCCTCGATCTTTGTCTACAACACCGGCAATATCCGGAGGCCGGCGGATTACATTTCACCGCCCACGGACAGCGCGGGCGCCTTCCGCCTCTCCCTGCCGCCGGGTCGGTACTGGGCCGTGGCCAGGGCGCGCCAGGGCGAAGAGAAGTACGGCCCCCTGCTGCCCGGCGACCGCCATTCCGGCGCGCCGCTGGAGACGGAGATCAGGGGCGGTGAAACCGTGGAGGAGGAGTTTGTGGTGGCCGACCTCCGCGAAACCTCGCAACTGGAGGTGAAGCGGGACGTCACCTTTCACCGGATCGAGGGGATCCTGCTGGACAAGGAAGGGGCGCCCCTGGCGGACGTCTATGCCTTTGCCCGGCGGGAGCAGTCCGGCCGGGGGATACCCGAGTTCGTCTCGGCCTGGACGGATGCGGGCGGCGGCTATGTTCTGTTCCTGCCGCCGGGAACCTACTGGCTGGGGATCGCCGCCACCTTCCCGCCGGAGCCGGCAACGGTTCCCCGGCAGAAAGTAGTGGTTGACAATCCGGCCAAAAATATCAATATTGTACTTCAGTGATAACTATTCCCATCAAGTTCCCACGCGGAAAGAGAACAATTCCGGGAGTTGCGCCATGAAAAAACGGTTGTCCCTGCTGCTGACTGCGTTTCTGCTGCTGATCAGTGCCAATGCCTTTGCCTGCGTCGGCAAGACCCTGGTCATCGGCGCCCTCACCACCCCCAACGAGCAGTTGCTCGCCCAGCTGATGGCGGTGATCATCAATGAGCGGACCGGCACCACGGTGAACGTCCAGTACTTTGACGATCCGCAAAAGCTCTATGCAGCGGTGGAGAAAAAGGAAGTCAACATCATCGCCGAAAATACCGGCCGGGCCCTGCAGCGTCTCGGCAGGGAAACGAGCGGGGACGCGGAGGCGATTTATGCGGCGGTGAAGGAGGGCTACCGGAAGGAGTATCAGCTGGTCCTGCTCAAGCCCTTCGGCAAGACCGCCACGGCGGACCAACCATTCATGGATGTGGCGGCCATTGCCGAGGGCATCCTCATCGAATATCCGGCCCTGCCCAGGGTCATCGAAAAGCTGGCCGGCATCGCCCAGGAAAAGAATTTCCCGCAGCTCCTCTCCGCGGTGGAATCCGGCGACAAACCCAACCAGGTCGCCCGCGATTTTCTGAAAAAGAAAAGGTTTATTTGAGTGGCTGTTAGGATTTTAGGCTATTAGGGGTTTAGACTGTCAGGCTGAAGCCTTCAGCAAATTTTTCGGGTATATCAGGCTGTGTCGGTGTATGCCTTGCTTCCCGCCCTGATCCGCCTATACCCCTATACCCCTATACCCCTAAATCCCTAACCCCTAACTAATCACCCCTCCTGAATACCTTGGGCGTCTTGCCTTCGAAGCGGAGGGCGTAGGCGCGCAAAGGCAACACCGCCAGGGCGACCAGCATCGCGCAGCCGGCGATGATCGCCATCAGCAGGTAGATCCGGTCCACCCCGTAGTTGTCCGCCAGCCAGCCGCCCACCGTGGTGGCCAGTGAACCCATCCCGAAAATCAGGAAGAAGCTCACCCCAAATCCCATGCCGTGGGATGATTTTTTCGTGTATTTGGCGATCAGATAGTTCTGCGACGGCTGCCAGCCGTAATAGATCAGGCTGAACAGGCAGGCGGCGATAATCAGGCCGGTATCGGTGAGGCGGCTGGCGAAGTAGAGGGCGGGCGCGCTCAGCAGGAAGATCCCGATGGGCACCAGTTCCGGGTATTTGATCTTGTCGTTGATGTAGCCGCCGAACCATGCGCCGATCAGGCCCAGGGAGAGCACGGCGGTGGCGGCGTAACCGGCCATGACCACCGGCTGGTCATGGTTGGTGATCGCGGTGATGTTCTGCTGGAACAGGGCAGGGAGAAAGGTCAGGGAGCCGCGGAAGATGAAGCCGGAGAGAATGCTGCCCATGTAGAGGATCAGGAGGGCGACGGAGATGTAGAACGGCATCGGCGAGACGGCGGAAGCCGCCGCCGGTGCCGGGGCTGCGCTCCCCGAACGGGATTTCGTGAACCAGGTGGCGGGCCGGGTCAGGCTGAAATTCTCTTCCCCCTCCACCCGGGCGGAATAGAGGACAAAGAAGAAGACCAGTCCGAAGAGGCCGTAGGCAATATACGCGGATCGCCAGCTGCCGAAGAGCATGATGCAGAAGGCCGCGCACAGGGGGGAGAGAATCAGCCCGATATTGCCCATGACCCCGTGCAGCCCCAGGGCCTTGCCCTTGTTCACGGCCACCCGGCGGGCGATGAGCGAGACCCCGGCCGGGTGATGGATGCTGGCGAAAATGCCGAGCAGGGTATAGGTGAGGCCAAAGGTAAGGGTGGAGTTGGAGAGGCCGATCAGCAGCGAGGAAAGGGCCATGCCCAGCGCGCCGATGGTGATCATCTTTTTCGAGCCGCAGCGGTCGGCCAGATAGCCGGCCGGAAAGGCGCCCAGGCCGTACAGGAAGTAGCCGATATTGGCGATCATGCCCAGTTCCACAAACGAGATCGACTGTTCGGTGGCAATGGCGATGAGCACCGCCGGCAGCACGGTCATGTAACCGTGGGTGATGAAGTGGGAAAGGCTGACCAGCCAGACCACCTTTGTCTCGGATTGCATCACTTGTTTTTCCACTGCACGGGTTTGTCGAGCAGCGGTTGGATCTGAATCTCCGCCACCTCGGGGTCGTCGTTTTTGTCAAAGAGCTTTTCGGCGATCTTTGCCGGGTCGGTGGTGCCGAGCCAGTTGTTGGCGGCGTTTACCGGGAAATCCTGGGCCTCGGCAATGGCGATCTCGTAGCCCCGGTTGTTGTAGATGTTGTTCTGCTCCAGGATCATTCCCTGGACCTGGTAGAGGTAGATTCCCCGGTCGTTTTCAGTGATTTCGTTGAAGCGGATCACCGCCGGGCAGTCTTCCTTGGGCCAGATGCCGAAGAATTTGTTTTCCCGGATCTCGTTGTGCAGGATTTCCGCCCTGGAGTTCCGGCAGCCGATGGCCCCCTTGTTTTTGGAGAAGACGCTGCTGGTGATCGTGAGGTCGGACGGCCTGCCGAACCAGGGGGCGTCCGGTGCCTCCTCCTCCTTCTTGAAGCTGATAGCCACGCCGTTTCTGGCAAACTCGCTGTTCGTCACCCGTACTTCGCTGCCGTGGGCATGGATGCCGTTATAGGCGCAGTAGATCTTGGCGTATTCCACCACGTTGCCCTCGGAGCCGAGGAAGTTGATCGCCCCCCAGTCCGCGGGATTGGGCCGCATCTCGGCGGAGGTGAAGACGATCTGCTTATCCGGTGTGCCCCGGGCGATCAGTCTGCCGCGGATGATCAGCTCCGCCTCGGGATAGTAGGGCGAGTCGATGTCGAAGAGATTCTGATCGCTCTTTTCGTCGATCTTTTTGAACTTGACCACCGTGCCTGGGGCAATGGTCAGGGTCACTCCGGGCGGGACATAGATGTCGCCGCTGATGACGACCGTGCCGCTCCAGGTGGTGTCCTGGTCGATGGTCTGCCTGGCCAGTTCGGTCGCCTGTTGTTGCTGGCAGCCGGATGCGGCGAGCAGGGCGAAAAGGGGGAGGAGCTTAATCCAAGCCGGCTTGATATTCAGGCGCAATGCCGTATCCTCTTTTTCTGTTCATGATTCCGATGAGGCCGAGCAGGCAGAGGCCGGTCAGGACCGCGATCTGCCCGGTCAGGGGGGTGCCGTCCGCGTTGCCGCTCATGCCCCAGTTCTGGACCAGGGCTGCGCCGACCAGCATGCCCATCACCGCTGCCCCGGCGTCATTGTCGCCCTGGGCCGCGGCAACGAGCTGGCGCAGCGGGCAGCCGCGGATCAGGATGGAGCCGAAGCCGACCATGAACATGCCCAGAAAGGCCCAGCCGTAGCCGGGATTTGAGCTGGGCTGATCAAGGAGACCCGGGTTGAACTGGCCGGTGAGCAGGTTCGCGGCCAGGGCAAAGGCGAAAAAGGAGACGAGGCTGATCAGAAGACCGGTGGAGCGGGGGCAGTTCATCACTTCCCGGGGGCCCCAGAGGAAGATCCGGGCGATGCCGCCGGTGATGCAGAACTGGGTGCGCTGCGCCAGGGCGCCGATCAGCAGACCGATACCCAGGGAGAGGAGGAAGGGGGCGCGCTGCGCGGCAGATCCCTTTTCGCTCAGGCCGATGAACGAAGGCTGGAGCAGGGCCAGGACCAGGAGAAAGGCCATGAGGCCGGGGATGATCAGGCCGTTGCTGCGTGGCGCGGTATCCGCCTCGCCCAGGCGAAAGCCGTTCTCCACGAATTCCAGCCCGACATAGATGCCGCCGACCAGGCCGAGAAGGCCGGCAATGGCCGAGAGATCACCGGCGGAGATCCGCAGGAACAGCTTGATCGGGCAGCCGATGAACACCGCGCAGCCGATGATCAGGAAGATGCCGACCAGAAAGCGCAGCAGCGGCGAACTGCCGCCGGTGGAGCGGAACTCCCGGCGATGGAGGGAAAAGGCGAAGGCGCCGAGGACAATGCCGATGATTTCCGGCCGGAGGTACTGCATCCGGATGTTGTTGTGGAAGCCCAGCGCCCCGGCGATGTTCTCCATGAAGCAGGCAATGCAGAGGCCGGTGTTGGCCGGGTTGCCGTAATAGGAGAGGAGAACGGCGCCGACGCCGAGGAGGGCACCCATGATGATGAACAGCACGATCATCCGTCGGCTCAACTGGTCCATCAGCCGCAGCTCCCTGCCAGTTTTCTCTTCATGAAGTAGAGGGTTTCACGGTCTTCCCGCAACTTGCCGTCCCCTGGTTTCTTTGCCAGGCCGTCATCGATGGCCGTCATCGCCTCTTCGACGCTGACCTTTATCTTTTTGCCCTGAAACTGCCGGGTCTTTTTATCCAGAAAATCGGGATTGAGCAGAATCGCTTCCTTGTACTCGTACATGGCGGCAATCGGCTGCTGGCGGCGCATCAGGATGTCGCCTTTCAGGAGGTACAGCTCGCCCTCGTAGGGAAACTCCGTGATGAGCGTCTCGAGAAGGGGTTCGGCCTTGGCCAGGTTGTCCTGGATCAGCAGATTTTTGGCCAGCTGAATCCTGCCCGCGACTTCAGGGGTCAGCGCCTGCTGTCTTTCCTGCCGTTCCGCGGTCCCAATTTTCCTTTGCTCAGGCGTTCCCCCGGCCTGCGCCATCAGCACCGAAGCGTAGGCAGCCATGGCCATGACAAAAAAAATCGTCCATTTGTCGAGCTTATCCATGATCTGATACGTTATATCCGGTTTTTGGTAATGGCAACCGTTATCACTCTTAATTATACCACGATGTGGAGGTAAGGCTACGGAAATGTTTTGTGCTGGACGGCATTCCGGCACAGTGGAGTATACCATGGAATATTTTTGATATCGCGAAATTTTTTTTGCGAGACACCAAAAATTCCGAGCTCCTGCTCCATTTTTCTGATTCCGGGCCGGAACGATCTGCAAATGGTGACGCATCGGCTAATGGTGTTGAAATTCCGTGATGTTCGGAATATGCTGACCCCAGTGGGGCGAGGGAGAAAAAATCATGGAGACGAAACGCATTGCCGAAACAGAGGACAACTTCATCTCGGAGCTTCCTGGACAGGTTCAGCTCCCCGGACGTGGTCCTGTGGCTGTTCGCGCTCCTGGTCATCCTCCTCATTCCATCGACGTTTTTCCCTGAATCCGCCGCCGTCCTCCGCCTGCCCGTCAAGGCGGTTCTGCTGCTCCTCGGATCGAGTCTGACCCTGTGCACCCTGCGCCGGCTGAAGACCCTGCGTATTTCCACCCTGGTTATCCATCTGGGGGCACTGCTCATCCTTGTCGGCGGCCTGATCAGCTCCTTCGCCTTTGTCGCCACGGTCAATATTTATGAAGGGACCTCGACGGATACCGTTTTTGACTGGGGCGTCGAGAAAGACGTCCCTCTGGGATTCGACCTGCGGGTGGCCCGGATCAATACGGCCTTTCATCCGGTGGAGGTCAAGGTCGGGATTCTGCGCAACGGCCGGCAGGCGGAATTGGTTTTGACCCGCACCGGCGATACGTTCGGACTTGATGGCTACCGGGTGCGGGTCGGGGAGTTGGACCCCCGGGCCAGGACGCTGGCGCTTGCGGTGGAGAGCGCTGACGGCAGGTTGGTCGGTACCCTGACCACCTCCGGTCGCCGCGACCTGCCGCCCGGCTTTCCCCTGGATTTTCGGCTGGTCGCGTTCAGGGATCCCGTGCTGAAGCGGGTCTGGGTCGATCTTGCATTGCACAAAGACGGGGAATTGCTGGCCACCGGCACTTCGGAGGTCAACCAGCCGCTGCGCTGGCAGGGTATGCAGTTTTTCCTCACCCGGGTGGAGGCGGACCAATCCGGCCGGCCCTATGCCGGCATCCAGATCAGCAGGGATCCCGGCATTCCCCTGGTCTATGCCGGATTTGTCGTCCTGGGCCTGGGGCTTTTGCTCCATCTGGGGCGGTGGCCGCAACTCCGCGGATAGGAGAAGCCGGCGCTTTTTGGGCGGGACCGATACTCGTTACAGGTCAAAGGATATGATTATCTGGCCTGCGCCCCCCGCGGTTGGGGAATAGCCTGCGCTCCCTCCCGTTCCGCCGCCGGTCGGCGAGGTGGTGCCCGGAAAATCCGATCCACCGCCGACTCCGCCTGATCCGCCGTAGGCGTAGCACCAGTCATCCCAGTCATCGCTCCTGCCGCCGGCACCTCCGGCCGCTTCGATCAACGGTGTCGCACCCAGGGTTATGGCACTGGACCCGCCGCCGCCGGCGCCGCCATACGCCCAGCAGTCGAAGTCTTCATAGTCGCCGTTGCCACCGTTGCCTCCCGTATGGTAGCCCCAGCCGCCGAGAGCGCCGGAATCCGTGGCCGATCCTTCCCTTCCGCCGCCGCCCACGTAGATGCTCAGGGTGATGTTGGCGGAGGCATAGGGCATTTCAACCAGATGTCCGTTCTGGCCCGGCGTCTGGAGGTTGACGTTGTCCCGCCGTCCGCCGCCCCCGCCGGCGCCTTTGACGCTGAACTGGAGATTCGTGGCCCCGGCCGGGATGAACAGGGATTGGATATCGCCGGTGTACGAAAAGGTATAGGAATAGCTTCCGCCGGCAAAGGCGGTGGTCGATTGGCTGCCGGTCGCCGGCGCGGTCTGTTTGTAGTTGATTCCCTGATTCGCACCGGCGGTGGTTCCGGTCCCCGTGTATTCAATGACGGCCACGTGATAGGTGGTCTCGGGGATGAGGCCGCTCACCGCCACGCCGGTATCCGGGCCCAGGTGAATGATGTAATTGCCGCTGCCCAGCTGGCTGCCGCCGCCGAAGGTCGCGCTGGCCGTATAAGCGGAGTGGATACCGTCGACCGGGTATGCATCCACCGGGGCTCCCTGCTTCATCAGAACGATGACGCCGTCACCGTCACCCCGCGTCCAGTTGACGGTCATCCCGGTTTGGCTCGTCGCCGGGAAGGCCACTCCGGAGGCCTGGAGCAACGGCTCCGTATAGAAGCTTCCTTGCGGTGAATAACTCGTGCCTTCGCTGTTTGTCGCATAACCGCGGTAGTATATCCGGCTGCCGGCCGGTAGCCCCATCCTTGCCTGCGTAAACGGACCTGACCCGCTGCCGCCTTCGGCGAGGGCGTTGCCGGTGGGGGAGGGGGCAGTGCTCCAGACGGTGCCGCGTTCGATCAGAGGCGAATCGCCGTCGGCCAGGATTGTCGCGCCCAGGGTTGCGGAACTGACCGTGATCGACGTTGCGGTCGGCGAAGCGAGAATCGGCAGGGTGGGCGGGCAGACCGCCGGATCGAGGGTGAACGTCCGGTCTTCGGATACAGCCTCTCCGTCGGCGTTGGCCGAACGCACGCGGTAATGATAGGTCGCCGGCGACAAAAGCCCGGTCAGGCCAACGGCATGGTGTTTCACCAGCGAGCCGTTCCCTTCGGTCTGGCCGTAGTCTGCGGTGAGACCGTAATCAACCAGCGAAGAGGAATCGTGGTCGGTGGTCCAGGTAATTTCCACCCCATCGGCGTTGCAGACCGTGGAACTCTGCCGCTGGAAGTGGAGTTGGATCTCAAGAGCGGACAGCGCTTTGTTGTAGAGGGCCGCCTCGTCTACCGAGCCGGGAAAATACCCGTAGTCGCCGCCGCCGATGCGGGTGGGCGCATAGACATGGGCCTTGAGCGATTGAAGCCCGGTCCGGACGAGGACGCCGTTGATGTAGATGCTGGGCCGTTTGTTCGCATAGACGATCGCCACATGGGTCCACTCACTGGTGCTGATGCTGCCGGCATATACGGCCAGGGCGGGCATGTAGCCGCTGCCGTGCTCATAGACCGAAATGCCGTTGCTGCCGGCTGAGACCCCGGCGCCGCTTTCGCTTCCGCGAAAATCAGCGCCAAAAAGATATCTTTGTCCGAATGTTCCACCGGTGCCGGAGGTGGATTCGGGATCCGTCTGATGGGTGGCCGTTGGTTTGATCCAGGCCATCATGGTGAAATTGTCCACGGGCGGCGAATAATTGATCCTCAGATAGTTGTCGCTGCCATTGAAGGCGCCGGCGTTTCCGGATATTCCTCCGGAAGCGGTATCGGCGCCGTTGTATGCCGTGCCATGGTGGTTCAGGCCGGAACTGTCGATAATCTCGCCGGGGGCGCCGGTCCATGACCCTTCGTCCATGTGCAGGAGCGCCATCTGGCCGTCTATTGCCGCAAAAGGTCCAGAGCTGATCACCGGCCTGATGCTCGACCAGGCGGTTACAGTGTTCCAGCTCTGGTCCGCCGTCTTATTCTCGTGGCAGGAAACGCTGTAGCTTCCCGGATATTCTCCTCCCCAGCTGCCGGGAAATTGTCCGCCGCCGTTGCCGAAGGCATAGAGTTCTTCCCACCAGCCGAAGCCGAGGGTGAATGCCTCGCCATAACAGTTGCCGTCATCACAGTTGCCGCTCCCGGACAGGACGGGGGAGGGTGCGAAACCGGTCCGGCCCTTGTGCGAGCCATTCAGGCAATTGGTGATCATCAGGCGCGGCAGGGCAGATCCGTTATGCGGGGCATGGCATTTGGAACAGGTATAGTTGTGGCGAATATTCGCGCCCCAGCCCTTGACTGATTCGTGGATCCGATCGACGCTTTTCCAGGCGCCGCCGTTCACCCCGTCGGTGAGGCTGTCTTTGGGGTGGCACCGCAGGCATAGTCCGGCAAACTGCCCGTCCGGCTGGTTGACGCCGGTCACCGTCGACCTGATGTTCACGCCGAAGGTGTTCTGGTCGATGTGGTAGGGCACCCCTTCCCGCGGCGTTCCGTCGTGTCCCAGGGGGTAGCTGTTGTCGCGAACGGTTCCCACGGCGTTGTTTGCCGGTGCCGCATCCTCCTTGTAAGGAGAAGTAACCCAGGTCCCCTTCAGGAGCGGGACACTGTACTGCTGGTCCGGGCCAAGGGTCGGGCTTACGCCGTGCGGGTCATGACAGGGGGTGCAGAGCCCGTTGATCTGGTGAAGCGGAGTCGAGGAGAGCGCGGCGGATGCGCCGAAATGGCCGCCGGCATTTTGCATGATCCCCTTGTAGGGGTAACGTAATTGAGCCCCGGCTGCGCCGGGCGCAAGGTAGGGAGAATCAAAATAACCGAGGATATCCTGACCTGCGCCGAAGGTGGATTGATAGCCCCATGGTTTATCAGCGGCACCGTTTGCGGTGAGGTGGCAGTCGAAGCAGAGAGCGGCGCCCGGACCATGGAGGTTTTTGTTTTCAGCGGTACCGCCCGCCGCCGGCTTGTAGGCCATTGCATAGCCCCCTTTGCCGGCGTCGGTGTCTTTGAGGATGCCGCCGTTGGTCGTGGCGCTGGCATAACTGGCGGTTGTCCCCTCCGTACTCGAACCGTGCGAATTGTGGCAGTCGTAGCAGGCGACATTCACCGAACCGTTGCGGGTATTAGGCCAGGTTTCGTTCAGATCCCAGCCGCCCTGGTTGGCTACGGCGTTGCCGTGCGCGGAAAATGCCTTGGTCCGGCTATTCTTGGGGGTGATATTCGGTCCGCTGTATTTGCCCCAGGCGGTGGTCCCGCTCTGGGTGTACCTGGCCGCGACACTGCTGCCGTCCCAGGCGTACTGCTTCGGCGTCTTGCCGTCGGCAAAGGGCTGGGCGGCATTGTTCTGGTCGCTGTGGCAGCCCAGGCAGTGGTTGTTGATGCCCTGGATCTGCGCTCGCGAACCGTCCGCGACGTAAGCTACCGCCGTGACACCGTTGGTATATGTTTCGGGTCGAATTCCTGCGCCATAGATGACCAGATCCACCGCCGCGCCGGGTATGGCCTCGTGATGCGAGGTCAGCTTGCCGGCGGCGTCCGCTTCCCAGTGGCACTGGTAGCATTTGTCGCTGGTGATCGCTATGCCCTGGATATGGTGTGAGTTGCCGCTGAATTTTTCCCCCACCGCGGCCCGGTCATTGATGGCGCTCTGGTGACAGTCAAGGCACTCGTAGATCGCACGGAACCCTTCCGAATGGGGATGGCAGGTCATGCAGTTGCTGCCTTTCAGGCCTGAATGGGCGCCTGTTCCGGCCAGGGTGCCGTCGTTGTGCCATGCGTTGGTGTCGGTATGGCAGACCTCACAGACGCCGTCAACCGTTGCGTCCCCGTCGGCAAAGGAGTTGGGGCCGGTGGGGCGAAGAAATCTGACTGTTTTGCTGCCGCTTTTCCCCGGCAGGGTATTGCCGTCGGCTCCCCTGATGTTGGCCAGGTTGATGGAGCGGCGGATGAATTTGCCGTAGGAGCTGCCGTTGTACTTCTGCTCCTGGAGGTGCTGGTTGTGGCAGACCGAGCATTCCACCGTCCATTGGCCGTAGCTCGCATCGGTCTGGAGGCTGGAGTGGGTAACTCTGTACGGTGCGACGGTGTCGTTGTGGCAGCTCCAGCAGACGCCGTTGCTGGTGGTGTCGTCGATGTCGCCCGGAAGGGGGATATGTCCCAGCGGCGGCAGCAGATTAGGCTCGGTGGAGGTCATGTCGTGGCAGGAGAGGCAGCCGATATTTTTGCCGGCATCGTGGGGCGGATCCAGGACGGCGTGCGCTCCCGGTGCTGCAAGAAGCAGGAGCTGGGCCAAAAACAGCGACCTGAATACGAAGTTAATTTTCATGCGTTCTCCCTCCCGGACAACAGGCGAAATCAGCGAAACATTGGACCTTTATCCTCCGGTCCCGCGGCGTGGGACCGGAGGATAAGAGGTGTTTATCTGAT
>QZJD01000017.1 GCA_003604995.1 Desulfobulbus sp. | reverse complement strand
CGAAACAGACAGTGACCACCGTCATGATGAATATTTTTTTACCAATGGGGGGTCAAAATTGGACGCCGATTGGGGGTCAATTTTAAACGCCGATTGACATAATGCTGCGCAAGCCTCATGGCATAGCCGGTTCCATCATGGCGATACAGACTTTTGGTGACTACTGCCGCTGGCACCCGCATATCCATGCGATAGTTTCCGACGGCCTGTACATGGAGAGCGGCTATATTTTCGACATGCCTAAAAATGCAGATATTCACCCCCTGAAAGAGATTTTTCGAGCCAGGGTCTTGCGGATGCTCGGCAAAGAGGGGTTGGTAGACGATGCCTTCATCCGGATGATCATGCAGTGGCGGCATAACTCCGGTTTCAGCGTTCACAACCAGGTGCGCGAGCAGGCCCGGAACATCCCCTCTTCCAGGTTCAGGCCTGCTTTTGACAAGGCTCGCGCACGGGCTGGATTACCGGGTTTGCATATGCACGACTTGCGGCATACCGCCGCCAGTCACATGCTGATGGCCGGCACGGATCTCCGTACGTTGGCTTCTATCCTCGGGCACAGCACGCTGCAAATGGTGCTGCGCTATACACACTTGCTGGATGAACACAAACTGAATGCCGTGGATCGCCTCAATTCCTTTGGCATCAGGTAGCCTGTCCTGGACTTCTATTTCAGCGGTAACCGGTTCGACCATTGCCCTGCAACCCATTTCCGAGGACGAAGCAGTCGTGGCGGGGATCGGTAACGGAGAAGGCTGGGTTGTGCGCGCATCTGATATACCAGGAAGCCACGAACTCGTTTATTCGGGATTCCGCTTTGTCCGCGCAACTGCTGACAGAAATTACAGTGCTACTGCTTTTTCTGGCGAAATACCGGTTCTGATCCTTGTGATTATTCCTTTTTCAAGTGCAATACAACTGCTGCGGGTGCTGCAGGAGCGGCAGTTCGAGACATGACAGGCACCTCTAAAAAGGTGTCTGTCATGTTAAATTTGATCTGAATTAAAATGACTGAAAAAATTTATTTCCGGGTTCTCGCTCACGGATAATCTGCCGCCAGCTTGTAAACTCTTTGTAAACTATCGCCGGCCGCCTGGTCCAGATATCGGGAGTAAGCTTTCCTGGCGCTGGGATCATTCATCCTTTGCAACGCGTATGCAGCCCACTCCTGAACGTATTGATCCGTATCTCCCAGCAGGGTGATGATTTCCTGAACCGCTGAGTCCGCTCTGAGTTTTCCCAGAGCGCGAACTGCAGCCTGCCGGACGTAGGGGTCTTTGTCATGCAGGAGCGGCACAAGAGCTTGCGCCACAGATAAATCATAAGAATTGCCCAGTTGATCCGCTGCCTCACGCCACATGGCCACTGTTCCGGTCCGCAGCATTTCTTTGAGCTCACTTATTTTTTCAAGTGAAATTATCCTGTTATCAATTTGTTCCGGATCAGAGACAATATATTTCTGGCTTCTGTCTTCACATGAGGCAAAGCTGTTCAAGCCTTTCCTGTCGGTTACCGGGCCTGATCCGCTGGAAGTCGATTTGCCGTGAGCTTCGATAAGGCCCCCCCTTGTTCCCATCCGTCCGTGGTCATACCCTGCAGACAGCGCAACCGGTTGCGGCGGGAAAGAAACAGTTTCTGCGGCACCGGGAACGGCAGGAGGTTTCGTGGCAGGAGCCGCTGATACCACCCCTTTTCCTGTTAGAAATGTTCGAAACAATGGATTGTGCCGGCTCAAGGTCTTGAGCAACTGCTCATGGTCCTTATCCTGAACAAGTGCTTGGTAAATTTCATCGGTGGTATAGTTCTGGTCCAGAACTGCTTTGGCCCTTAATTCAGAGAGAGGGGCGGGACATTCCATTATTTCGACCATAAAGGGGATCATATCCCTGCCGCCAATCGTATGCAAAGCACGAAGAAGATGCTCGATAATTGGAGAAATGATCCGACCATTGCATTCTATCAGTATGGCCTCCTTGATCGGATCAATTGACCCAGGGTCTTTCATTTGGGCAAGATCCTCTGCTGCGTGCCTGATTACCTGCTTGTCTTCATCATGCAACAGATCAAGAATCAGGCTGAACAAATCCTGCCCTTCATTCATCCTGAGAGTTCCCTGCCTGATCCTTTCTTTCAGGATGATGCTTGAATAGATGGCCGGCCACTGCTCTTTTTTTGCGCCTGGCTCAGCAGCGTCTTCCCGCCATTGGTCAATGAGTTTGTCCAGCCTCCATAGAAAAGCTTCTTTTTCAGGAAACTGCCGGGCAAAAACCAGCCAGAGCTTTTCGCCGTCCGGTTCACTCGCCAGTGCTTTCTTTACTCCGGCCCGGGAAAAGTTCTCGCGCAAGAGCCAATATGCCGCATTGGCCTCATGTGGTCTGGCAGGCGTATCCAGGAGGCGGACCAGGGGCGCCACGGCATTTGGGCTGGCCAATTTGGCCAGAACTTCCATTGCTATCCGGCAATTTTCCTCCGAGTCAAGAAAGCGAACCAATATTGCCTCGGCGGCAGGGCTGTCGATCATGGTCAGGGCGTTACGGGCAGCGCCGGCAATGTTTGCATAGAAGGGGAAAGTCGATTTTTTGGTGCGACTCTTTTCAATGAGGTGAAATAGAGGTTCGACCGCAGCACTGTCGCCTATTTTACCGATAACATTGATGGCCAGTTCTGCATTTAGATGGTAACCATCTTCAGTTTCATATTCATCAATTAATCCAAATAAAATATCCAGTGATTCGGAAGTCGGTGGCTTTGATTGGAGACCATATAAAGCTGCACGCTGCACATCTTTAGAGCTGTCATGCAGCATCGGCAAGGCAGTTGCAGTAAAGTCAGTATAGTTCAATTGAAACAGGGATATGAGAGAGCTACTGCGCACCTGCTCATCGGGATCCTGCAGCAGGGGGATCAGGGCGTCTATCATTGCCGCAGAATGCAGGGCATAAGCCCCGGCGGCCCATGCGGCATAACTCCTTATCAACGCGTTCGGGTTCTGCATCTGCTCGATGACAATCGAAGCAAATTCCGGGCAGTGGAATGTACGGATCACTCGGTAGAGATTTTGAACCACACTTATATCCGTTTCATGCAACAGCGATGTAATTGTCGGGAAAGACCTTTCGGTGGCATAGCCGCCCAGCCAACGAAGAGCGAACAGTCTTTCCTCGGAAGAACCGGAAACGGCAAGTCCAAGCAGGTAAGTTTCCACTTGTTCATGTTCCAACTTAACCAGCTTATCCTGCCAGGCGGAACAGTCCCCCTTGCAGGTCGCCAGATATTGTAAAAGGCCTTCCGCCGCCTTGTTGTGAATGAGTTTGACGGTAAAATTGCCGTGCGGCTCTGCCGATTTTTTATCCGAGGTAACAATTCGCCTGCCGACTTCACCGCGGTAGATATAGACTTTCTTGTCCCCTTTCCCACGAATGAGTTGATCAAAAACCTCCCCCATTTCCCGGTCGGACAGCAGGGGAATTATTTCTTCCAAAAGCTCAGGGGTTTCGAGCTGCAGAAGTTGACCGGCGGCGTCAAGTCGGATGGGAGGATAGGGATCATGGAGTTGTCCAAGCAGAAATGTTTGCAGTTTGCCGCTTCCTTTCTGTCGCAATCTGCTTGCCGCAACACTTATGGCGGCCTGCCTGACATTGTCATCCGGGTCGTGCAGCCTGGAGCTGAGCACGGCGTCTGCTCCCGGGTCCTCAGCAAACAATTCTCCCCGGACGGCAGCAGCCCTAACCCCAGGATCACTGTCGTGGGCCATCATATGAAGAAGATCGGTGGCTTTTCCGGTTGTAATGCGACCAAGGACACCTGCTGCGGCTTGGCGGATTTCCGGGTAGTCCGAGGAGAGTAAAGGCTCAATCCTCCTTGTCAGGTCAAAATCGTTTCCCTTTTCATCCTTCAGTTCGCTGAAGGCATCATAATTGCACGATATCGATTTGGGCGAACGGGAAGTCTGGACGAACCAGGAGGGGGGCGGCGGCCGGTCCCGCAATTTTTGCAGAACCTGCAAGGGAATGTTTTTGTCCCTTACCTGCAGCAGGGCGAGAATATAGCCTCTAGCCTCCGGTGTGAGCGAGGAAAAGTTGCTGAAAAGCAGACTGATAACCCCCCTGGTAAGATAGGGATCAGACAGTCTGTTTTGCATGGTGGAGAAGAACAGGGGACCGCTTTCAGGGGGAAGTTTAAATCCTTGCAGCAAATGCAGGGCTTCTCTCTGCATCAGGACATATGGCCAGGGTTCACTCCGGCCGAGCAGTTCGAGAAGATGGTTGACAATGGTCGGCGAGTCACCATGCTCTATTTGCGATAGGGCGCGAATGGCCTCCAGCTGAACCCAGGGGTCGGGGTCATCCAGCAAAGGGTCCAGCAGCGGGACTGCATCCGGATCGGCAGCCTCTTTTACCGTCTTACAGGCCTCTTTGCGCACATCCGGGTCTGAATCCTGCAAGGCGAGATACAGATATGGCGCCAGCAATTCATAGCCAAGTGGCCGGTCATCTGTCTGGAGATATTCTGAGGCACCTCTTTTTACGCCTTTTCGCACCAAATAACCGCAAAAACGGACTGATTCCGCGCGAACTACAGGACTCTCGTCCGCAAGCAGTTTGACCAGCGGCAGCCAATTCTCCTGCCGCTTCCAATAATTGATGCCCGTGAGCCAACCCATGTCGGCAAGTGAACGGATCTTTTCCTCATCACTTCCGTGGGCGACAACGGCGGAAATTTTATCCAGGCCGGGAAGAGCCATGCCCGGTGGTTCGAACCGTGCCAGGCCCGTTTCATACAAGAGGAGAAAAGGGATAAGGAAAATAATTATCCGTCTCATTGCTCCTCGACGAATTGTTCCCATTCCGCCCGTCGTTTCAACAGGCGGGAGGGGCGCAAACGAAATTCGGCATCAATTTCATTGACGACGCCTTCGATTTCCTCAAAATGAGCCCGGTGATCAAAGAAAGGAGGCACCCTGTCCAGCCGGACCTGATAGTTGGTCTCTGCAAAATCCTTATTCTCGTCATTTATATGTGAACCTGGCATTTCATATGGCCGGCCGATGCTGAAAAGCCGGTAACCGGGCTGATAAACAACAAGTCGGGCATAGACGAGGCGTTCATTAGGATCTAAATCGATTTGCCTGGGGGGAAGCGCATAGCGGCCTTTTTCGTCGGTCAATATCACAACGGCGTCGGCAGTGGAACTCCCAATTCTTTTCAATTTTTCCCCTATATCTTGATTTATTGCATCATCCACCTGTTTAAGAGTTTCGAGAACAATTTGGTTGAATTCTTCATTGATTATTTCAATTTTATCCCAATAAAACAGAACCAAAGCGCCAGCGAGCGGTTCTCCGGTCATGCTGTCGGTAACCTGACCACTGCAGGGAGCGACAGCGGGAGAGGCAAAACAATTTACGGGAGACAAAAGCAAAGCAAAAAAAAGAGTAAGCACCGCCACCATATAATTCATCCTTGAATAAACTGGCCGGTCAAGGTTGTACATAATATTAATAAAAAAAATTTTTGTCCGATAATTGATAATTACAGTCTGCCAGAAACCTTTTTCAAAATCAAATATGATCCACTGTCAAAATTTACCAAGTAGAGAGATCCAGCCTCTTCAGGGCAAAGGGGAAGACATAGAAATGGATGACCGGGAACAGCAGCACCAGGATGAGCCCTTCGTGAAATCCGCTTTACCGGCAATGACCTTTTGGGCAGCCTCCCGCTTGTCGGCGGCAATGTAGTCATGGATGTTCTTCAGCCATTGTTCGGCTTCCCTGGTCCATCTCAGCTTTGCCATGTGCGAATCCGATGAGCCATATCATCATCTGAAATAACCCGGCCTGCCCGGGAGTCGCTCAGTCCCCGTTCGATCATTCTTTCAAAAGCCAGTTCCCGCATGATTTCTTCGTAAGTGGCATCATCCGGTTGAGCCATGACGATTTCGGTGATTTTCTCTTTTACTGTCTGTATAAAAACGATCTCCTTTGTTCGACTTTGCTTAACCTGGTTCCAGCAATTTTTGGAAGCGTTATGCTTGGATGGGGTCTTTAGAGAAGGGGCGATAGGTTTGCTTCAGGAGAAATTCCTCCAGATACAGTTCCGTCGCCTCCTGGAGATTATTCATTGCGTCCTCGATGCTCTCACCTTGGCTGACGGACCCGACCTCCGGGCATTCGGCTACGTAAAGATCATCCTCTTTGTGCACAACCGCGGTAAATGTGCTTGTCATCTTGTTACCTCGACACGTGTAATATTCGGCAATGCCCGGATGCCTCTACGGCGGAGCCGGCAAGCAATTTCTGCATCTTGTGCTTGGTCAGCAGGGTGCCGATGACCCGCAAGATGGCCTGCTGGTCTTCTGGTTTCCAGTTGGTTGATCAGCCATAACAGGCATGAATCACTGTTATGTTTATATTTTAGGCGCTAAAGTCATTTTGTGCAACAAAACCGACCGGCAAAACTGCCCGGCAATGTATAATTGAGAACAAGGGGACGCATGGAGCATATTATAACCGTGTGTGGATCTGTGTGAGAAAAGTTTTCCAAATCATGCCGTCACTATATAAAATCGGCTAAAATGTGGAACGATTAAATCCAGCAAATTCATCATGTTGCCGACTGCTGGAGGTTGTGTGCGCTCGGAGGTAGTCAATTCGTAATCAGTAGGCCAGCGGTTCAAGTCCGCTCATCGGCTCCAAAAATCAAGGACTTGCGAGACATTTTCGTAAGTCCTTTTCTTTTTTGTGTGTGAATTTTTTCTCACACGGCGATTCCGAGTTCATCCCTTGGTATTCTAAATCCGGCAATGGTTGCAATCTATAATTATTTGTTTTTATGATATATTTACTTGTCGTAAGGCTGGTGTAAATAGCTTTTTTCTTTGTCGGGGACATGATTTTCAATCAGTTGGCCCGGCGGGAATTCCCGGTTCAACCTGACTCGCGAGGTTGTTTCACGAAACGAACCCCTATCGGCCCGGGAATGTTGCTTCGGAATTATATTCCTGTGAACCTGGGGGTCGGTAAAAAAACAGCATTATTTTAATATGCGAAGGATTGTTAATAATGGTTATTAAACATTTATATATAAAATTCCATATTTTTTTGACAAACGTATATTCTTTTATATAAAGTATACAACATAATAAAATTCCATCCGATAAAGGCAAACTCGAAGCGATTCGGGGACGCAAAGCCACGGGTCATGTGGACATGGCAGCCGGGCTACCGAAGATCGGCATTGCAACTGAACCCGTCTTCGGCTTTGCAGACGGGTTTTTTTGTGCGGAACATACTGGGATAGCAAACGAAAGAAAGAAAATTGAAAAAGATTTCTACGGGAACTTGCTTTCTCTGCATCGCCTGCATCACCCTGGTCGTGCACTATTTTCGGAGCCTTACTGCCCCCGCGCTTTCTGATTTTTTTCTTTCCACGGCTCAGGCCGAAGATGTTGCTGGATATGAGCAAAATGCGTGGTACATCCGCCTGTCCGCGGCAATGCCTTCGGCCGGTCTCATGGATTCGGCGAACACGCTCGGTTTGGACCCTGAAGCTTCATTAGGGCCGGACCTGCTGGATATTCCGGAACAACCCCGGCCCCAATGGGTAGAGAACTATCTCGAGCTTGTCTTTCCCCATCCTGAATGGGAAGAACAACCGAACGACCTTTCGAGCGATTTCCGGAAGGCCGATGCGGTGAAATCAAAGACGGAGAGCTGGTATTTCGAGGTGCGCTCAAACATTCTGGGCGAGGAAATCAACCTCTCCTGGCATGGGTCGGCAAGGACTCTTGCCGGCTGTCAACTACGTGATGGCAAAACCGGCGAAATACTGGTGTCTGATCCTTTGCATGAAGGATATACATTCACCCTGACAGAAAACGACCGAACGTTCATATTTGAATATAATTATATGAAATAACTGCATTTAACCAGGAAGCACCTATTGATACTGATGACGGCAACCATGAAAGACAAAATCGGAACCCTGCTCATACTCTCGACAGCGCTGTTGTTCTTCTCCCCAGAAAAGGTCATGACGGCCACCGAACCTCCCGTCGTTGAAGAACTCCGCCCTGCAGGTGCTGCGGTGAATGACAGGTTCGGGCAAAGCGTCTCGCTGTCCAGCGATATCGGGGTTTTCGGGGCACCGGGCACCGCCCGCAACGGCACTGAAAGCGGGGCGGTTCATGTGTTCAGCCGATCCGGAAATTCATGGCAGCAAAAAGACATGCTTGTGCCCGACGACGGCATGGCCGGGGATGCGTTCGGCGGGAGTGTCTCAATCTCGGGGGATACCATTGTGATCGGCGCGGCCGGAGAGGATGATCAAGGAGCTGAGAGCGGCGCTGTGTATGTGTTCGGCCGTTCAGGCACCGACTGGGTGCAACAGGCCAAACTGGTTGCCGATGACGGTGCAGCCGGCGACGGCTTCGGTTTTGATGTCGCCATTGATGGGGATGTCGTTGTTGTCGGCGCTCCCTTCGATGACGGCAATGGTTCGGTCTATACCTTTATCAGGTCGGCCGGCACCTGGGAAAAGCAAAGCAAGCTGCTCGCCTATGGCGGCGGCGTTGCCGGCGACAGGTTTGGTTGCAGCGTGGACATAGCATACGACACCATCATCATCGGCGCGGATGGCGACGACAATACCGCAACCGACGACGGCTCAGCATTTATTTACACCCCCTATGGTTCCGGGTGGCGCTATCAGCGGAAAATTACCGCCGGTGACGCCTCTGAGGGCGACCGGTTCGGGTGGTCTGTGGCCATGGGCCTCGAGACTGCCCTAGTCGGAACCAACCGCGCTCAGAATGAAAGCGCGTCCCGGCAGGGAGCGGCCTATGTCTTTGCCCGCCAGGCCGGCGGGACCTGGACCGAGCAGCAGCGCTTTGCAGGGAGCAGCCAGGGAACGGATGATGGATTCGGCTTCCACGTTGCCCTGTATGATAATTTTTTTCTGATCGGCGCCCCCAGGGAATCCATCGACGGAATAAACGCCGGCGCGGTGTATGTCTTTTCCCGTGCGGAAAGCGATCCCTGGCCCCTGCACGCCAAATATCCAGGCAGTATTTCCGGGTCAGGTTTCGGAACGCAGGCGGCGGTTTTCGGCGACACGGTGATCGCCGGCGCTCCCGGGCAGGGCGAAGGTTCCGCCTACGCCTTCATGTATCCCGGCAGCCTCGGCCTTTACCTGCCTTCCCATGACTGGCGAATGATCTCCCGGCCCTGCTACAACACCAACCCGGCGAGCACACTTTTCGGAGATGATATCGAGGCGGGAATTTATGCAAAAACCTGGACCATGTATCGGATAGAGCCCGAGAAAGCTACCCGTGCCAATCCCTACGGTTACTTTCAACTTCAAGCAACCGAGCCCCTTGCCGAGGGTGTGGGGTACTGGATCTATTCCGTTAAAGACGGGATTCTGGACGTCCAAGGTCTCCCCACCCCCATTCATGACAGCAATGAATGTCCGAGTGTCAACGGGTGCGCGGAAGCGCCCCTGGCCTGGCTCTCCTCGGGAGTGGTATCCAGAAACAATCAGGTCGGCAATCCGCTTCCCTTTGCTGTTGACTGGGCCGATGTGATTGTCGTGGTCACGCCCGGCGATGGTTCGGCACCGGTGGCCCTGACCCCTTCGGAGGCTTATGCGAAGAAGTTCATGCGCAACACTTTTTATCGCTATGAAAATAAAAAGTATAGTCCCGCCAGTGATATCACTCCCGGTATGAGAGGAACCATCAGGCCGTTTGAGTCGGTATGGGTCCATACCCTGGATCCGCAGCACCATGCATTTCCGGCCTCAGCCATCAAGCTGCTGTTTCCGGTTCCAGGCCTTTGAAAACAGTCGCCCCGTGAGCGCCCCGCCAGAATGAACTCTTCATCGTTACCGCTGGAGTCGAAGATGAAAAATTCTCCCTTAAATTTTCTGCTCACGGTTCTGCTTTTTTTGAGCCTGATACCGGGAGCGGCACTTGCCCAGGAACTGAACCTGGCCCCGGACTGCGGTAACGCATCTGCGTCTCCCTCTTCCCTCTGGCCCGTAAACCACAAGTTTGTCGATATCGATATTCTGGGGGTTACGGATCCGGACAGCGATCCGTTCTCGGTCGAGGTGCAGTGTATACTCCAGGATGAAGAGCTCAACGCCAGCGGTGACGGCAATTTCATTTATGACGGCGACGGGATCGATACTCCGACCGCATCCCTGCGAAGCGAACGGTCAGGAAATAATAACGGACGGGTCTATCACATTGATTTTATTGCCACCGACAGCAGCGGCGCCCGGTGCGGGGGCGAGGTGCTGGTTTCTGTCCCCCATAACAGTGAAGAACCGGCCATCGATGAGGGGAGGCTGTTCAAATCAGTTCCCTCCGACAACAGCTGCGGTCAGCACGATATCAACAATGATCCCTGGATCTATTCCGAACCGGTGCTGACCGGATCCACCTCTGAACAATACCGGTATGATGTCAACGGCCATGATCCTGATCAGGATGTTCTGACTTACAGCATTGTCTCCGGGCACGGTGCCATGAGTATCGATGCCGCCAGCGGTCTTCTGAGCTGGACAGACCCTGAGGCCGGGGTATTTTCCATAACCGTGCGGATCGATGACCAGCGGGGCGGAACCGATGAGCAGATCTATCAACTTTTCATCAACGGCCCGCCGCGTATCACTTCGACCCCGGTTACCGAGGTCCCGGAGGGGAAGGCATACAGTTATCAGATGACCGCCGTAGACCCCAATGAAGGCGATCAACTGAGTTATTCCCTGAAAACCGGACCCCAAGGGCTCGATATCGATCCGCAAACCGGCCTGGTCGCCTGGGCGTCGCCTCTGGCCGGGGAATATACTGTAGCAGTGCAAGTTTCCGATAATCACGGTGCAAGTGATGAACAGACATACACCCTGACGGTCATTCCGCCGCCGACCGTCACCTTGGTCGCTGCGGCCGAGGAGATAAAGGCAGGCGAGAGCACGACCCTGACCTGGAGCAGCACCAATGCCGATGCCCTTACTCTTGAACCCGGCATTGGCAGTGTAGGGCAAAGCGGCATCATCTCCGTCGCACCGGCGGCGACAACCACCTATACGATTACCGCCGTTGGGCGGGGCGGCAGTGCCAGTGCCGCGGCCACCATCACCGTCAGCGCCCCTTCCATCGACCTGGCGCCGGTTGCGCCCGGAATCAATGACGCCTCCTGCCCGGACAGTGTCAACCTGCTCGTCCAGCTGAAGAATATCGGTGAAGGCCCGGCGGATGCCGGGATAGCGGTCACCTTCTACAATGGCGATCCGCAGAACGGCGGCCTTCCCATCGGCACCGCCAGGAGTGCCGGCATTCTCGAATCGGGGGCCGCCGAAACCGTTTCCCTGCAATGGCCTAACCCGCCGGTCGGCAAAGCCACCATTCATGTCAAGGTTGATGATACAGGGAACGGCACGGGCGAGGTCGACGAGACCGATGAAGAGAACAATGTCATCAGTTTTGCGGTCTCCCTGTGCGAGGAGTTGCCTGATCCGGATGCCAACAGCATCTCCGGCGAGGTCATCGATGCGGTGACCGGGGCGCGGCTCTCCAATGTGACCGTTGAGCTCCATCTCTCGGAAAATGGCTTTCCTGGCCCGGTTATCGCCTCTTTTCTGACCAACTATGAAGGCGTTTTCATCTTCCGGGATCTTGCTCCCGGGACGTACATCATCACCGGAACCGTGGACGGGTATGCAGACGGCGAGCGCCAGGCCAACCTGACCAAGGGTGCGGTGCTGCAGCACCAGGATCTGGTGCTCTCCCCCCTGCTGGTGGATGACGATATCCGGATCATCCTTACCTGGGGTCAGTATCCGGAGGATCTCGAGGCCCACCTGACCGCCCCGAACGCGGAGGGCTGCCGCCACCACTGCTTTTACTGGAACCAGGAGATCCCCGGCGCCAATCTTGATCTGGATGACCGCCATTCCTACGGTCCGGAAACGATCACCATCACCGACCCGGTCACCGGCACCTATCGCTATTATGTGCACAACTTCAGCAACCGGACCAGCTTAAGCAATTATTCCCTGTCCTATTACGGGGCCGAGGTCAAGGTGTATCTGGCCGGCCAGGCCGAGCCGCTGGTATTTAAGACCCCGACAAACCGGTATACCCGGGGGACGGTCTGGCATGTTTTTGATCTGGACGGGGAAACCGGCGAGATCACGCCGGTGAACAAATTCACTCACCAGGTGGAACCGGGTCAGATCGATTTTCCGAGGATCTCTTCCAGTCCGGGCTATCATCCCAACGCCTACTGGGGGACTCCCTATAAGTACCAGGTCACAGCCGAGGACCCTGACGATGACGTCCTGACCTACACCCTGCTCCAGGGACCGGAAGGGATGACCATCGATCCAAACTCCGGCCTGCTGGAATGGACGCCGCTCGGCATACCGGCCAGTAAATACCTTATATCAATAAAGGCAAGCGACGGGCGGTGCGGCGAGGATACGCAGACTTTCTACCTGTATGTCTATTCGACCCCGGCCGCCAGTTTCTCGGCTGATCCTTGTTCAGCGTACAATGAGAACGGCGATATCACCCTCAGCTGGAGCACCTCCTATGCCAAGACGGTCCACATTGATCAGGGGATCGGCGAGGTGGCGGCAGCGGGCAGCCTGACCATTCCCTCGCCCGAATCTCCCAAGGTGTATACGCTCACCGCGCTCAACGACGCGGCGGCCACCATCCGGCGGATGCCGTCGGCTCCGCCCAATCCGGGTATTTCGCTCTCCCCGAATGTCATCGAGCCGACCCATTCGGCAAAGCTCAACTGGAACTGCGGCTGCGCCGCGACCTGCGAGATCGACCAGGGGATCGGCAAGGTGAGCGGCACCGGCTCCATGAACGTGAGCCCGCTGGACACGACCACCTATACCATATCAACCTCCAACGCGGCCGGGCAGCGGAGCAAGTCGGCAACCCTGACCGTCCGGCTGCCCGGCCCGCCCGCGCCCCCCGACCCGCCGCCGGCGCCCTACATCCATTCCTTCTCCGGAACGCCGTCCTGTGACTGGTCGCCGGGAATTCCGATCACCCTGAGCTGGTCCAGCAGCAATGCGAACAACTGCGAGATCAGCCCCGGCGTCGGCCAGGTGAGCTGCAACGGCTCGATTCAGGTTAATCCGGATACGGCGGGCACTTATACTCTCATCGCCCGAGGCGACGGGGGCGTTCATTCCAGAAGTTTCACCTTCCCGCCCAAGCCCACCACCTACAGAAAAATGTCGGCCAGCCCCTCGGGCTACGTCAAACCCGGCGATGAGGTTACCCTGAGCTGGTGGCCCACCTGCGCCGATACGGTCACCATCAGCGGCATAGGCGAAGTCGCGCCGGCAGGCGGCAGCATGCCCGTCATCGTGCCTGACAGCCTGCCCCGTACCTATACCATGACCGCCACCAATGAGGCGGGTTCGACCTCATACTCAATTACCCTCTATTATTACCCGCCCGCCGGCACCTTTACCACCGACGACAGCGTGATCAAGGTCGGCGAGAGCGCGGTGCTCAGCTGGACAAGCCAGTATGCCGACACCTGCGCCATCACCCCGAACGTGGGCGAGGTGGACTGCGCCGGCGGCGCGGTGACCGTGACCCCGGACAAGCCGACTACCTATTCCCTGACCCTCAAGGGCTGGGGCGGAACGAAAACCTACAACCTGTCCGTCAACTTCGTGGTGCCGGACGTGGACATTCAGGCCACGCCGGAAACGATCAAGGAGGGCGAATCGACCACGCTGAGCTGGGTGTTCAGCAACGCCACCAGCTGCTCCATCGACCACGGCATCGGCGAAGTCCAGCTCGGCCAGACCCTGGCGGTCTCACCGACAACCACCACCGCCTACACGATCACCGCCATTGGTCCCGGCGGCACCAGGACGGATACGGTGACGGTCAATGTCACCCCGAAGAACCCGCCACCCACGGCGACCCTTACCGTCAATCCGGCCGCGATCTGGAACGGTGGCGAGAGTACCCTGGCCTGGAGCACCCAGTACGCCGACACGGTCACCATCACCCCGGATATCGGCACGGTGGCGGCCTCCGGTTCGCGGATCATCACTCCGGCCAAGGACACGACCTATACCCTCACCGCCTCCGGCCCCGGCGGCACAGCCACGGCCCAGGCGCGGATCACCGTGCTCCAGTACGCGCCCGTCGCCAGCCTGACAGCGACTCCCGAGAACATCGAACTGGACGGGAGTTCAACCCTCAGCTGGACCACGGAACACGCGGATACCGTGACCATCACCCCGGATATCGGCACGGTTGCCGCTTCCGGCAGCAGGGAGGTAACGCCGGCCAAGACCACCACTTACACCCTGACCGCCAAGGGTTCGGGCGGCACGGCCATCGCCCGGGTGACGGTGAGCTATCCAGTGCCCACGGTAACGCTTACCGCCGAGCCCGCCACCATCAACTATCCCGGTACAGCAACCCTGAGCTGGACCTCGACCAACGCCACCGCAATAAGCATCAGCACGAATATCGGGACGGTCGAGCCGGGCGGCACGCTGCATGTGGCGCCGCAGGCCAACACCACCTATACGATCACCGCCACCGGCCCCGGCGGCAGCGCAACGAGTTCGGTCACCGTGCAGGTAGTTTATCCGCCGCCCACGGCTGCGTTCAGCGCGGAGCCCGATTCCATCGCCAAGGGAGAATCAGCCCAGCTGACCTGGAGTGCCGAATACGCCGACTCCTGCGCCATCACCCCGCTTATCGGCCCGGTGGAATGCAACGGCTCCAGAACGGTGACTCCC
>QZJD01000032.1 GCA_003604995.1 Desulfobulbus sp. | reverse complement strand
CTGAACTCCATGTCGATCTGGGTGAACTCCGGCTGGCGGTCGGCCCGCAGGTCCTCGTCGCGGAAGCACTTGACGATCTGATAGTAGCGGTCCATGCCGGCGATCATCAGAAGCTGTTTGAACAGCTGCGGCGACTGGGGCAGGGCATAGAACTTACCGGGGTTGACCCGGCTGGGCACCAGATAGTCGCGCGCCCCCTCGGGGGTGGAACGGGTGAGCATCGGCGTCTCGATCTCCAGGAAGCCGTTGTCGTTCAGGTAGCCGCGCACCGCCTGCAGGGCCTTGTGGCGCATGACCAGGTTGTTCGCCATTTCCGGTCGGCGCAGGTCCAGGTAGCGGTACTGCAGGCGCAGGGTGTCGGAGACCTCGACGTATTCGTCCAGAGGAAAGGGCGGGGTGTCGCTGCTGTTGAGGATCCGAAGCTCCTCGATCATGATCTCGACGGCGCCGGTGGCCAGCTTGGGGTTCTCCATGGCCGGCGGCCGCCGCATGACCTTGCCGCGCACCGCCAGGACCCATTCGCTGCGAAGCTGGCGGGCCTTGTCATGTACTTCGGCGTTGAACTCCGGGTTGAAGACGATCTGAGTCAGGCCCCAGCGGTCGCGGAGGTCGATGAAGATGACCCCGCCATGATCGCGCCGCCGCAGAACCCATCCGGTCAGAATGACCTCCTGGCCGACATGGTCCGCGCCCAGTTCGTTGCAGGTATGGGTGCGCCGCAAATTCCCTAATGAATCCATTCTTAGTCTCTCCTGATGCAATCAGGTCTCTCGTTGACCGGGAGACGGTTGGTGACAAGGGTATATAAACTGTCGGCGCAGGTCTCCGGAGAGTCCTGCAGCCCGAAATCTTCCTGGGATTGGCCGGCCATATCCCGCAGCACGGCCTTTCGGTCGGCAAGTTCGTTGTCGCCGATGATCAGGGTGAAGCGGGCATTCAGCCGGCCGGCCTGCTTCATCTGCGCCTTCAGGCTGCGGCCGCCGTGGTCCATGGCCGCCCGGAGTCCTTGCCGCCGCAGCAGATGAACAAGGGCGAGACTGTAGCGACCGGCCTCTTCCCCCAGGGCGGCGACAAAGACTTCGGTTTGTGCAGCAGGGGCTGGGCAGAGTTCGCCCTGCTGCTGGAGGAGCAGGATCAGCCGTTCGATGCCCATGGCAAAGCCGATGCCCGGCAGCTCAGGGCCGCCCAGCTGGGCGATGAGCCCGTCATAGCGTCCGCCGGCTCCCACCGCCGATTGAGCGCCCAAGCTGGTGGTGGTGAATTCAAATGTGGTCCGGCTGTAGTAGTCAAGGCCCCTGACCATGAACCGGTTGACGCTGTACGGGACGCCGAGGAACGCCAGGTAGTCCCGAACCCGGTCGAAGTGGTCCCTGCATCCGGGACAGAGCGCGTCAAGGATGGACGGCGCGTCGGCCACCACTTTTTTGCAGTGCTGGCTTTTGCAGTCCAGGGCGCGCAGGGGATTGCTCTCCATGCGCCTTTGGCAGTCGGCGCACATCTCGCCGGCAAACCGACGAAGATAGGTCACCAGCTGCTCCCGAAAAGCCGGCCGGCAATCGGTGCAGCCCAGGGAGTTTATCTCCAGGCTTGCCGTTAGGCCGAGTTCGGCGAGGAGCATGCTGCCCATGGCCATCAGTTCAGCGTCCGCAGCCGGTTCGGGCGCCCCGATAATTTCGGCGTCCAGCTGATGGAATTGCCGTAATCGTCCCTTCTGGGGCCGTTCGTGCCGGAACATCGGTCCCATGGTATAAAGCTTCTGGACCGGTTGCTGGACATGGAGCCCGTGCTCGATAAAGGCGCGGAGCAGGGAAGCGGTGGCTTCGGGGCGCAGAGTCAGCCCTTTGTCGACGAAGGTGTACATCTCCTTTTCGACGATGTCCGTAGTCTGGCCGATGGAGCGGGCAAACAGCTCGGTTTCCTCAAGGAGCGGCAATCGTATTTCCGCAAAGCCGAAGCGGTGGAAGATGCTTCTGGCTTTGTGTTCAATGTGCTGCCAAAGGACCGCTTCGCCAGGCAGGATGTCCTTAAAGCCTTGGACGGCCTTGATGTTCAAGCTCTCCTCCGTCGTCGTAAAAATGAAAAGCGGGCCCGGCAGGCCCTGCTGTTGTGGGAAATCCGTCTTGTTTCCGTTGCGAAAAATTAAAAAATTTAATCGAGATAGGGGTGAAAAGTCAAGCAGATGTCATGAATATGTGGTAAAATAAAAAAAATATTTTATTTTGCCGGTTGCGTGCAGGGCGAAACAAACGTTGCCTGCTTGACAAACGCTCTCCGGGGGGGCATAATCAGCCTCTGAGCTTATCCTTGTCTTATGGAACAGAATGAAACTGCCTGAATTGAAAATCGGTTCGTTGACCGCTCGCATTCCCCTGATCCAGGGTGGCATGTCCATCCGGGTCTCCACTTCCGCCCTGGCCGTGCCCGTGGCCGAATGCGGCGGGATAGGAACCATCGGCGGCTCGGGGCTGCCTGTCGCGGAACTGCAGGAAGACATCCGCAAGGCGAAACGGGAGACCAAGGGGATTATCGCCGTCAATATCATGTACGCCATGCGGGAGTTCTATGAACTGGTCATGGGCTCCATCGAGGCGGGCGTGGACATGATCATCACCGGCGCCGGTTTTTCCCGGGATATCTTTAAAATCGGCGCGAAATACAATGTCCCCATCGTTTCCATTGTCTCCTCGCCGGCATTCGCCAAGCTGGCCGAAAAGCTCGGGGCCGCGGCAATTATTGTCGAAGCCGCCGAGGCCGGCGGTCATCTGGGAACCCAGACCAAGCTGCGCGATCTCTTCCCCTCTATCCGCAAGGTGGTGACCAAGGTTCCGCTCATCGCCGCGGGAGGCATCACCAACGGTTACGAAATGGCCGAGCTCATGGACAAGTACGGTGCCGACGGTATCCAGATCGCCTCCCGATTTGTCCTGAGCAAGGAATGTTCGGTTTCGCAGAAGTTCAAGGAGACTTACCTCAAGGCCGGACAGGATGATATCGTCCTGGTCTCGTCCCCGGTGGGCATGCCCGGCCGGGCGATTAACACCCCAGTTGTCCGGAAGATGAACAGCGGAGAGGATGTCTCCACCAAGGAATGTAAATACAAATGCCTGAAAAAATGCAGTTACCGCTACTGCATCAGCGACCGGCTGATCAGGGCCTGCGCTGGGGATGTTGAGGAAGGGCTGGTTTTTTCAGGCGCCAACACCTTCAAGATGAAGGAAATCCTCCCTGTGCGGGAAATCTTCAATCGGTTTGTCAAGGAAGCGGAATCCGTGTACCGGGAAAACAAGTAAGATGTTTTGCGGGATTTCCGCCTGAATCCAGTTGCGCTTTGGATACCACTTCCAGCAAGAACATACCCCAAGGGGCTGAAGGCGGGCGATCGCCGGCAATGCCCCTGGTTGCCGCCGAACCGGTCATCATCACCGAAGACGACCATCCGATCCGCCTGCACGACCTGGACAAGGAAGCGCTCAAGGTTCTGTACCGCCTGCGGGATGCCGGATATGCGGGATACCTGGTCGGCGGCGGGGTTCGCGACCTGTATCTGAGCAAGAAGCCAAAGGATTTCGATATATCCACCGACGCGCGGCCCGGCCAGCTGCGCAAGCTTTTCCGCAACAGCCGGACCATCGGCCGACGCTTTCGGCTGGTTCAGGTTTTTTTCCGCGGCGGAAAAATCATCGAAGTGTCCACCCTCCGCTCGCAGAGCGAATACGATCTGGACCGCCCCGACGACGAGATCGAGGTCCTGCCGGCAAACAACACCTTCGGCTCCCTGGCCGAGGATGCGCACCGCCGGGATCTGACCATCAACTCCCTGTTCTATGAGGTCGAAAACCGGACGATCATCGACTATGTGGGCGGGGTGCTCGATCTTGAACGGGGGATTATCCGCATCGCCGGCGATCCCGACCGCCGGGTCACCGTCGACCCGGTTCGGATCATGCGCGCCGTGCGGCATGCTGCTCGGACCGGCTTCTGCATCGAGCCGGTGACCTGGAAGGCCATCGTCGCCAATCGGGAAAAACTGAAGGTCTGCCCGCCGTCCCGCATCCGGGATGAACTGCTCAAGGATTTGCGCAGCGGGGCCAGTGAGCCCTGGGCCTGTATCTCCCTTGAGGCCGGCCTGTTCTTCACCCTTTTTCCCTGGTACACCGAACTGCCCATGGCTGAGGACTCTCCCCCCCGTCGCCTGCTCCTCTCCCTCCTTTCCGTGGTCGATCGCGTGCAGCAGGTGCAGATCCATGAATATCGTGTTGAAATACCCGATTACATGCTTCTGGCCTTGCTGGTTCTGCCTTGGGCGGAGGCCCGTTTCGATCTGCTCCGCCAGCGATTGAAGGGACCGGCTCATTACCATTTTGCCCGGGAGATTCGAGCGGCGCTGGACGAGATATTCGGCGAGCAGTTCAATCTGAAGCGCATGGCCAAGGATTCGATGACCACCCTGCTGGTGAACCTGCCTGCCTTTGACCAGTTCGCACGGCACAGCAGCTGGCCCAACTGGCTTCGCAAAAAAAGCTATTTCCGGGACGGGTTACGTTTTTTCAGCTTGTATCGCGAGGCGATGGGAGGGGTGATCGCCGATGCGCAACAGTTTGCGGCGGCGGCAGCCGGTCCGGAGCATGAGTATTTTCCTTCACCGGAGATCAGGACCGGTGACAACGGTTCCACCGGCCGCAAGGGCAGCCGTCCCGCCTTTACCAACAGAAAACGAGGAGTGTTCGGACTCCGGAACAGATAAACCGTGCGTTTCCTTCTGTACAATGTGCGTTACGGCGCCGGGATAGGTGCCCGTTTCCATCTGCCGATTCCGTATGCCGGGTATCTGAAGCGGACCACCTGCAACCTGGAATGTATCGTTTCCTTCATCGAATCGGTGAAACCCGATATCATCGGCTTGATTGAGATCGACAGTGGATCCTTTCGCTCGGAAAACATGTGCCAGGCTGAGACCATTGCCCGGCAGCTCGGCTACACCCACGTGGTGGAGACCAAGTACGGAACAAACAGAGTGGTGCGCCGGGTGCCGGTGCTGAACAAGCAGGGCAATGCCATCCTCACCAGCCACCAGATACTGCGCCATCGGTTTCATTATTTTGCGGAGGGCTTCAAGCGGCTGGTCATTGAGGTGCAATTACCCGAGGTGACGGTCTTTCTGGTCCACCTCTCCCTGACCTTCATCCAGCGCCAGCATCAGCTCCAGCATTTGCATCAGCTGGTCAAGCAGACCAAAGGGCCGGTGATCCTCGCCGGTGATTTCAACGTATTGTGGGGTGATCGCGAACTTGCCCTGTTCCTGGCCGCCACCGGCCTGGTCAGCGCCAACGATGAAGGCCGCCCTTCCCATCCCAGCAGATCCCCCAAGCGGCAGCTTGATTTTATTCTGTACAGCAAGGAGCTGGAGGTCAGCAATTTCAATATCCCCATGGTGCAGTATTCAGACCATGTGCCTCTGGTCTGCGACTTCACCCTCAAGACCGCCGCCTGATCCCAGCCCGTTCAGCGGCGCTGCAGGAGAATAACCGACCCGTTGCGACCGGTGGTCGGCAACCCTTCCTTTTTGCTGCGACGGTAGGAAAAATACGCCGGATTGCAGACGGTACAGACGCCCATGAACTCGATTTGTGACCAGGGGACGCCGGCGGCGGCCAGTTGCGCCGCGCTGAGGCGCCACAGGTCAAAATAGGATGGACGGAGTTGGAAGGAATGCATCTCCGATGGAAACTCCTGCTGGTAATTTTTGAATTCCGCGCAGCAGGGCCCGAGGGATGGACTGATCAGGGCGCGCAGATCCGCCGGATTGGTCCGGTAGGCTTCGCGCATCCGTTGCACTGTCCCGGCGATGATGTTACCGGCGTTGCCCCGCCAGCCGCAGTGGATTGCCGCCACCACTTTCCGGTCAGGATCGTGCAGCAGGACGGCCTGGCAGTCGGCCTGCTGGATGAGCAGACCGATCCCCGGCCGGTCGGTGATCAACGCATCATACCCCTGGACCTCTGCATCCCGGTCGAGATCTTCGACGAGATGGATCCGGGTTCCGTGTACCTGAACGGCTGAAGCAAGGAAATCGACGCCCAGGGCGTGTTTGACCCGTTCCCGGTTGAGGGTTACGTTTTCCGGCTGGTCTCCTACCCCGTAGCTGAGATTCAGGGAGGCAAAAGGAGGGGGACTGCATCCGCCGTCGCGGGTGAGGATAGCATGCGGCGTATCAAGGTGTTGCCCCCGCAATACGGTCAGGGGCGCATGGGTGGTACGGCCGGGCATCGGTGCGATAAATAAAAAAAGGGAAGGCCCGAAGACCTTCCCTTGCGTTATGGCTGTGGGGTACCCGGCCGATTTAGAAATAGACATCAAAGGTCAGGTAGACCTGGCTCATGTCGTCAAGAGCCGGGTAGAACTGGGCATTGAACGGATCGCTGGCCAGTTCATCCACATCAACCGGCGCGCCCAACCAGGAGTTGGAGCCGGTGTAATCGTACTTGTAGTACTGATAGCCAAGGCGCATGAAGGTCTTGGCATACTTGGAGATGGCCTCGCCGGTGGGCAGGTCGTAGATCATGTAGACCTCGGCGACCTGACCGCGGGTGGCCAGCTTGGAGTTGTACAGGTCGTCATGTCCCGGAGACATGCTGACCCAGTACTGGGAGCCCCAGTTGTACTCCAGGCCGAGCTTCAGGCGAAGGTCATCGATGTCATACCTGATACCTGCGTACAGGGAGAAACCGTCCTCGCTTTCCAGTGGCGCCCACCAGGAGCCCAGGAGGCTGTTGCCCGCCTCGTCATACCCTTGCGGATCGGTGCGGCTCCAGCCGGCGGCTACGAAGTAGTTGAGGTTGCTCACCTTGTCCATGTAGACGGTGGAGGTGTGATAGAGATTGCCGAGGTTGGCCCTGTTCAGGTAGCCGTCGCCGGCGGTAATCCCCGAAAGCTCCAGCGGATTGGGGAAGGTGATGCCATCCGGTACGTTGACCAGGTTGAAGGCCTCGAAGGCCTGGACGTTCCAGAAGCGGGGTCCGCTCTGCAGCACATCCACGTCAAAGCCGGCGAAATCCATGTCATTCAGGTAGTTGGTGGACAAACCGTCTTCAAAGCCGCGGCCGTAGCAGAAGCGCACCCGGCCGGCACCCAGAGCTTCGTTGCCCCACTCGTAGGCATAACCGAGGGAAAGTCCATCAAAGGGGTAGTCCATGAAGGCAACGGGCGTGGCCATGCGGTCGTCGCTGCCCATGCGCAGATGGGCGGGCGGACCGTCGGTGGTCGGCCGGCGGCCGACCGAGAACCACATGGGCTTGCCGGCGATATTGTTCCAGTTGACAAAGGCCCGGTCAACGCGCAGGACATTGTCAAAGGGCTGCCGGGTGGAGTTGCCGTCCCAGTTAAAGCTGTCCAGGGTAAAGGGGCTGCCCATGGGCGCCGCAGCATTGGATTCCATGCCCCAGGTCTTGTACATGGCCAGCCGGCCTTTGAAGTCCACGTTTTCCGTCGCCGGCACCCGGATGTTGAGGCGGAAACGGTTGGTCATCAGGGTATCGTTTTCCACATCATCCGCTGCAACAGGAGCATAACCCATCATCTGGAAAAGGCCGGCCCGCTGCTCGGGGGTATACATCTGGAAGCCCTGCACCGCCATCCGCACCATATCCGTGCTGTAGGGGCCGGGGCCGAACATCTGGCCCATGGCCGCGTTGAAGCCGCTGGCCACGTCCCATACCGAATACTGCCGGGCGGTGTCGGCGGTCATCATGTCCAGACGAGCGCGGAAATCACCGTAGAGCTGGACGCGGGAAGCCAGATCCCATCCTTCTGATTTGGCGTCAAATTCTTCGCCCAGGTTGTCCACCTGATTGCCCACTGACGAAAGTTCCTCATTCTGCTTGGCGAGCTGCGCCTTGAGTTCGTCAAGCTGACGGGACAATTCATCAATCCGCTGCGTCAGGTCGGAGGGCATTTTGCCCGCGCTTGCCGCAGCGACCCCCGGCAGGGCGATCAGTCCCGCCAGGGCCAGCATGGAAAATTTTTTCTTCATCCGTCTTCCTCCTGATTCTTTTTCCGGGAACATCCCGATATGCCGATATTTCCTTTCTCCCGACTCCATGTTTGCCAGGGAGAAAAGCGCTGAAATACCGGATTGGTAATCCAGTATAGTTATTAATTTCTATCGTATTTCATGGATGTTGTCAACCGATCAGCAAAGAAAAGTTAAAAAAATTGTACCGGGGGGGGAGGTGGGCCCGCGCAAGGGCAACCCTTGAAGAACGAAGAGAAAAACCGAGGGGCAGGGTGGGAAAAAGGTGATTTCATCCCGACACAATCAGGATGTCGGGATGAAATTCAAAAAAATGAACTCCGGATGATCTCAGGGCGCGACCGCCAACTCCGGAAAGCGGAAGGTAAGCTCTCCCTTGCGGAAGCCGATTTTGACTTCGCCGCCTCGGCTGAGACTGCCGAAAAGAATCTCTTCGGTAAGGCGATCGCCGATTTCTTTCATAATGAGACGGCGCAGGGGTCTGGCGCCGAAGCCCGGATCATAGCCGATGGTGGCCAGCCACTTGCGGGCGGCGGGGGCCAGGGTGATGGCCACCCTTTTGTCGACGAGCTGGGCCTGCAATTCGCCGATCATCTTGTCCACCACCTTTTCCACGGTTTCCCCGCTCAGGGGCTGGAATGAGATGATCGCATCCAGGCGGTTGCGGAATTCCGGCGAGAACATATTCTTGATTGCCTTCTGCTCCTTACCGGCTACGCTGCCGAAAAAGCCGATGGCGCTCTCGCTCATCTCCCGGGCTCCGGCATTGGTGGTCATGATCAGGATGACATTGCGGAAGTCGGCGCGTCGACCGGCATTGTCGGTCAGGGTGGAGTGGTCCATGACCTGAAGAAGGATGGAAAAGACATCCGGATGGGCCTTCTCGATTTCATCCAGGAGCAGAACCGTATACGGGTGTTTGCGGATGGCGTCGGTGAGCAGCCCGCCCTGATCAAATCCGATGTAGCCCGGAGGGGCTCCGATCAGCCGGGCCACCGCGTGCTTTTCCATGTACTCGCTCATGTCGAACCGTTCGAAATGAACGGCCAGGAGCGCGGCCAGCTGCCGGGCGACCTCGGTCTTGCCGACGCCGGTGGGCCCGGCAAAAAGGAAGGAGCCCGTGGGTGAGTTGGGACTACCCAGGCCGGCCCGGGATCGCTTGATGGCCTTGACGATGGTGTCGATGGCCTCATCCTGGCCGAAGATCACTGATTTGAGATTCCCGTCGAGTTCGCGTAGACCGGTGTTGTCGGAAACGGTTTTGCTGGTCACCGGTACCCGGGCGATTTTCGAGACGATCTGTTCAACGTCGCGGACAGTAACCGTGCGTTCCGTCTTGCCGGCGAGACGAAAGGCCGCGCCCACCTCGTCCATGACGTCAATGGCCTTGTCCGGCAGGAAGCGGTCGTTGATATAGCGTTCGGCCAGTTCGGCGGTGGCCCGGATCGCCGGCTTGGAATAGCGGATATGATGGTGCTCCTCATACCGCGGTTTCAGGCCGTTCAGAATGGAGCAGGTATCTTCCACCGACGGTTCGGCAATGTCTATCTTCTGGAACCGGCGCGACAGGGCGCGATCCTTTTCCACATGGTTCTTGTATTCCTCATAGGTGGTGGAGCCGATGCAGCGGATGGTTCCTGACTGCAGGGCGGGCTTGAGAAGATTGGAGGCATCCATGGAGCCTCCGCTGGTGGCGCCGGCGCCGACAATAGTGTGCATCTCGTCGATGAACAGAATGGCCTGGGGCATCTCTTCAATGGCCGCGATGACCGACTTGATCCGTTTCTCAAAATCCCCGCGGTACTTGGTGCCGGCCACCAGGGTGCCCATGTCCAGCATGTAGATTTCGGCGTCCCGCAGCAGATCGGGCACCAGACGGGCCGGATCGGGTTTTTCCTCCAGTCGGGCGAGCTGATCCTCATGAATGCGCAGGGCCAGCCCCTCGGCCATGGCCGTCTTGCCCACCCCCGGTTCGCCGACCAGGAGAGGATTGTTCTTGCGGCGGCGGCACAGGACCTGCATCATCCGCCGCAGTTCATGATCACGGCCGATGAGCGGGTCGATCTTCCCCTCCGCCGCCTTGCGCGCGAAGTTGACGGTGTATTTTTCCAGGGGATCCGAAGCCGGCTGTTCTTTTTTCCGGTCAGGTGCTTCGTCGGTCCTGCGCAGAGGTTCTTTCTGCAGGCTGTCGGGCAGGGAGTGGGAGATATATTCCACCACATCCAGCCGGCCCACGCCCTCGCTGCCCAGGAAGTAGACGGCATGGGAATCGGGCTCCGCAAAAATGGACACCAGCACGTCGCCGGTATCCACCTGCTTCTTGCCGCAGCTCTGTACATGGTTGACCGCCCGCTGGAGTACGCGGTTGAAGGCGACGGTCTGCGCCGGTTCGGCGGCGGCACTCTTCAGGATCGGCAATCCCCCGGCAAAAAAACGCTCCAACCGTTTCTTAAGGTTATCCTCGTTGCCGCCGCAGCTGGTGATGACGTGCCGGGCCAGATCGTCGTGCAGCAGACCGTAGAGCATATGCTCCACCGTCACATATTCATGCCGGTAGGATTTGGCTTCCTTGATCGCCTTGATCAGGGCAAGTTCGAGTTCTCTGCTGAGCATGGTCGTTCTTCCACTATATTACGTTTCCACCTTCTCCAGGGAGCATTTCAGCGGAAACTGGTTTTTGCGGGCCAGGTCATGGACGATCGCCACTTTGGTCTCCCCGATTTCGCGGGTATAGACTCCGGCGATTCCCAGGCCCTGGTGGTGGACATTGAGCATGATCCGGGTCGCTTCGCCGGTATCCTTCTTGAATACCTTTTCCAGAATCATCACCACAAAATCCATGGTCGTGTAGTCGTCGTTGTGCAGCAATACCTTGTAAAGCGGAGGCTCCTTGACTTCGCTGCTGTCCCGGACAAGGGTTTTTTCCTCCAGGCTGGTCCTGTTTTTTCCCATATTCTGCAATGAATCGGTGAGCTCTATCTTCATGGCATTTGCTACTGGTATACAGTAATGCTCCCTACTTATTTTGCAAGACCGCTTTGTCGTCACGGGTCAGCATGGAGAGGAGCAGGTGCTGGAGCACCGTTTCCGCGGCGATGGATGATCCCTTGAGCCGGAACTCGGCGGACAGGATCAGTTCCAGCCATTTCCGCAGGGTGGCAAGCCGGAACGAGGAGGCGGTCTTGAACTGCATGTACACCGCAAAGGGATGGCCTGTCAGTTCCTGCTTCCACTCAATATTTTCTTTCAGGCGGGGCATGACCTGCTGTTGGAAAGCGGGTTGAGACATGGACCGGTTGTAGCCGTATTCCGGCTGCTCCTGCAGGGCGCGGAAGAGGAGGAGGTTGCGGACGAAGTTCTTCAGAGTGGCGATCATCGCCAGGGGATGGACACCGTGCTCGCCCAGGCGGCCGGCGACCAGCAGGGCCTTTTCCAGGTCCTGTCTTCCCAGGGAGTCGGTCAGCTCATAGAGGGCTTCCTGGCGGGTTCGGCCGACCAGGGTTTCCAGGTCGTCGGCGGTGATCTGCGGCCGTTCGCCCGTGGATAAGGCCAGCTTTTCGGTCTCCATGACCACGGCCACCGGATGAAAACCCACCCTTTCCAGGAGCTGTTCGGCGACCGCCGGCGGCATGCTCTTGTTGAAGCCGGCCATGGTTTTTTGTACCAGGTCGAGCAGAACTTTTTTCTGGGCGGTCTGGGCACGGCTGCCGCTCCCGGCCTCGACGCTCAGGTCGAGCACCACCTGGTTGTCCGCCAGGTACTTGTAGAGCCGTTTGCGGCGGTCCACATCCTCGGCGGTCAGGATCAGGAAATTCTGCCCCGGAATGCCCGAGGAAAGCTTCTGTTCGAGCAGTGCCGCCGGGTCGTCCGTGCTCCTATCGGAAGATTTTTCCTGCACCGCCGGAGCAGCGGCGAGCAGTTCGCCGGTCCAGGCCAGATCCTCCTGGGGCTGGGCAAAGCCGAACAGCTTTTTCCACTGGGTCGGCGAGAACCGGCCCGGATCATTGTCCGGATCGCCCGGGGCAAGGCCCGCGCTCTCCAGCATGTTCCGGAGATGGCGGCCCGCCTTGTCCGGAACATTGTTTTTTTTTGCCTGCAGGGCCTTTTTCCAGAGTGATTCAGCGACCTTGACGCTGTGCAGGAGTTTGCTGTCGGTGACCCGGTAGACCTGTCGACCGGGGAAAAGGCTGAAACTGGTGAGCTTGTGCAGGGTATTGGCAAAGGGTTCCAGGTCCCCGTCGATGGGATGCAGGGTGCCGCCGCCGGCGAGCAATTCCCGGCAGAGCGCTTCCGCCGCCCGCTGGCAGAGGAACCGTTCGCCGAAGATCAGGTAGACCCTGGCGGTTTCCCCCAGCCGGATGCTTTTCAGGAGCTTGTCCTGCTGTTCGGAGGTATAAACGGCCATTTCCGTATATCCCGGGCAGCGCTCAGCCCGACTGCTCGCCCGGGGCAGGGCGCTGTTCGGTTCGGGCCGCTTTTTCCTCGTCGAGGATCTTGTGCATGATCGCGGTCAGCGAACCCGGCTGCAGGTAATCTCGTCCCTGGCCGCTTCGGAAGATGAACGCCAGCTCGCCGGCGAGCCCCTTCCAGGAGATGGAGGAGGGCTTGCCCGCGATTACCTCGAAAAAGTTCTTGTTGTAGGGGTCGTTGATGTTTGCGAGACCCGTCCCGATGGTGGCCAAAATGTCCACATGCCCTCTGAACATCTGGTTGAGGTGGGTGTAGGCCTTGACCCCGCCGCAGGACCCCAGGCTCAGGAACCGCTGTTTTGCCTGGAGGTGGGCGTCGGTCAGGCGGCCGGCCTTGAGGAGCTTGTCCAGGGGGTCGGTGATCTGCTCGGAGCGCCAGTAGCTGTGGCCGCGCTGGGCAAACATTTCGGCGCCGCCGAGGATGAAGCGGGCCATGAGCTGTTCCTGGTTCTGTTGACCGCTGTAGACAAAGGCGGCGTGGTTGATGGTCACTCCGTTGACCGTGCGGACAAAGGACACTGCGAAGGGGATGCGGCGCATACTGGTGAACAGGCCGGCGAGGTTGGCCGTGTTCCGGATCTGGGCCTGCGCCTGGCGCCTCTGCTGATCAGTGACGCTGTCCAGGGTAAATTCCTCGGACAGGGAGAGACGGTAGCCGCTGGCCATTAAGGTTCTGGCGTTGGACAGGAAGGAATCGCGGCCGTCGTCGTCGGGGTGAAACACGGAGATCGATTTCAGGACGCCGTCCTCCTTCCACTCGGCAAAGGGGGTTATCTGATAGAGCCGCAGGTTGACCGCGCCGTGCCGGGTGATGAGGCCGGTAATCATCTCCTTGTCGCCCGATCCGAGCAGTTCGGGAAACTCTTCGAGATAATACTGAAGAATGACCCGGATCAGCCGGGCGTAGGAGACGGAACCGGTATCGGCCTGAGTGATCATCCTGGTGAGCAGATAGGTCCGCGCCGAAGGGGCGAGAACCTCCAGCAGGTGCATGAAGGTGGCCGAAAACAGGATGACCGAGTCCTCGTCCTTGAAGGCGGACTCGGATACCAGTTCCAGGATCTGTTCCTGCTCCCGCGGGTTGTCCGGAAAGAACACGGTCATCTTGCCTTTCTGGGCAAGGCTGACGATGAAGTTCGAGACCAGTTGGTTACCCGGGTCCGTAGCCCTGAGGAAGACCAGGAGGTTGTTGTTGAAACTCCGGGCTACGTGTTCCTGGAGGACGGGTACCAGGATGTTGCGGAAGGAACTGTCATAGAGTTCGCTGCCTTGGGCAAGCAGGGCGTAGATATTGGCTGTGGTGAGCTGGCGGGCGGTCTCCACCCGGTCCGCGGCGGTGGCCTCCTTGAGAACCGCGATGCGGCTCGCATTGCTGCCGGCCTGGTAGAAGCGGTCGCCGAAGCGGGACTGGATCCGGGGGGAGAGCATGGTAAAACGGCTCTGCAGCTGCTTGGCCGAATAACCCTGCAGCTCGGCGTTGGAGATTTCCAGGCCGTACCAGTCGGTGATCGCATGCAGGTTATTGATCTTCCAGACCAGTTCCGTGCCGCCCTCGTACATGGCCCGCACCAGGGTCGCCTTTCGCTGGTCGCTCAGGGTGCGGAACTGTTGCTCCTGGACCTCCGTCGGGTTGGCGAAATAGGCGACCAGCCAGAACCAGGCTTCGTCCGCGTTCATGCCTTCACCGCGGAAAAGGGTGCCGGCGTTCCAGGCATTGTCCGGGTTGAGCAGCAGGATCAGATCGGTGGCATCCTTGATCTTGGCCATGGTCATGCCGGAAAGCCGGGCAAAGGCCCCGACCGCCCTGGCCTGGTGGTCGTGCATTCGGGAGATGCGGCCGATGCCGTCCAGGGCCTGTTCGGCGGTGATGTCCTCTACGGAAAGCAGCCCCTGCAAAGCCTGGTTCTGGAGATCGTTCAATCGATTGAGCAGGGGGATGGTCTTCAGGGCATGGTCCGGGGTGACTCTGGGCAGGGAGCAGTACAGGGTAAAAGAGCGGCCGGCCTCATAGGCGAGGGTTTTGATGTCGGTGAGGGCGGCGATGGCCAGGTCAACGGTGATTCCGTCCAGATCGCTCCATTTTTCATAGCAGAGGACCTGCTCGTAGGAGAGGCCGGAGCTGATGAGCAGGGACCATATCTGTCGGCTCTTCTCAAAATCCATGCCCTGCGCTTTGCTGATCTGCCGGAAAAGCCGCTGGGAGTTGTAGTCCAGACCCAGGATGACCTCGGCGCCGTATTGAAGTTCTTCCTGGGTGAGGCAGGGGACCTGCCGGTAGGCGTCAAAGGTCTTTTGCCAGCTTGCATCAAAGATGCGGCCGCGGGCGGCAATGCCCGGGGAACAGAGAAAGAGGGCCGGCAAAAGGACGCTTGCGGTGATTCGGGCAGAGAGAGTGTCGAGCTTCATAACGAACTGGAATAGAACGAAAATGTTTCAGGCCGTGTTTGCCGCCATGACGGGGCACGATCG
>QZJD01000055.1 GCA_003604995.1 Desulfobulbus sp. | reverse complement strand
GGGCTCAAACTCCTCCAGCAGCTGCTGATAGCCGGCCAGACTGCCGGCCGGATCGGAGAGCCTGCCGCAGACCGAGGCCAGTCGGCTCTCCAACTGGGGCAGCCGGCCGATCTCCCTGGCGGCAATGGCGCCATCCAGCTCCCGACGCAATTGTTCTTCCAGCTTGCGCAGACCAGCCTGGTATTCCTCCGGGGTCATGGCGGCGAACGCTTCCTCGGCTGGTTCCGCCGCGGGCGGCTGTTCCTCCTCCACCTCTCCCACCGCGGCCGTCTCTTCCGGCGGGGCGACTACAACCTCTTCGGTTGCCTGACCTTCACCGGTATCCTCGTCGCTGCCAAAGAAAAAATCCAGCCGTTCGGCAAGGTCTTCCGGGGTCTCTCCATGGACGCTCCCGGCATCCTCGCCATACCCGGCCAGGGCCGGGGCCACCTCCCCCTCCTCATGCCTGACCAGGACGGGTTCCTCGTCGGAGATAAAGGGAATTTCTTCCGTCGCCGAAAAAGCGCCGGGACCTGCACCGACCGGCGCCTCAGCTTCTCCCAGCTCCAGGGTCAGTTCTTCCTCCTGGGCAACGGGAGCCTCTTCCAGGGTCAGCTCCAACTCGGGCTCTCCTTCCCCTACCGTCAACGACGGCACCTCGCGGATATCCGAGGCGGCCAATTCCTCTACTTCTACCCCGGCAATTCCGGCCTGATCTCCAGAAGGACGGTCCGCCGAAACCTCGGGAGCGACGGGAGGGGTGTGCCGGCGCCGTTCCGGACCTTTTTTGGGAGAATAAAACAGGACAAAAAGGCTGACAATGAGCAGAAATACAATCAAAATAATCAGATAGGTCATGCCCGCGCTCCCAGGTTGGTCATGGTTCTGTCAAATCGCTCCGCCCTCAGCCCACCTTAACCCGGCTAGAGAAGGATTTCCGGCCGCAATTGCTCAAGCCTGGCCAGTGATGCCTGGTCGGCGACATGCGAGGCCGTGTTCCAGGGAATCTGCAGGATCAGGGAGAGGCCAAAGCTCTCCTTGAACAATTCCTCCAGCAGGACCATGGCCTTTTTGTTAGTGGAAAAAAAGAGAAGGGTACCATCGGAAAGGTTCCAGGCCAGATCATACACCGCCGGTATAGGCACCGATTTACGGACCAGCTGGGTGCGGATCCTCTCCTTGATTTCCATGAGGGCGCTTCGACCAAGGCGCGGAATCTGTTTTTCCCGCTTGATCCGCTCCTCTTCCTTGAGCACGCATTTCTTCAAAACCGCCGGCGATACCTTGCGCTCGTCCACCCGCATGGACAGCACCACATAGTCGCCGACCGCATAGGGGCACTGCTCAAAGGTTGCGTCAAACATGCTGGCCACCGACACCCAGCCGATGGAATACTCGTCCAGAGAATCATCAATATCCCGGAAGGAATGCGCGGCCACCTTGTCGGACACAACATCCCAGAACGATTCAGGCAATTCGCCTTCCACTGAAAACCGCATGAACGACGCGGACCCAGACAGCAATCCCATGGCAACCCCTCAAGAAAAACATCCGGCTCACATCCCGGCTCAACCTGATGATCAGTCTCCCTCCCGGTTTCGGGGGGCTCTTTTCATATAGCAGACATCACCCTCGGCAACAAGAAATTATCAAGAATCGCTCATCAGCGTACCGAAAAATGGTGAAGCCGCCCCTTACTTCTGATATTTTTTATTGACACGGCATCTCTTCCAGTGTAGAAAATTTTTCTTCAGCAGGGTCGTTAACTCAGTCGGTAGAGTATCTGCCTTTTAAGCAGAGAGTCGTTGGTTCGAGTCCAACACGACCCACCATGAAAACGACACGTCCCCATCGTCTAGTCAGGTCCAGGACACCGGCCTTTCACGCCGGCAACACCGGTTCAAATCCGGTTGGGGACGCCACTCAATTATTACAGGCACGTACGACAATGTACCGTGCCTGTTTTTTCTTGCCTGAAAGCAACTCCAATCCTCTATCCGACCTCCGGCCTGCCTTTGACCATGGCTTGGACCGGGATTTCGCCGTCGGGAACCGTTTCGTCAACAAGTTACAAGGCATGCCGGGGTCAGTCTCGCATTTTTTTGCGACGCCATCAACTCTCCTGGAAAAAGCCCAGGCATCCTCTATGCTCAATGGTTGACACGACATGCACCGCGCAACCATTCCCATGACTATTACCGCGGCACTGCTGCTCTTCCTGCTGACCTGCCCTCTGTTGCCGGGCCATGCGGATATCAGCGAGTCCGATGATATCACTGCCGTCAGAAAAAGGGCTGAGGCGGGCGATGCAGCGGCGCAATACCGCTTAGGTTTTTTGTACGCGGTGGGCAAAGGGGTGGCCAAGGACGATCAGCAGGCCGTCGCCTGGTACGCGAAAGCCGCAGAGCAAGGGTATGCCGAGGCCCAGGCATATCTGGGCCGAAAATATTATTACGGGGAAGGCGTACCCCTTGACTACGCGCAGGCCGCGTCCTGGTTTACCAGGGCCGCCGAACAGGGACACTCAGGCTCGCAGGTCGTCCTGGGGATGATGTATGCCTCCGGTAAAGGGGTGGCGCACGATGAGAAGCAGGCCGTCGCCTGGTATACCAGGGCGGCCGAACAGGGACAGGGAAAGGCGCAATATCTGCTGGCTGAAATGTATGCGGCGGGAAAAGGCGCTGCCCGGGATATCGGGCAAGCCGAGGCCTGGTACAATCGAGCCGCCATGCAGGGCGAAGCAGAAGCGCAGTTTAAGCTGGGCTGGCTGTATGCCCGGGGCAACGGCGTGCTTCAGGACAACAAGAAAGCCCTGAAGTATTTTAACCAGGCCGCCGAGCAGGGGCACGCCGAAGCGCAATTCAATCTGGCCGTCATGTACGACGAAGGAATAGGCGTGATCAAGGATCATCAGCAGGCGATCAACTGGTATACCAAAGCCGCTGCCCGGGGTCAGGTATTGGCACAATATAATCTGGGAATAAAATATTCTCTTGGCGAAGGGGTGATCGAGGACCCCGAACAGGCCGTCCGCTGGTTTACCAGGGCCGCCAGAAAGGGATACGTCAAAGCCCAGTACAATCTGGGTGCCATGTATGACAAGGGTGAGGGTGTTGCCCGGGACTATGCAAAGGCCATCAGCTGGTACACCATGGCCGCTGAGCAGGGTGACGAAAAGGCGCAGAGCAGTCTAGCGGTAATGTATGGCGAGGGCAAAGGGGTCGAGCGGGATGACAAGCTCGCCTATGCCTGGAGCAGCCTGAGCGCCTCCAGCGGAAACCGCAGAGCGGCGCGGAACCGCGATATTCTTGAGGAACGCCTGTCGCCCCGCGAGCTCTCGGAAGCCAAAGAAATGGCGACTCGACTCCAGGCTCAAATCGAGCGGAAGAAAAATGCTCCGGAACCCGATCCTGCCGCCGTCGATAATTCGCAATGAAAAAACGAGCTCCCTGGTGAATAATCGCCGTGCAGCTTGTTGAAATGTTGAGATGGCCGCGGCGGTTGCTCAATGTTTTGCCCGTTGATTCCAACTCCTCAGCCTGTATATCGACTCCGGTTCATAACCCGCCCCTCCGAGGCAATGCCGCCGCCCTTACCGTGGGCAAACGAACAGGGCGACAATTTACCACATTGCATACGGGTTAACCTCGCAGCACAATGGTCCTCATGACGGGGCGGGAGTCATCCGGCTCCACCGGACCAAGACACTCACTAAGGAGGGGAAGATGAGTGCGGAAACCATGAGGTATTGCTGGGAAATCATGCAATGCGACGAAGAAGATGCCTGCCCGGTCAGGGAAAACAAAATTGAACGCTGCTGGGAGTGGATGCACCGGCATTCACAATTCCAGAGCCAGTACGGTTTGTGCGCGGAGTGCATCGTCTACCTCTGCCAGAACGAAAACACCCTGCTTGCCGCCGGTGAACTTGAACATATCATGCTCAGCCGCGGCCTGTACCAGGAAGGCCCGGCACCCTGCTGCAAACTTCCGGCAAAGTGATATTTTTCCTTTCCTCTGTTGAAGTCGCTCCGTCAGAGGAAAGGATCCCGGCTTCTGGCGATCCTGGTATAGTAGTTTTTGCCGACTCCCTTATTCCCTTACCGCTGAGTTGCGGACCGCCCTGACCCGCCGATCTTTTTTGCTGTTGCGCTGCTCGCCGAACTTGATCCGCTCGTCGAATATCTCACCGCTTCCGCATTTGCGCCAGGAGAGATAACTGGTGGGGGCGGTATGGGGAAAAAATTCCCGATTGATATAGGGTTCCTCCCCCTTGACGGCAAGGGTGCGCAGTTCATCGGTGGTCGGCAGCCGCCAGTCGTCGAATCCACCGAATTTCGTCCGGTTGAGCTCGGCAATGAACTCCGCCTGCGCGCCGGCCCAGTCAAAGACCTTTTCCACATCGTGGATAGAGCCGTCCGTGGTCTTGATCTCCCAGATCAACCCGGTGGCGTTATCCCGGACCATGGCCCAGTTTTGCGCTTCCCGGGGCAATTCACGCCCATCCTCAGCGAGTTTGGTGTAAGATGCCGAAATCTGCTGCTGCGCCGGGAGCATGTCCGCCCCCAGGCACAGCAGCAGGATGCCGGTCAGGAGAGCGACAAACGGGTATTGCCTGCTCATGCTCATGCCGAGGGCGCCTGAGGCTTGGGCTGAAAACTGCCGCTCTGCTTGATGGCCGACATGGCCGTGGCGACCATGGAGGCGACATCGGTCAGGTTGCCGGGCAGAATCATGGTGTTGTTCTCCTTGGCCAGCTTGCCGAACTCCTCGATATACTTCTTGGCCACCTCCAGGCTGGCCGCTTCCTGACCGCCGGGCAGGGACAGGGCCTCCGCGACCTTGCGAATGCCCTCGGCGGTGGCCGCGGCGACCCGGAGGATCTCCTGGGCCCGACCGTCGGCCTCGTTGATCATCTTCATCTTCTGGCCTTCCGCCAGGTTTATCAGAGCCTGACGCTCACCCTCGGAGCGAAAAATTTCCGCCCGCTTCTCCCGTTCGGCCCGCATCTGTTTTTCCATGGCCTCCAGGACCGTGCGCGGCGGCTCGATATCCTTGATCTCGTAGCGCAGCACCTTGATCCCCCAGTTCCGGGTCGCCTCGTCGAGGGCATCCACCACCTGCATGTTCAGGGTTTCCCTCGCCTCAAAGGTGTTGTCCAATTGAATTTTCCCGATGGCGGAACGCAGGCTGGTCTGCGCCAGCTGGGTCGCGGCGTAGCGGTAATCCTCCACGCCGTAGGCCGATTGCTGGGCATTGATCACCTGCAGGTAGAGAACTCCGTCAACCTGCATACTGACGTTGTCCGCAGTGATGCAGGACTGGGCCGGGATATCGATGGGTTCTTCCTTCAGGTTCCGTTTGTAGGCGACCTTGTCAATGAAGGGAATCAGGATGTGAAGGCCGGCGCCAAGAGTGGTCCGATACTTTCCCAGCCGTTCCACGACAAATTCGTTCCGCTGCGGCACCACCACCGCGGTTTTAACGAGTAGGAAAAAAACAAAGGCGACCAGAACGCCAACACCCACAAGCATTTCCATCACTTCACCTCCTCGGTTTCGGATAAGGGATGCACCCTGACCTCAAGATTTTCCTGCTGCACGACCTTCACCACCGTTCCCCTGGAGATGGGCTCATCGGCCCGCGCGGTCCAGTACGAACCGCCGTATTTGACCTTGCCCGGCGCCGGAGGGAAAATATCCTCGGTCACCACCCCGGTGGTCGCCACCGGTTGGGCCTGGGGCGGGGCCTCATCAAGCTGAAACCTGCCGATGAAAATCTTTTGCAGATAGGTCCGGAGCAGGATCAGGGTGGCGAGCGAGGCCGCGAGAAAAATGAGCAACTGCGTCGAAAGGGAGACATCGGTCAGGTAGGCGACCAGAGCCGTGCACCAGGCACCGATCCCGAAGAAAAAAATAACGAATCCCGGGACGACCAGCTCCACGATGTAAAAGGCGATACCCACGAGAAACCAGGCGAGAACTGGAGAAATATGCGGCATAGCGCCCTCCGGGCAAAAAAACGCAGGCAGGCACCACGCCTCCCTCCCCTATGAACTTATCATTACCACAGAATCCGGGCCGAAAGCAAATTGGTGTGTGCTTATGGCTGCCCCGGACTCATAAACGCCAAAAAAAAACGGCCGTCGGTACAAAGCCGACGACCGTCTTTATCCTCTTGCTTCCCCCCGGAACCGTTTTGTTACCGGTCGCAGGCAGGGCCGGAAAGTTATGCTTTGGGCATCTGCGGCGCCTCCGGCACATTGTCACCATGGCATTCGTCGCAGTTGTACTGACCGGTGATCCCGTTTTCCTTGGCGCTGGAAAAAGTACTCTTCGCCTCATAGGTACCGTCCTTCCAGGCATTGAGCATTTCCACCAGATGATAGGCCGAGCTGGCGGCGACCCTGGCGCAGCGGTCCTTGCGTTCCGGGCTCCCGAGGGCATAACCGGTGGCTTTCATCCATTTGCCGACGGAAATGTGGCACAGGGGTGAATCACTGACCGTGGTCTTGATTTCCGTGGTAATTTTCGGACTGGCCGGCTTAAAGGTGGGCAGCGCGGTTTCCGAATAAAACTGCATGTTATCGGCGGCGATATGGTGCCCCTCATCGGCTCCGGAAATGCGCGGGCCGATGATGCAGTTGGCAACGATGTTGGCGCCGGCCGGCGAGCCGCAGATCGTACCCCAGCCGACCTGACCGCCCTCGAGAAAGACAAAGGCGTCGGACGGGAAGGAGGAGTAGGGTTCACCGATTTTTTCCGCCAACTGGCTGAACACGCTGTTGATAACCGCCGCGCCGCAGAATACCCGGTACCATTCATTGTAGGCGATTTCCGCGGTTTTCTGCGGATCGAGTTTTTCATAGGGCCACGGCCACTTCTCGTTTTTTCCGTCCTTGGCGACGGCCGATTTCAGCAAACCGGTAAAATGAGCAGCGGCGGTCCCGGCCGCCAGAGCACCGGTTCCGATCAACACCTGCCGCCGCGATACACCATTTGTTTCCATTTCCGCGTCCTTTTTCATCAATAGCCTCCTTTAGGTGTGTTTCACCATCTCGATGACCCCGCAATACCCTAAGCCTCTGAGCATCCGCCGCTGTGCTTTCAAGAAGTTACAAGGCCGACCCGCGCCAGAATGCGATTATTGCGATTCTGACATTTTTGATCACCATGATCATTTCCCCCCCTCTCCACCTTGGTCGGATGAAAAGGGCCGCTCTGATACAGCGTAGTACAGACAAGTACCACGCAGTTCCAGCATTGCAAATGTGGCAAATTGTCACAGTGGAGCGCGATGAAGGAATTTGGGCTGTTCATGATCCGTTTTCAGCCGGGAATACCGGGGATACACGACGTAAAAATTATCTGATTGACATGCGGATATTGTTGCCGCAATTGCGGGGTTAGCCGCAGAGGCATAATTGTGTATTTCCCTGGCCAAACAACGAATATGATCTCGCATGAACAACTCAAAATGCGAAAGCATTCGCCGCCGGGATTTCAACAAGTTATAAGGCATCCCCTTGTCAGGCTCGCACTTTTGCGCGACTGACAAGGGGGCGGCGTTGCAGTTTTCCCTTCTCTTTTGCAAACCTTCTCTGCTATCCTTAAATGAGAGATAATAAACGGGATATGAAGATGCTTACCGATCAGCATGGCAAAATCCTCATCAACCTTGCCCGGCAAACCATAGAACAGCACCTGGGCATGATGTCCACGATTCAGGTCGGCACGGACCTGTTGAACGACCCTGCCTTGCAGGCCCACCAGGCCGTCTTTGTCACCTTAAACAAACGCGGCCAGCTGCGCGGATGCATCGGCAGCCTGCTCGGCACGGAATCCATCCTGGACGGAGTCCGGCGCCATGCCGTCAATGCGGCCTTTCATGACCACCGGTTCACGCCGGTGACCGTCGACGAGGTCCGGGAGTTGACCATCGACATCAGTGTGCTCTCCGAACCCAAACCTCTGGCGTATACCGACAGTGCCGACCTTGTTGCCCGTCTGCGCCCGGGCGTTGACGGAGTCATCCTCAGCGATGGCACCTGGGCCAGCGCCACCTTTCTGCCCCAGGTCTGGGACCAGCTTCCGGCCCCGGAGCATTTTCTCGGCCATCTGTGTCGCAAGGCCGGTCTGCCGGATGATGCCTGGCGAAAAAAACACCTGACCATCCAGACCTACCAGGTTCAACATTTTACCGAGTAGCCGGGCTCCGTCCCGCAACGCCCATGAAGGAAATCCTTCTTTCTCCGAACCAATCCAAAAAACTGGCCGAACTCTATCAGACCATGGAAGAGCAGTATGGTGCCGTGGCCGCGAAAATCGGCATGACCTGCGCCGGCTGTCCCGACAACTGCTGTGACAGCTACTTTCTCCATTACACCTATGCGGAATGGGCGTATCTGTGGGAAGGATTGCGCACCCTGGATCCGGCCCTGCTCGCCCTGATCATCGACCGCTCCCAGGACTATCAGGCGGAGAGCCGGCACCTGCTCAACCACGGCGAACGGCCGCAACTGATGTGCCCACTGAATGAAGAGGGGCGGTGCGCCCTTTATTCCCACCGGCTGATGATCTGCCGCCTGCACGGGATCCCCGCGGCCATGACCCGACCCGACGGGAAAAGCCTGCTCTTTCCCGGCTGTTTCCGTTGCCAGGAACAGGTACGCGCCAAGTATGAAGTGGAAGACGATGCCCCCCGCATGGACCGCACCGGTCTCCTTGCCCGGGTGGCCGCCCTGGAGTCCGAGCTGCTGGGCGGCAGGCGTCACCTGTATCCCAAAGTCAAGCGCACCATAGCCGAGATGATTGCCGGCGGACCGCCCCGGATTGACAAACCGTTCTGCGAACGATAAGTTCGGTCCATGTCAGAATTTATTGAGAAGGTTGTCACCGCCATCCTTCAGGGCGACCGCCTTGACCGGGAAACCGCCCTGCGTCTGGCCGCCGAACCTGAAGCCGAACAACTGTGGCAGGGTGCGGACCGGATCCGCAAACACGTTCACGGCTCCCGCTTTTCCCTGTGCGCGATCATCAACGCGCGAAGCGGCCGCTGCAGCGAGGACTGCCGTTTTTGCGCCCAGTCGGCCCGGCACCGGAGCGGCATCGACGAATACGATTCCATTGCGCCGACAGAGGCCCTGCGCCTGGCCGAGGAAAACGACCGCTACGGGGTGCACCGGCTGTCGCTGGTCACCAGCGGCCGCAGCGCCGACGAAGCCCTGCTGGCGCAATTGGCCCGGATCTACCAAAAAATCAGCAACAACTGCCGGCTCAAGCTCTGCGGCTCCCTGGGACTGCTGACCCCGGACAAGGCCCGGCTGATCCGGAAGATGGGCGTCAGCCGCTACCACTGCAACCTGGAGGGCAGCCGCCATTTCTTTCCACGGGTCTGCACCACCCACACCTGGGAGGAGAAGGTGGAGACCCTGCGCCTGGCCAGGGAAGCGGGCTTATCGCTCTGCTCGGGGGGAATCATCGGCATGGGCGAGGACATGGCGGACCGCATTGACCTGGCCCTGGAGCTGCGGGAACTCAAGGTTGACTCCATTCCCCTCAACATCCTGACCCCCATCCCCGGCACTCCCCTGGGGGACCTGCAGCCGCTGGCCGTCGAGGAAATCCTCACCACCATCGCCCTGTTCCGCTGCATTTATCCGGAGGCGGTCCTCCGGATTGCCGGCGGCCGGCAGCAGCTGGCCTCGGACCAGTACCGCTGCTTTACCGCCGGCGCCAACGGCGCCATGGTCGGCAACTACCTGACCACCAGCGGCAGCGCCATCGAGGATGATCTGCGCAATTTCACCGCCCTGGGGTTTTCCTTTGGATAAGGAAGACCTGGTATTCGACCGCCGCCATCTCTGGCACCCCTACACCTCCATGACCGAGCCCCTGCCGGTCTATCCGGTCGCATCCGCCGGGGGGGTGCATATCCGTCTGGCCGACGGCCGGGAACTGGTGGACGGCATGTCCTCCTGGTGGGCGGCGATCCATGGCTACAACCATCCGGTATTAAACCAGGCCATAACCGACCAGACCGCCAGGATGGCCCACGTGATGTTCGGCGGCCTGACCCACGAACCCGCGGTGGAGCTGGGCCGGCTCCTGGTCGCCCTCACCCCGGAACCGCTCACCAGGGTCTTTTTCTCCGATTCCGGTTCGGTGGCGGTGGAAGTTGCCCTGAAGATGGCCCTGCAGTACCAGCATGCCCTGGGCCGGCCGGAAAAGTACCGGCTGCTGACGATTCAGGGCGGCTACCATGGCGACACCTTCCACGCCATGTCGGTGTGCGATCCAATCACCGGCATGCACCATATCTTCCGGCACGCCCTGCCCCACCAGCTTTTTGCCCCAAAACCACGCTGCGGGTTCAATGATGACTGGGACGAAGAGGATATCGACGAACTGGCCCGCCTCATGGCCGAACACCGGAACGAACTGGCGGCGGTGATCGTCGAGCCCATAGTCCAAGGCGCCGGGGGGATGCGCTTCTATCACCCGGAATACCTGCGGCGGCTGCGCTCCCTCTGCGACCAGCACGACCTGCTCCTGATCTTTGATGAGATCGCCACCGGTTTCGGCCGCAGCGGCAAACTTTTTGCCGCCGAGCATGCCGGGGTGGCTCCGGACATCATGTGCCTGGGCAAGGCCCTGACCGGCGGCTACCTGACCCTGGCCGCCACCCTGGCCACCGACCGGGTGGCCGACATTATTTCCGCCGGCAAACCGGGGGTCTTCATGCACGGCCCGACCTTCATGGCCAACCCACTGGCCTGCAGCGTGGCGGTTGCCAGCATCAAGTTGCTTCTGGCCTCTCCCTGGCAGGAGCTGCTCCAGGCAATGGAAAAACAGCTGCGCCGGGAACTGGCGCCGGCGGCTATGCTCCCTCAGGTACGGGATGTCAGGGTGCTGGGAGGGATCGGGGTCATCGAAATGCGGGAGGAGGTGGATGTGGGCACACTCCAGCGGTTCTTCGTCGAACAGGGGGTCTGGATCAGGCCCTTTGCCAATCTGATCTACATCATGCCGCCCTATATCATCAAAGCCGACGACCTGCGCCGATTGACCGCGGCCATGGTTGCCGCGGCGGCCCAATAGCGTGCTGACCGACCACAGAGTGCCATGGCCGGTCAGCCCGACAAAAGAATCACCGCACCGTCAGCGGGGTCCGGCTGAGGATAACCTTGTCCTGATCCAGGATATAGCGGACCTCGTAGGAACCGGGGTCTTCCGGGGCCTGGAGCCGCGCCGGCGAACCCTCCCGGGTATAGGCGTACGACCCGTAGTCGCCGGCATCGGCATCGGGCTTGACGATGGTCAGGTAGTCGCCCTCATTACCCGGCCCTTCCCATTGAACCTCGAATTCGGAGCCGGCCGCCACGCTTGCCGGGGCGGTCACCCTGGCGCTGACCGGGGTTACCGTCACCGGCGCCGTGGCCAACTGGACGGTATCCTTGGCCATGATATAGCGCACCTCATAGCTGCCCGCCGTGCCGGGCGCGGTCAACGTCGCCGGGCTGCCGTGCCTGGTGTAGGAGTAGTTGTCATAATCGGCCACCGGGGCCCCGGCCCTGGCGATGGCGAGGTAATCGCCATCATTGTTCGGCCCTTGCCAGGTTATCTGGAATTTGGCAGCCGCATTCACCGACGCCGGCGCCTGCACCGACGCCGTCACCGCGGCGACCGTCAACGGCGACCGCGCCAGCAGCTTGTTCCCGCGTCCCTGAATGTAGCGCACCTCATACTCCCCCGGCTTCGCGGGCGCGGTCAGTTTGGCCGGACTGCCGTGCCTGGTGTAGGCATAGTTGTCATAGCTCCCGTCCGGAACGCCGACCTTGGCGACGCTGAGATAATCGCCGTGGTTGTTCGGCCCCTGCCAGGAAACCTCGAATTCGGCAGCCGCGTTCACCGACGCCGGCGCCTGCACCGACGCCGTCACCGCGGCGACCGTCAACGGCGACCGTACCAGCAGCTTGTTCCCGTGGCCCTGGATATAGCGTACCTCATACTGTCCCGCCACGGCGGGCGCGAACAGTTTGGCCGGGCTGCCGTTCCTGGTGTAGGCATAGTTGTCATAGCTCCCGTCCGGGACGCCGACCTTGGCGACGCTGAGATAATCGCCGTGGTTGTTCGGCCCCTGCCAAGAAACCTCGAATTCTGCAGCCGCGTTCACCGACGCCGGCGCCTGTATCTGCGCGCTCACCGCACCGATGGTGATGGGAGCCCGGGCCAGGACCTTGTTGCCCTTGCCGAGGAGATAGCGAACTTCATAGCTCCCCGCCTCGGCGGGTGCGGTCAAGGCGACCGGATTGCCGCTCCTGGTATAGGTATAATTGTCGTAGGTGGTGTCCGGGTCGGAGGGTTTGGTGATGGTGATATAATCGCTTTCATAGGCCGGTCCCTGCCAGGCCACCTGAATCTCGCTGGCCGCCGGCGCCTCGGCGGGCGGGGTCACCGAAGCCTGCACCGGCGTGACCTCGACGGCGGCCCGGCCGATCACCCTGTCGGTATGACCGTGCACGTAGCGCAGTTCATAGGGACCGGGATCGCCGGGCGCGACGAGACGCGCCGGGTTGCCCCGCTCGGTGTAGGCGTATTCCCTGTACTCGTGGTCCTTGGACCCTTTGACCGCGATGGCGATGAAATCGCCGCGGCTGTCCGGCCCCTCCCAGGTCGCCTCGAAACCGCTGCCCGCGGCAACGGTTGGCGGTCCCTGCACCTTGGCGCTACCCGGATCCTCGACCACCGGCGGCGGGGCCTCCTGGACCTTGGCCATGGTCTCGGCAAGGGCGGCGCGCAGTGACTGGGCATCGGCCGCAGCCAGGAACAGGCCGCCGGTCCTGTCGGCCAGGCAGCGCAATCGGCCCTGGTCCTCCTTGCTGATATCAAAACCGATGACATGCACCTTGAAGTCCACCCCGGCCCGGGCCAGTTCGGCCGCCACCGCGCAGGGATCGGCGTTGCAGGTTTCCAGGCCGTCGCTGACCAGAACCACCGATGACCGCCGTTCCGTATAGCCCAAGGCCGCCGCCGCCTGCCTCACCGCATCGCTGAGCGGGGTCTTGCCCTTGGGTTTGATGGGACCAATCTTCGCCTTCAGCGCCGCTTTGTTCAATGTACCGATGGGCACCAGCATCTCGATATCGGCGCAATCCTTTTCCCGCCGGTGGCCGTACACGGAGAGCCCTACCTGCATGTCGGCCGGCAGGCCGTCGATCAGCTCGTTCAACACCTCCTTGGCGATGACGATCTTGGCCTTGCCCCCGATCTGTCCCCACATGGAGCCGGAGGCGTCCAGGATCAGGACCGTCGGATTGCCCCCCTCTCCGGGTTGCTTCTCCGCCGCCGTAACGTTTTGGCATGCTGGGTCAATAGTAAACGCAACCAGCCCAATGACCAGCACGCCGGTCAGTACCCTTAAAATCCGCATAAGCCCCCCGGAGATGAGTAATAGCCAAGAATGAACGATCCCGTTGTCGCCCCGCTTCTCCTCGCCACTCTCGTTAAAAACGATGCGATTCCGATCACTTTTCGCCGGTACCGGTCAGAACGGCATTGAACATAATCCACGGGAAGGCCGGAGAATCTTCCGTGCATTTTCCGCTGCCGCCGGCGTTGTAGATGGCGGAGATCTCCGCGCCCTCCAGCGCCCTACTATATATATCCAGCTCGTCGACCAGGCCGTGCCAGAAGCTTTTGTGCTGGTCCGTATACTCGTTGTACGCCCCGATGCGCGAGTTGTTCCAGCCATTGGCGGCGTCGTACAGGTCCAGATCGGGAACTGCGGCGTCGGTTTTCAGGGTGCCGTTGACCCAGAGCTCGATCTCCGTGCCGCGCCGCACTGCCGCAAGATGGGTCCATGTTTGCAGCGCGGCCGGTGAAGTGACCGTATACCACTGCCCGTCGGTAAGCTTGACGCCGAACCGAAAAGTATTGCCCGCCACCAGGAGTTCGTACTCTCCGCCTGTCGAGCCACCGTACAGGATCATCCTGGTTTCATCAACACCTGGGAAGCTTTCCGGGTAGATCCACGCATCCAGCGTAAAAAATCGAGCCGTGCTGGGAACAATACCGTTGGCAATGACCACATAGTCGTCAACGCCATCGAAGCTGAAGGCCTGGCCGACGTAGCCGGCAGCATAGGCGGTCCCGTTTTCGGGAGTCCCGTTGTATGTTCCCAGGGCATCGTCCGCGTTGCCCTCGCCCTGCCACCAGGAGACCAAATCGGCAGGCGGGCGAGCACAGGCGCAATAGGACCGGCTAGGCAGAAAGGGTACCCAAAAAGTCAACAAGATAAGCGATAGGCTACCTGCTCGACGCATAATCCTCACCTTCAAGGCAGATCATGAGTATTCGATACGGGATCGTGTCCAGCCATCTTATCCGCCAGCCCGGGGATGCATACCTATTGTCCCGCCCCGGTGAAGATATGGTTGAAGAGGATCCACGGAAAATACAGACTGAAGGTGGCGGTGCAGTGGATTTCCCCGGTCATGGTCACCGTCCCGTCACCGCAGTCCCCGTCGCCGCTCCAGCCGGCAAATCGTGATCCCTCCGCCGCCGTTGCGGTCAGGGTCACCGCCGTGCCGTAGTCAAAGGTATCGCTGCAATCCGTGCCGCAATCGATACCCGCCGGGCTGCTGGTTACTGAACCCGTACCGCTGCCCGCCAGGGTGACGGTCAGGGTGTTCAGGGTAAAGGTGGCGGTCACCGTCTGGTTCCCATCCAAGGCCGCAAAGGTGCAGGTCGCCTCCGTCGTTGTCCCGCCCGTCGCCGCGCACCCGGACCAGGACACCGTTGAGCCGGTCGCCGCCGTCGCGGTGAGGGTGATCGCGCTGCCGTGGTCCAGGGCAGCGCTTGTCCCCGTATTCTCTGCCGGGTAGCTGTAATTGATCCCGCCCACATCCGACGAAACCGTCCCGCTCCCGGTGCCGGCCGCGTTCGCCGTCACCGTGTACTGGTTCAGGGTGAAGGTCGCGGTTGCGGTCTGGTTCCCATCCAGGCTCGCAAAGGTGCAGGTCGCCTCCGTCGTTGTCCCGCCC
>QZJD01000035.1 GCA_003604995.1 Desulfobulbus sp. | reverse complement strand
GACCCTGCCGCCGCAAAAACAGGATGACCGCCTGGCCAGCGAGGCCCCGATGCTGAACAAGGAAATGGGCCATCTCGACTGGTCGCAAGATGCCCGCCGTCTGCACTGCCTGATCCGCGGTCTGGACCCCTGGCCCTCCGCCTTCGGGTTTCTTGGGAAGAACCGCTTCCGTTTCTTCCGCCCGCAGATGGTCGCGGGTCCTGCGAGCGAACCGCCCGGCACCATCTGCCGGGCGGACCGGGAAGGGCTCCTCGTGGCCACCGGCACTGACTATCTGCTGCTGCGCGAGATCCAGGCCGAGGGCAAAAAGCGCATGGACGTCGGCTCCCTCCTCTGCGGCATGCCCCTGCCGATCGGCGAGCGCTTTAGCTGATGAATATCGCCTATCTCGACTGCTTTTCAGGAATCAGCGGCGACATGCTGCTGGGCGCCCTGCTCGACGCCGGGCTTCCTGAGACCGTGCTGCAAGGGGTGTTGCGTGACCTCGGCCTCACCGGCTGCCGCCTGGAAATCACCAGCACTGCAGATTCCCCGCTGCGGGCCACCCGGGTACGGGTGCAGGTGGACGCTCCGCAGTCGCATCGTCATCTGCCGGAAATCGAGACTATCCTGAACGCGGCCCCTCTGGACCCGCCGGTGCGGGAAAGATCCCTGGCGATCTTCCGCAGCCTGGCCGAGGCCGAGGCCGAGGTACACGGCTGTACCCCGGCCGAGGTGCACTTCCACGAAGTGGGCGCGGCGGACGCCTTGCTCGACATCGTCGGCGCGGTGCAGGGTTTCCATCTCCTTGGCATCGACAAACTCTTCTGCTCTCCCCTGCCCATGCCCCGGGGCTGGACCCCCTGCGCGCACGGTACGCTGCCCCTGCCGGCGCCGGCGACCTGCGCCCTGCTGCGCGGGGTGCCGGTGTACGGCGAGGCGATCGACCAGGAGCTGGTCACCCCCACCGGCGCCGCCCTGGTCCGGACCCTGGCCGAGGGGTTCGGCGCCATGCCGCCCATGCTCCTCAGCAGGACCGCCTACGGCGCGGGAACCATGGTCAGAAACGACAACAAGCCCAACCTGCTCCGGCTGTTCATCGGCGAGGCCGTTGCTCCGGCCGAAGCCCAGAGCGTGGAGGTCATTGAAACGGCCCTGGACGACTGGAGCCCGGAGACCTGGCCCCATGTGGCGGAAAAGCTCCTGCACGCCGGGGCACTGGATGTGCTGCTGATACCCATCCAGATGAAAAAGGGACGGCCCGGCTTCCTTATCCGGGTGGTTTGCGCCCCGGCAGAGGTCGAAGCGGCAAAAACCATCCTCCTCAGCGAGACCAGCGCCATCGGCCTGCGCTTCCACAGTGAACAGCGCCGGACCCTGCCGCGCAACCTCATGACCCTTCAGACCAGGTGGGGAGAAGTTCGGGTCAAAAAAATCAGCTCCCCGGCCGGAGAGGTTATCACCCCGGAATATGAGGAATGCAGGCGATTGGCCCTGACACACGCGCTACCGATCCGGCAGATCTACGAGGAAATCGGCCGCTTGACCGGCACAGCACCAGTTGACCCATGGACCGTCTGATCCTCTTCATCGCCACCGGCTTTGGCTCCGGCTACCTGCCGAAGGCCCCGGGCACCTGGGGTTCCCTGGTGGGAGTGGCCCTCTGGTTCGGATTGCGCGAACTTGCCCTGCTTCCCTATCTGGGGGTGATCGCCGCAATCTTTGTGGTGGGCACCCTGTGCGCCGGCTCGGCGGAAAAGATCATCGACCGCGCCGATCCCGGCCTGGTGGTGGTGGACGAGATCGTCGGCCAACTGCTGGCCCTGCTCGCCGCCCCGCACCACCCGGTGGCGGCGCTGCTCGCCTTCCTCGCCTTCCGGTTCTTCGACATCCTCAAGCCCTTTCCGGTCGGCTGGCTGGACCGTCGTATCCACGGTGGGCTGGGCATCATGCTCGACGACCTGGTCGCCGGGCTCTACTCCCTGCTGCTTTTGCAGCCTGTCTGGCAATTTGTCTGGCCATGAGCGGAATCATCGATTTTCATACCCACGCCTTTCCCGACGAACTGGCGGGCCGCGCCATTCCTTTTCTCGAGGAGGAAGGCAACGTCAAGGCCTTTCTCAACGGCACCACCGCTGATCTGCTCCGCTCCATGGACCGGGCGGGGATCGAGCAAAGCGTCATCTGCTCCATCGCCACCCGGCCGCAGCAGTTCAGGGCCATCCTCGACTGGTCGTGTATGATCCGCAGCGAGCGGCTCCTGCCGCTGCCCTCGGTACACCCTGGGTCCCAGCGGATTGCCGATGAAATTCGGCAGATCGCCGAGGCCGGTTTTCCCGGGATCAAGCTCCACCCCTACTATCAGAACTTCGCCCTGGACGAGGAGCGGCTCACGCCTCTCTACAAGGCCCTCATCCGACACGACCTGCTGGTGGTGATGCACACCGGCTTTGATATCGCCTATCCCCGCGACCGGATCTGCGACCCGGCGCGCATCCGCTGGGTGGCAGACCGTTTCCCCGAACTCAAGCTGGTCACCACCCACCTGGGCGCCTGGGACGACTGGGAAGAGTCGCGCCGCCTGCTGATCGGCCGGCCGATCTACATGGAACTCTCATTCGCCCTGGACTTCCTCGACCGGGAAACCGCCCGCAACATGGTCCTCAGTCACCCGCCGGACTACCTGCTCTTCGGTTCCGACTCGCCTTGGGCTGACCAGTTTGCCGCCCTGGAACTCCTGCGCAGCTTGGACCTGGAACCGGAACTGTTCGCCGGCATCACCAGGAACAATGCCGCCCGCCTTCTTCAGGGGGCTTGACCCGCTCCTCCCCGGCCCTCCGGATCAATCGCTTCATCCCGCCGCCCCCATTTGCTTTACGCACATTCTGGTGATAGAATACGTACATTCCGGCTGTACCGGATCGCGACAATCAAAAGGAGTATGCTTCGTGTCCTCACAATTCAGGAAAGGTTTGTTGCTGTCCCTTTGCGCAATTGCCGCGGTGCCCGCGCCGGTGATGGCCACCAACGGCATGAACATGATCGGCTATAATGTCCGCTCTTCCGGAATGGGGGGTGCCGATGTCGCCATTGACAGCGATTGTTCCGGCACGGCCTGCAACCCGGCTACCCTTGGGCGGCAGCATGATCATTCCCTTGGGTTCGGGGTATCGCTGCTCATGCCGCAGGTCGATACCGGCCCCGACGCTTCCGGCAGGCACGTGGACAGCGATGATCAGCTCTTTCCTCTTCCCTATCTCGCTTATGCCCGGAGGCTTAGCGAAACCTCACCCTGGACGCTGGGCTTCGACATGTTCGCCCAGGGCGGCATGGGAGTGGATATCCGGGACTATGGCACGTCGAACGGACCGGGGTCATTTGATTCCCAGGTGCGCTACGGCAGATTTACCGGTGCGGCGAGCTACCGGCTGAATGATCGACTGTCTCTGGGCCTGGGGGCCATGGTCGGCTACGCCGATATGCAATTTTCCCTTTTTCCGGAATACCCGGGCGGCATCGCGGTGGAAGATCTTTCCAGCTACGGCTATGCGGGTCGACTGGGGTTTCATTACAAGGTCAATGAAATCCTCAGCCTGGGAGGGCAGTACACCACCGAGGCCGCTCTGAACCTGGACGGCGGCACCCTGACCGCCAATTACGGCCCGGCGGGCAGCGTTGTCTTCGATGCCGAGATGGACGGCTTCACCTGGCCCCAGGAAGTAGAAGTCGGCCTTGCCGTGCAGGCGACCCGCAGGCTGCTGATTGCCGCGGACATCAAATGGATCGGCTGGTCCGGAGCCATCGACCTGGTCAAGGTCAAATCCTCCGGCGGCCCGCCCGGCATGCCCACTCCGGCCACTCCCGGCAGCGACGCCATCCTCTTTGCCATGAACTGGGAGGATCAATGGGTGTATGCCCTGGGGCTTGAATACGCCATCAATCCCGCCCACAGCATCCGCCTCGGCTACAACTACGGCAAATCACCCGTGCCGGATGCCTACCTCTCTCCGCTTTTCCCCGCCATCGTCGAGCACCATCTTACCGTCGGTTATGGCCTGACCATGGAGGAATGGGCACTTGACCTGGCCTATGAACATGCCTTCGAAAACACCCGGACCAACGACAACCCCGACCCCCTGGTCAACCCCTTCGGCCCCGGAGTCTCGGTGAGCCAGGCCCAGGACACCATTCACTGTTCATTTACCTACTTTTTCTAACCTGTTCCGCCCCCAGGCTCCGGGAACCACCGCCTGCTTTTCGCCCTGCATCAGCCGGTACGCTGCGCGTTGGGGCTACTGCTAACGACAGGGCACTCACCGCGACAAAATTTGCCTGCGAACCTGGAAAATGATAAAATTTCCCTAATAAAGGAGCCTCATGCAAAATGAACGTCGTCGCGAGATCGAGAAAAAATATTCCGGGCAAGGATGATTTCACAAGGAAGACGCCGCCCGGGAGATTTTTAACCGATCGGAGTAGATGGTCATTTTGCAAGAGGCTCAAAGAAAAAGCCTCTTGCAAAATGCAATTATGATCGCTTTGTAACAGAAGACACCCGCGTTCAGTGTTTATGCGGCCAGGAGGGGACTGATTTTATTTTTCCCAGATATTCGGGGACAGAATGATTTTCGCTTCTCTAGCGCGAAAAAAATTCAGCCCCCTGCCGTTGCGCAAAAAATTAAATCTGCCTCTTGGATAGAAATGGCCGTCATTTTGCAAGAGGCTCGAGACTCTGAAAAAATAGAGAAAAAGGGAGATACCCATCATGACCCCAACACGGATGCGGACGCTTTTCGCGGCGGCTTTCCTCGCCATGGCGGCAACCCCGGCCCTGGCCACCAACGGCATGAACATGATCGGCTACAATGTCCGCGCCTCCGGGATGGGTGGAGCTGACGTGGCCATTGCCACCGATTGCTCGGGCACGGCCTGCAATCCGGCGACACTCGGCGTCCAGCATAAGCGGTCTCTGGCCTTTGGCCTGTCCGCCCTCATGCCGCAGGTCAGCACCGCCTACGACGCCCTCGGGGTAGACGTCGAAAACGAGGACCAGGTGTTTCCACTGCCCTATGTCGCCTATGCCCAGCAGCTCAGCGAGGACTCGCCCTGGACCATCGGCATCGACCTCTTTGCCCAGGGCGGCATGGGGGTGGATGTGCATTCCTTCCCCACCCCGAATGGTAACGGCAGCTATGATTCCCTGGTCCGCTATGAGCGGCTTACCGGCGCGGCCAGCTACCGGGTGAACGAGAAGCTCTCCCTGGGCCTGGGCGCCATGATCGGTTATGCGGATATCGAATTTTCGCTCTTCCCCGAATTCCCGGGCGGCATCAGGGTCGAGGATCTGTACAGTTTCGGCTATGCCGGCAGGGCAGGCCTGCACTATCAGATCAGCGAACGGGTCAGCCTGGGCGCCCAGTATACCTCGGCGGCCGGGCTCGATCTTGACGGCGGCACCCTGACCGCCAATTACGGACCGGCCGGCAATGTCACCTTTGACGCTGAGATGGAGGACTTCACCTGGCCCCAGGAGGCGGAAGTCGGCATTGCCTTCCAGGCCACGCCCAACCTCCTGATTGCCGCGGATATTAAATGGATCGGCTGGTCCGAGGCCATCGACCTGGTCAAAGTGAGGGCCTCCGGCGGCCCACCCGGCATGCCCGCCCCGGTCACCCCGGGCAGTGACGCCATCCTCTTTGACATGAACTGGGACGACCAGTGGGTCTACGCCCTGGGCATCGAATACGTTCTCAATCAGAACCATACCTTCCGTCTCGGCTACAACTACGGCAAGACGCCGGTTCCCGATGCCAATCTCTCCCCGCTCTTTCCCGCCATTGTCGAGCACCACGCCACCCTCGGTTACCGGCTGACCCTGAACAACTGGGCCATTGACCTCGCCTATGAGCACGGATTCGACAACAGGCAGGAAAACAGCAACCCCGACCCCCAGGTCAACCCCTTTGGCCCGGGCGTGTCGATCAGTCACTCGCAGAATACCCTGCACGGGGCAATAATCTACTTTTTCTGATTCCGGGCCGGTTGTCCGTACAAACCGCAATAGTGCGTGAGACCGACGAAAATGTCGCTTTGCCGCATTGACTTTTTTGTACACATCCGGTAAAAAAACAGTTTCATTTGATTGCCTTCTCACGGTATATTTTTGTTTTCGGGCAGGATTTCGCCGCGTTTTTTTCACAGCGGCGGCCACCCGGAAAAGGATAGTTTTACGAACCCAGCAAATCTGCGGACCGGTGGACCCATGGCCAAGAAAAAAACAGAAACCTCCCTCTCGTTCAGCGCCGAGGTGATTGCCCAGCCCGGCGGCGAACACCTCAACAGCTGCTTTTCCTGCGGCGCCTGTTCCGGCATCTGCCCGGTAAGCCAGGCGATTCCGGAATTTGATCCCCGCAAAATCCTCCACATGGTCCGCATGGGCATGGCCGAGAGGCTGCTCTCCTCGGATCTTCTCTGGTACTGCTCCGGCTGCCGCAGCTGCGTGTTCGTCTGTCCGCAGGATGTCCGCTTTGCCGAGATCATGAAGGCCCTGGCCGCCCTGGCCCTGCGTAAAGGCTATGTCACCAAGGAAGAACTGGTGGCCAGAGGCAAGGCGGCGGAAGTGCAGCGCGACCTCTGCGTGGCCTGCCTCACCTGCGTCCGGGTCTGCCCCTGGTCGATTCCAAAGATCGATCCCGGCGGGGTGGCGGCCATTGACGTGGAGGAATGCCGGGCCTGCGGCATCTGCGTTTCGGAATGCCCGGCCCGGGCCATTATTCTGAACGAGTCCGAGGACGAGCGCCTGCTCGCCGCCTGCGGCATCTAATTATATGTGGAGACGACCATGAGCTTTACCCCTGACATCAGACTGTTCAGCTGCCACTACACCTCCCAGCAAAGCTGCGCCGAGGCGGGCAAGGAGCTGCGGCAGCTCGGTTTTCCCGAAAATATCCGGATCTCCCGGGTTCCCTGCACCGGCAAGCTGCAGGAAATTACCCTGCTCAAGGCCTTTGAGGACGGCGCGGACGGCGTGTACGTGGTCGGCTGTCCGCCTGACGGCTGCCACAACGTCAAGGGCAGCCAGCGCGCCGCCAAACGGCTGGAAGCGGTCAGGCAGGCCTTGCACGAACTGGCCGTGGAGCCGGAGCGGGTGGCCATGTATCACCTGCCGCGCGGCCTGCACCCGGAATTCATCGAGGCGGGCCGGGAGATGAACGAGCGGATCCGGCAGCTGGGGCCCAGCCCCTTCTGATGCTCCGGATCACGGAATGACGGGCTCGCCTTGCCCCCATCCCTCAAACCAATAACTGAAAGATATCTTTTTCTATCCGAGCGGAGTGCCCCATGATAGTCGCGGAACGAAAGCCCCTGGCGGAAATACTGGACATGGTCAAGGACTGCAAAAAAATTCTGGTGCTGGCCTGTCGGGGCTGCGTCACCGTGTGCTCGGCCGGCGGCGAGCGGGAAGCGGAGATCCTGGCCTCTCTCCTGCGCCTGGGCCTGAAGAAGGCCGGCCGCACCGCCGAGGTGATCGAAGGCTCCCTGGTCCGCCAGTGCGACAAGGAGTACATCGACGCCATCGACCAGTGGCAGGGCCGGTACGATGCCATTCTTTCCACCGCCTGCGGGGTCGGGGTCAACTTCATCGCCAACCTGCGGCCTGCGGACCATGTCTTCCCGGCCCTGAACACCACCTTTTTCGGCGGTTCGGCCGAGCAGGGGATCTGGCGTGAGCAGTGCGCCGGCTGCGGCAACTGCGTTCTGCACCTGACCGGCGGTCTGTGCCCGGTGGCGCGCTGCGCCAAGAGTTTGATGAACGGTCCCTGCGGCGGTTCGGTGAACGGCCGCTGCGAGATCCACAAGGAGGTGGACTGCATCTGGCAGATGATCTACGACCGCATGGACCGCCTGGGCCGGCAGGAAGAAATGCGAATCGCCGCGCCAATCCGCGACTGGTCCACCGCCGGTCACGGCGGCCCGCGCACGCAGACCCGCGCCGACCTGACCGTCTGAACGAAAATTCCCGCGCGCTTCGATGAACACAGCGCGCGGGTGCAGACAGACGCCGTTGCGCTCCGGCCATCCAGGGAGATATCCATGGCAGACCGACACCTGGTGATCAGCAAAGAGGAGCTCCGTGCCGCGGTCAATGCCCTCGGCGCACGAATATCCGCCGATTATGCCGGCACGGACCTGGTGCTGATCGGCGTTCTCAACGGCGCCTTCATCTTCCTCGCCGACCTGGCCCGGGCAATCACCATCCCCCATCAGATCGATTTCATCCGCGTCGCCAGCTACGGCCAGAGCAACTCCTCCTCCGGCACCATCCGGATCGGCAAGGACATCGAACTCGACATCCGGGACAAGCATGTCCTCCTGGTCGAAGACATCGTCGACACCGGCACCACCCTGGCCTGGCTCATCGAACGCTTCAAGGACCGGCGGGCGGCCTCGGTGAAAATCTGCGCCCTCATCGACAAGAAGGAGCGGCGCAAAACCGAGGTCCCCCTCGACTATCTCGGTTTTGTCCGGGACGGGTTCCTGGTCGGCTACGGCCTGGACTTTGCCGAGCAGTACCGCTCCCTCCCGGAGATCTACAGCCTCAGCTTCCCTTAACAGACAGTATTTAAGGAGGATCGCCATGCAGAAGAAAATGATCGCGGTGGTGCTTTCCGGCTGCGGCCACCGGGACGGTTCAGAGATCCATGAGGCAACCCTCACCCTGTGGGCCGTCCACAAAAACGGCGCCGAGTTCCAGTGCTTCGCCCCGGACATCCCCCAGCACCATGTCCTCAACCATATTACCGGCGAGGAGATGCCGGAAACGCGCAACGTGCTGGTGGAGTCGGCGCGCATCGCCCGCGGAAAAATCAAGGATCTCAAAGCCTTCAAGGAATCGGATTTCGACGCCCTGATCTTTCCCGGCGGGGTCGGCGCCGCCAAAAACCTTTGCACGTACGCCATGGACGGCCCGAACTGCACGGTCAACGACGACGTCGCCCGGGCGATCAGGGCCATGCACGCGGCCGGCAAGCCCATCGGCGCCCTGTGCATCGCGCCGGTCCTCCTGGCCAGGGTGCTCGGCAACGTGGAGCTGACCACCGGCCAGGACCAGGGGACCGCCAATGATCTGGCCGCCATGGGCGCGCACCACACTCCCACCAGCCAGGGGGAAATCGCCGTGGATCGCGCCAACAAGGTTGTCACCACCCCCTGCTACATGCTCCAGTCCGGGGTCGACCAGATCGGGACGGGTGCGGACAACCTGGTCCGGGCGGTCCTGGAACTGTGCGGCTAACCAGGAAACCTCCCTGCTTCGGGTACTGATTCCGCTCCGCAAAGGGAAACACTGACCATCCTTCCCCGTGATTTTGGGGGTGGAGGCTCCGGCGCGTCCGCATCGCATTGACTGCCAATGAACCTGCTTTTCGCAATTCTCCTTCTTCTGTCCGGCGCCGTCCTGCCGCCCCTGACCATACGTCTCGGCCGTGCGGCCTGCGCCTGGACCGCGGCGGCGATCAACGCCGGCGCGCTGCTGCTGATGGCGGCGCCGCTGGTGCAGGTATTCCGAGGCAACACCGTAGAGGCGTCCTGGTCCTGGCTGCCGCAGGCCGGCTTTGATATCCTGCTGCGCCTGGACGGGCTCGCCGTCCTGTTCGTCCTCCTGATTTTGGGCATGGGTCTGCTCATCATTCTCTACGCCCATTACTACCTGGCGGCACATGAACCGGCCGGCCGCTTTTACGGCCTGCTCCTGCTGTTCATGGGCTCGATGCTCGGCATCGTCCTGGCCGACCATCTGTTGCTGCTGCTGGTGTTCTGGGAAATGACCTCGCTCAGTTCCTTCCTGCTGATCAGCTTCTGGCACCACAGGCCCGAGGCCCGCTGCGGAGCGCGCATGGCCCTGGCGGTCACCGGCACCGGCGGCCTGGCAATGCTGGCCGGTTTCCTGCTTCTGGCCCATATCACCGGCAGCTCCCGGATATCGGTCATCCTCGCCGCCGGCGACATCATCCGCGGCCACCCGCTCTATGCGCCGACCCTGCTCCTGATCCTGCTCGGCGCTTTCACCAAGTCGGCGCAGTTCCCCTTCCATTTCTGGCTGCCGCAGGCCATGGCCGCGCCCACCCCGGTGAGCGCCTACCTGCACTCGGCCACCATGGTCAAGGCCGGTGTCTTTCTGCTCGCGCGCCTCTTCCCCGCCCTGGCCGGCACCGACCTGTGGTTCTTCGTAGTGGGCGGCACCGGCCTGGCCACCCTCCTCTTCGGAGCCTATACCGCCCTGTTCCAGCACGACCTCAAGGGACTGCTGGCCTATTCCACCATCAGCCACCTCGGCCTGATCATCCTACTTTTCGGGATCGACAGCCCGCTGGCCGCCGTGGCCGGCCTGTTCCACATCATCAACCACGCGACTTTCAAGGCATCCCTGTTCATGGCCGCCGGCATCATCGACCACGAAACCGGTACCCGCGATATGCGCCTGATCAACGGCCTGGCGAAATACATGCCGTACACCGCCACCCTGGCCATGGTTGCCGCCTCGGCCATGGCCGGCGTACCCTTGCTCAACGGCTTTCTTTCCAAGGAAATGTTTTTCGCCGAAACCCTGCACCTGGGTATTCTTGGTTCGGCAAGCCGGCTGCTGCCGGCGGCGGCCACCCTGGCCGGCATCTTTGCCGTTGCCTATTCGGCGCGCTTTGTCCATGACGTGTTCTTTAACGGCGAACCGGTGAACCTGCCCAGGTATCCGCCCCACGACCCGCCCCGCTACATGATGATTCCGGCGGCGCTCCTTGCCGGGGTCTGCCTGGTGGTCGGTATCCTTCCCGCCCATACCGTGGCGCCGACGCTTAATCTGGCCGCAAACGGGATGCTGGGCGGACCGCCGCCGCAATACAGCCTGGCCCTCTGGCACGGCCTCACCACTCCCTTCCTGATGAGCCTGGTCGCGCTGTTTGGCGGCATCATCCTCTACAGTCTGCGCCACAACCTTTTCGCTTTCCACCGGCGGCTTGCGTTCGCGCCCGATGCGCGTGCGCTGTTCTGGATCGCGATCGAACGGCTGATCGAAATCGCCCGTGTCGCCACCTCCATTCTGGAAAACGGCTCGTTGCAGCGGTATGCCGCGCTGCTCCTGTTCGCCGCCCTGGCTGCCGTGGCCATACCTTCCATCCCCGGCAACGCGCCGCTCACCGGGCCGCTGCCTCTCTCCCCCATTGATCCGCTCACCCTGCTCGGCGCCCTGGTGATGATGACCGCGGCGGTGACCACGCTCCTCTGGCACCGGCGGCGGCTCCAGGCCCTGATCGCCTTCAGCGTGGTCGGCCTGGTCGCCGCGCTGGCCTTTGTCCGTTTTTCCGCGCCGGACCTGGCCCTGACCCAGCTCTCCGTCGAGGTGGTCACCATCATGCTCCTCCTCCTGGCCCTGTTTTTTCTGCCGCAGCAGGACAGGGCCGAATCGTCGCCCCTGCGCCGGAGCCGCGACCTGCTGCTGGCCCTGGGACTGGGGGCCGGCGCCGGTCTGCTCACCTGGGGCATCCTCACCCGACCTTTCCAGTCCATCTCCGGCTATTACATGGCGAACAGCCTGCCGGGCGGCGGCGGCGCCAATGTAGTCAATGTGATTCTGGTCGACTTCCGCGGCTTCGACACCCTGGGCGAAATCACCGTGCTGGCCGCCGCCGCCATCGGCATCTTTGCCCTGCTGCACAACCTCTGCCTGCCGCCGGGTCCCGATTCGTACGGAAAACGTTTCTGGTCAGATGAACGCCATCCGCTGGTGCTGGCCCTGAGCACCCGCTTTCTCCTTCCTCTGGCTTTACTGGTCTCGATCTTTCTCTTTCTCCGCGGCCACCATGCGCCGGGCGGCGGGTTCATTGCCGGCCTGGTCACCGCCATCGCTCTGATCCTGCAATACATGGCCAGCGGCATTGCCTGGACCCGCCGACGCTGGCACCTGCACTATCATCCGGTGATCGCCTGCGGCATTCTGCTCGCCGCGGCCACCGGAGCCGGCAGCTGGCTGGTCGGCCGGCCTTTCCTCACCTCCGCCTTCGGCCATTTTCACCTGCCGCTGCTCGGCGACATTGAGCTGGCCAGCGCCATGCTCTTCGACCTGGGCGTCTATCTCAGCGTGGTCGGGGTGGTCCTGCTGATTCTCGCCACCCTGGGCAAACTCACCGGCCGCTGTGCCGAGGCAAGGAGGAGTTCGTGATGGAAGCGGTCGCCGCCCTCACCGTTGCGGTGCTGGTCGCCTGCGGGGTGTATCTGGCCCTGCGCGGACGGACTTTTCCGGTGGTCCTCGGCCTGTCGCTGCTGTCCTACGCGGTCAACCTGTTCCTGTTCCTCACCGGCCGGCTGGTCACCGGCGCACCGCCCCTGGCCGGCGGTTCCGCGCCCACCGCCGATCCGCTGCCGCAGGCCCTGGTGCTCACCGCCATCGTCATCGGCTTCGGCATGACCGCCTTTGTCGTGATCCTCTCCCTGCGCGCCCGGGGCGAACTGGGCAATGACCATGTGGACGGCAAGGGGGAAAAAACATGAGTCACTGGCTGGTCCTCCCCATCCTCCTGCCGCTGACCGCCGGCATGCTCAATCTCCTGCTGGCAAAGCGCGCGCCGGGTGTGCAGCGCGCCGTCTCCCTCTGCGCCACCGCCGGTCTGCTACCGCTGGCAATCCGCCTGCTTGCTCTTGCCGCCGGCGGCGAATACAGCGTTTATCAACTGGGCAACTGGCCGGCCCCCTTCGGGATCGTCCTGGTGCTCGATCGGCTGAGCGCGCTCCTGCTGCTCCTCACCGCCCTGGTGGCGCTGCTCGCTCTCCTCTATGCCCTGAACGGCGACGACCGGCGGGGTCATGACTTTCACATCCTGTTCCAGTTGCAGCTTCTGGGGATCAACGGCGCCTTTCTCACCGGCGACCTGTTCAACCTGTTCGTCTTTTTCGAAATCCTGCTCATCGCCTCCTACAGCCTGGCCCTGCACGGCTCCGGCCCTGAACGTACCCGGGCCGGCCTGCACTATGTGGTGCTCAATCTCCTCGGCTCCAGCCTTTTCCTCATCGCCGTCGGCACCCTGTACGCGATCACCGGTACTCTGAACATGGCCGACCTGGCGGTCAAAATCGCCGCGGCCGCGCCCGAACAGGCCACCCTCCTGCGCGTCAGCGCCCTGTTGCTGCTGGTGGTTTTCGGCCTCAAGGCAGCGCTGCTGCCGCTGCACCTGTGGCTGCCGGCCGTGTACGGTTCGGCCACCGCACCGGTAGCCGCGCTGTTCGCCATCATGACCAAGGTCGGCATCTACGCCATTGTCCGCACCTCGACCCTGATCTTTCCCGCCGCCGGGCCGAACCCGGTACAGTCGTTCACCTGGCTGCCGGCACTGGCCCTGCTCACCCTGGCGGTCGGCGCCGTGGGGTCCCTCGGCAGCGACCGATTGCGGGTGCTCATCGCCTATCTGGTCGTCGTTTCCTCCGGCACCCTGCTCGCCGGCATAGCCCGATTCAACGTCGCCGGCATCACCGCCGCCCTCTACTACCTACCCCATACCACCCTGGTCACCGCCGGCCTCTTTTTGCTCGCCGACCTCATCGCCCGTCAGCGAGGCGTAACCGCCGATCAGTTCTCTCCGGCGCCGCCGCTTGCCCAGCCGGCCCGACTCGGCGTGCTGTTCTTCCTCGGCGCGGTCGCCGCCGCGGGCCTGCCGCCCCTTTCCGGTTTTCTCGGCAAGCTGCTCCTGCTGCAATCCGTTTCACCGGGCGAGGCGTTCTGGTTGTGGACCGTCGTGCTTGCCGGCAGTTGGACCGGGCTCATCGCCCTGAGCCGCGCCGGCAGCCGTATTTTCTGGAAAACCGAGGGGGCGGGAGCAGCCGGCGCCCCGGCCGATCTGCCGCGCCTCGCCCCGGTTGTCCTGCTCCTCGGACTGAGCGTGGCGATGACCCTGTTTGCCGCGCCGATCACCCGGTACGCCGAAGCCGCGGCAAGCCAGCTCCTGCAGCCGCGGGCCTATATCACCGCGGTCCTGGAGAGTGAGGGCAGCCCATGAAGCGCATTCTGCCGCAACCGCTGTTCAGCCTGTTTCTCTGGCTGGTCTGGCTGTTGCTGAACAATACCGTGGCTCCTGGCCATCTGCTATTGGGCGCCCTGCTCGCGCTGGCCCTGCCGCTGTTCACCGTGCGCTTCTGGCCGAACCGCCCGCGGATCCGCCGGCCGCTCAAACTGCTCGGCTATATCGCGCTGCTGCTCTGGGACATCGTCCTCGCCAACCTGACGGTGGCGCGACTGATCCTCGGCCCATCCGCCCGGTTGCGGCCGTCCTTTCTCCGCCTGCCGCTGGCCCTGCGCGACGAGTTTGCCATCGTGGTGCTGGCCAACGCCATCTCCCTCACTCCGGGCACCGTCTCCGCCGATCTGAGCGCCGACCGGCGCACCCTGCTGATCCATGCCCTGGACGTCGATGATCCGGCCCGTGAGATAATCCGCATCAAGCAGCGGTACGAACGCCCGCTGCAGGAGATTTTCGAATGCTGAACGTCGCCGTTGCCATCGCCTTCGCCTGCATCGCCGCCGCCCTGCTCCTCAATTTCTGGCGGCTGCTCCGCGGTCCGGCCCTGCCCGACCGGATCCTGGCCCTGGATACCATGTACATCAACACCATTGCCCTGCTGGTCCTTTTCGGTATTCATCAGGATCTCAACGTCTTCTTCGAGGCGGCCCTGCTGATCGCCCTGATGGGCTTTGTCGGTACCGTGGCCCTGTGCAAGTATATCCTGCGCGGCGATATCATTGAATAAGGAGAAACCGCATGCTGGAAATCCTCATCTCTCTCTTCCTGCTCATCGGCGCTGCCTTCGCCCTGATCGGCTCCATCGGCCTGGCCCGCCTGCCCGACCTGTTCATGCGTCTGCATGGCCCGACCAAGGCCACCACCCTCGGCGTCGGCGGGATTCTCATCGCCTCGACGCTTCATTTCAGCGGCAGTGGCGACGGCCTCAGTCTGCACGAGCTGCTGGTCACCCTCTTTCTGCTGAGCACCGCGCCGCTCAGCGCCTTCCTCATCGCCCGCGCCATGCTGCACCTGCGCGGCGAAAGCGTCAACCG
>QZJD01000100.1 GCA_003604995.1 Desulfobulbus sp. | reverse complement strand
TTTGACGAGGCGCATCATGTGGAAAACGTGGCGACCACCTTTTTCGGGACAACCTTTACCCGCTACCAGGTGCTGGACTTGACCGCGGATGTCGAGCGGAGCGCGCTCAATGACTTGAGCGGCAAACGGCGCGACGAGGTGGCCGCCGCCGCCCGCTCCCTTGCGGGCATGCTGGAGCAGCTGGTTCTGTTCTTCCCCCCGGAGCCGGGACGCTTCCCCCTGGAAGGATTGCCGCAACAACGAGCCGGTCTGGATTCGGTCCGGGACGGGATGCTCGCGGCGTTTGCCCGGCTGGTGGAGGCCATGGAAGGTCTGGACAGCCGGGAAGAACCTTGGGGGCAGTACGTCTTGCGCGCTGAGGATTTGGGGGAGCGGCTGCGCGCGGTCACCGCCGAACGCTTCACCGATCTGCTCCCCGAGGATATCCGGGCGGTGCACTGGTATGAGCGCCGCGACAAAAATCTCGTGCTGTCGGCCACGCCCATCGACGTGGCCGAGGACCTGCGGAGCACCCTGTTTGCATCGGTCCGCCACACCGTCTTCACCTCGGCCACCTTGTCCGCCGGTGGCGATTTCAGTTACTTCCTGCAGCGCCTCGGCCTGCCTCCGGATACCCACACCCTGACCTTTTCCTCGCCCTTTGACTATGCGAACCGGACCCTGCTCTACCTGCCCGAAGAGCACTTTCCCGAACCCCAGGCCCCCGGCTACACCCAATCCCTGCACGACCGTATCCGGGAACTGATCAAGCTGTCCCGGGGCCGGGCCCTGGTTCTGTTCACCTCGGTCCAGGCAATGGAAATGGCTCATGCCGCCCTGCGCGACCAGTTGCCCTACTCCCTGCTCCTGCAGGGAACGGGCCCCCGGCGGGAACTGCTCGCGCGCTTTGCCGAGGAAAAAGAATCGGTTCTTTTCGCGGTGGCCAGTTTCTGGGAGGGGGTGGATATCCCCGGCGAGGCGCTCAGCCTGGTGATCATCGACAAATTACCGTTTGAAGTCCCCAGCGACCCTGTTATTATGGCGCGGATCAACAGAGTGCGGGCGGCGGGCGGCAATCCGTTTTTTGATTTTCAGGTGCCCCGGGCGATTCTCGCCCTCCGGCAGGGGGTGGGCCGCCTCATGCGCTGCAGCAACGACCGCGGGGTGATGGCTGTTCTGGATGCCCGGCTGTTCAGCAAGGGATACGGCCGCCGCTTTCTGCGCAGCCTTCCATCGAGTCCCCTGTGCCGGGATCTGGCCGTGGTCCGGCAATTTTTTCGTGAGGACGATACAGATGAACATCCCTGACCAGTCAGCTCTCCGCAGTTTTGCGGGCCGCGAGGCCTTGCGGGTGGAGGCGGCCATGCGCGCCGACCTGGCCGAGGCCCTTGCCGGCTGCGATCCGCTCCTGGTCGAGGTGATCGACTACGGACTGTTCGGCGGCGGCAAGCGGATCAGGCCCCTGCTGGCCATCCTTGCCGCCAGGCTTTGCGGCGCCGCCGACCCTGCTCTCTATACCCTGGCCGGTGCCTTTGAATACCTCCATGTCGCCACCCTGATCCATGATGATGTCATCGACCAGGCCCGGGCGCGCCGGGGGCGGGAGGCGCTCTGCCGCAAATACGGGACGGCCCCCGCCATTCTTGCCGGTGACTGGTTGCACGCGCGTTCTCTCTATCTGGTCGGCCGCTGCGCGGGTTCTGAGGGGCTTGCGGTCTTCTGCCGGGCAACCACCGGGATGGTGGACGGAGAATTTCTCCAGCTTCGCCATGTCGCCGACTGGGCCCTCACCGAGGCGGAGTATTTCGCGATCATTGAGCGCAAGACCGCCCTGCTGATCGCCTCCACCTGCGAAATCGGGGCCATCTTTGCCGGAGCCGCGGCCGAGCAGCGGCGGGCCCTGGCCGACTACGGCAACAGGCTGGGAACCGCCTTCCAGGTCATTGACGATCTCCTTGATTACCAGGGCGATGCCGGGAACACCGGCAAGCAGGTCGGCATCGACTTCAGGGAAGGCAAGCTGACCCTGCCTCTTCTCAGGGCGCTGGCCGTGGCCGATGATTCCGAACGGGCCGCAATCGCCTCCCTTTTTGCCGGGGATCGGCGGGTGGAGAGTTCACTGGAGAGGGTCTGCCGGTTCATTGACGCGCACCGCGGCTTTGGCGCGGCCCGGCAGACCGCCGTCCAACTGGCCGATGAGGCGGTTGCCGCCCTGGCCCCCTTTGCCGGCCGGGAAGACAAGGAAAGCCTGGCCATGCTGCACGCCCTTGCCGGGTATGTTCTGGCCCGCAACAAATAAGCGGGAGCGGGCACCCGGCTGGGCAAGCAAGCGGCCCGCGGCGGTACTCTGCTTCCTGCTCCTGGCGCTGCTGCCCGGTCGAGCCGTCCCGGCCGTTATCACGGTGGCCGAGCTGCTTGCGGTCAACTCATCCCGGGAAATTGTCCTCAGCCAAGCGCCATGCCCCGAGCGCCGACCCGGTAACGGTGAGATGGCCTTTGAGGAGCCCGCGGTCTTCAGCCAGGCTGCGGCCGACCAACCTTCGGCCGCCGAAACGAATGGCTGCCGGCCCGTGACCAGCGGCCGGGAGCTGCCCAGGGTGGCGATCATCATCGACGACATGGGCCATCACCGCCAGCTCGGCGCCGCCCTTCTGGCCCTGGAGATGAATCTCACCTATTCCTTTCTGCCGCATGCGCCCTTTTCCAGGGAGCAGGCCGAGCAGGCAAGAGAAAAGGGGCATGACATCCTGGTGCATATGCCGATGGAAGCCCTGGATCCGGCGTGGGACCCCGGCCCCGGAACCCTCTATTTGGCGGATCCCCAGGAAGAGCTGGCCCGCAAGGTTGCCCAAAATCTGTCCTTCGTTCCGTTCGCTGTCGGGATCAACAACCACATGGGCTCCCGTTTCACCGAGGATGAAGCGGCCATGCGGCGGTTTTTCAAATTGCTTGCCGGCCGGGAGCTGCTCTTTGTCGATTCGCTGACCAGCACCGCGAGCGTGGCCATGGCCACCGCCCGGGCCATGGGCTTCAAGGCCGCCCGCCGTCAGGTCTTTCTTGACAACGTGCAGAGCCAGGAGGATATCTGCCGGCAGCTCAATCAGCTCGTTGAGAAGGCAGGAAAACAGGGCTGGGCCATCGGGATCGGCCATCCCAATCAGGCGACCCTGACCGCCCTGACCAGCTGCCGGAAGATGCTGCTGGAGCAGGTGCGGCTGGTGGGCGTCCGGGAACTGGTCCGCTGAGGGAGGGCGATGGGCGAACTTGCGGTGGGGGTCATCGGCAGCGGCCGGCACGGCAGCCGTTACGCCAATCATATCGTCCGTGATGTGGCCGGGCTCAAGCTGGCGGCGATCAGTCGCCGTTCCTCTGAGGGCGCCGAGCAGGCCGCGGCCTGGCGGTGCGTCTGGCACCGGGACTGGCGTACTCTGGTGCGGGATCCCCTGGTGGATGCGGTCATCGCCGTGGTGCCGCCGGCACTGAATCTGGAGATCGCCGGATGTTGCGCCGCCGAGGGCAAGCCGCTCCTGCTGGAGAAACCGCTGGCGGCATCCGGCGCGGCCGCCGCGGCCATTGTCGAGCTCTATGCCGCGCGGGGCCTGCCTCTGACCACCGGCCAGACCTTGCGCTACAACCCCGTGATCCGGAAGCTCCGGGAGCAGCTTCCCTCCGTCGGCAGACTGTACAGCTTTTCCGCAAACCAGCGGCTCGAGCCCTCGACCCTGGACTGGCATGCCGAACCGGAACTGGCCGGAGCCGGCGTCAGCTTCCATACCGCGGTCCATGTCTTTGATGCCCTGCGCTGGATGACCGGCCTGGAAGTGCGGCGGCTCGTTGCGGTCAGTCGGGGACACCATAACCCGGCCCTGGAGGATCTGCTGACGGTGCTGGTGGAGATGGGCGATGAGATAGTGGGCACCATTGATTGCTCCAAGGTGGGGCCGGCGCGCAGCGGCCGCTTTGAATTCGTCGGCAGCGACGGCCAGTTGCAGGGCGACCAGGTGCATGGAACCCTGGAGACGGTGCGCGGGATGACCGTCTCCAGGTTGCGATTCGGAGGGCCGTGCAATACCATAATCCCGCTGCTGCGCGATTGGCAGGCCTTTTTGACCGGCAGGGGGAGCAACCCGGTCAGCGGTGAGGATGGCCTTGCCGCGGTGCGCCTTTGCGAGGCCTGCCTGGAATCGGCCCGCTGCGGGGTCTGGGTGACCGTACGGCAGGGGTAACAGGGATGATCAGCCTCGGCGGGATATATTGTTCTCGGCAAATCCAGGGGCTCCGCTCTTTGCTTGGGCAGGCCATCCCAGGTCGGTTGCACTGTTCAATGGAAAAATGGCCTTGGATGAATATTCAGGTTTTTGTCTGTTTGGTGCGATGGTAACGAGAAAATGGAAACAAAGGAGGGGGAAATCATGAAAAAAAGAGGAGCGCGTTCCGGTATCCGGGCTGTTCTGCTGGCAACCTGTGCTGCCCTGTCCGTCTGTTTTTTTCAGACGGGGAAGGGGTGGGCGAATGACATCCATCTGTGCCAGGTTGTTCCCGGCGAGACGGTGGCCCAGGCGGTCAACGGCAAGATCAAGGATATCCGGGCCGCTGAGGGCAAATGCGTCTACACGGTGATCATGCCGGAGGGGAGCGGGTGTGCGGCTTTTGCCATTTATCAGCATCCGGCCGGTGAATACGAGGGGTTGCGGTCGGTGCTGGAAGGCGAATCAACTCGGCTTGACGATCTCGGCGATGACGCGGTTCTCACCTTTGATCAGGAAGCGGAGCGCTACTGGTTGCTGGTGACCAAAGGAAATGCTGTCACCTTGCAGATATCCGGCGACAGCGCCGAACATGTGCGCCAGGTGGCCGTCGCCGCCCTGCCGAGATTCTCGGCGCGGTAGGCCGGAGAATGCGCAAAGGGGGCGGCCGGGAGCAAAGGGGCGGGAGCGCCCGCCGGCTGGCGGTTCAGTGCCTGCTCCGCTGGGAGCGGGATCGGCAGCCGGTGCAGACCCATATCGATGCAATCATCCATGGCGCATCGCTTTCGCCGCCGGACCGGCAGCTGGCGGTGATGCTGGTACTGGGGGTGCTGCGCCGATTGCAGTACCTGGATCGGATCATTGCCGATTACTCCCGGGTTCCCCCTGCTAAAATGAAACCGCTTACCCTGATGGCCCTGCGGGTGGGCGTCTATCAGCTGCTGTTCCTTGACCGGGTTCCGGATTCAGCGGCGGTGAACGAATCCGTGCGGGTGCTGCGGGAGGAACGGCAGCCGGTCTGGCTGGTCAATTTCGCCAACGGCGTACTGCGCGCCATTGCTCGGGACCGGTCGGATTTGCCCGGCCCGGACGAGCCTGATCGCGAGGGGGCGCCGGTCCTCAATCATCCCGAGTGGCTGGTCCGGCGCTGGCAGGAGGCCTACGGCCGGGAACGGACGGAGATCATCTGCCGGGCGAACAACCGGGAGCCCGTTCTTACCCTGCGGGTGAATACCTTGCGGACGACCAGGGACAAGCTGGCCGCCATGCTCCAGGCGCAGGGCGGCACGGTGCGTGGCGGCAGTTTTGCGCCGGATTCCCTGATTCTGGACCGGTTCTCCGGACCGGTAACCGGCCTGGCCGGCTATGACGAGGGGCTGTTCCATGTGCAGGATGAGGCCGCCCAGCTGGCCGCCATGCTCCTTGCCCCCCTGGCATCCGGACACAGGTGTCTTGATGCATGCGCCGGCCTGGGCGGCAAAACCTGCCACCTTGCGCAACTGCTGCCCGCCGGAAGTGCACTGTTTGCGGTGGAGCCCAGCGCCCACCGCTTTCGGCTGCTGGAACAGAACCTTGCCCGCCTCCGGCTGGAAGGCCTGGTACGCCTGTTTCAGGCCCGTCTGGAGGAATTCGCCGCCAGTCAGCCCGGCCTCTTCTCCCGGATCCTGGTGGATGCGCCCTGTTCCGGCACCGGGGTGATCGGCCGCCATCCTGATATCCGCTGGAACAGAACACCCGAAGACCTGCCCCTCTATCAGGGGCAGCAGCTTGCCCTGCTCGACCTTGCCGGAACACTGCTGGCCCCTGGCGGAGTCCTGGTCTACGCCACCTGCAGCCTGGAGCCGGAGGAGAATCAGCTGGCGGTGGCAGCCTTTCTGGAGGGTCATCCGGAGTTCGCCCTTACCGACTGTCGCGATTTTCTGCCTGCGGCCGCCGCACATCTTGTCGACGCCGCCGGCTGCTTCCACCCGACGCCTGACTTGGGACTCGACGGTTTTTTTGCCGCCCGTCTGGTCTTGCAGGGATGATCCCATTCAGAGCTTGTCGCCGCCCCCGATTTTTCGTATATTCGTTTGCCAACACCTGCTGGCCACGCGAAAAGCGGCAACCCGGTTTTTGCGCCGTGATTTGAGCAGGGAACCGGTAGTGTTTGGCCCCTTGCGGGTGCTGTGTATAGCGGTTCTGACTATTGTATTTGCTTTGATGAACCCGCAAAAAAATAAATTACGCCATCTGCTTTGAGGGCATGACAAAATGACGGAAATCAAGAGCACCATGGACCTGGTCATGGAACGGGCGGCCCGTTTCGGTAAGGCTTCCCGGGAAGAATTGCAGCTGGATGAGGCAAAGAAAAAAGGGGTGCAGTTGGCAGTGGATTTTCTGGAGGAGCGGCTTGGCGGGCTTTTCGATGCCATTGCCGGCGAAGAACCGGCGATGCAGACCGCCCTTCGCCAGGGGGCGGCGGAAAGCCTGCTGCGCAATATCTTTCTGCCCCGGGATGAAGCGCAACTGCCTCGGATTGATCGGGCCGTGCAGGGGATCATTGAATTGAGCCAGGGGGCTGGTGATGTTCGTTCCATTTGCCGGGAGACGCAGAATATTCTGAACGGTTATCGGCAGCATGTTGAGGAGTTGCGCAAACAGCTCGAAGAGCAGATCAGGATACAATACGAGCACCTCCTGGCCCAGCAGAAGGGGATGCAACGGGAAGACATCAGGATCGACCCCACCCTGCAGCCGAAGTTCAAGGAGGAATGGAGCAGGATTGAGAGCGAGCTGAACAGCCAGTACGGCCGCGCCCTTCAGCAGCTGAAGACCGAGCTGGGCCAGAGGCTCGGCGTTTGACATGCCTTCCTTGCATTTTCCGGATCGCCTGGCCAGGTTGCAGGGCGTGCTGTCGAGAAAGCGTATTGACGCCCTCCTGGTGACCCAGCCTGCCAACCGTCGCTACCTCAGCGGCTACAACGCCGAGGATCACGGTATCCAGGAGAGCGCCGGGGTACTCCTGGTGCCGCGTCGCGGGCAGCCCTTTCTGCTCACCGATTCCCGTTTTCTCCTTCAGGCCGAGGAAGAGGCCACGGGTTTTGCGGTCCGGCTGTACCAGCAGGGACTGATGGCCACTCTCAGCCGTCTGCTGCCGGAACTTCGGGTGCGCCGCCTGGGGTTTGAGAGCCATTACCTGCTCCACGCCACTGCCGGCAGGCTGGCGCGGGTGACGGATAAGCTCAAGGTTGAACTGGTTCCGGGCACCGATTTCGTGGAGCCCCTGCGCATCGTCAAGAACAACGATGAGATCGCCAAGCTCCGGGCGGCGGTGCTCCTCAATGAACAGGTTTTTCAAAAGGTTTACCGAACAATCCGGCCGGGCATGACGGAAAGCGCCATCGCCCTGGATCTGGAAACCGCCATGCGGGAGATGGGCGCCGCGGGACCCAGTTTCCCCACCATCGTCGCCTTCGGGACCAATGCGGCCAAACCGCACGCGATCCCGGGTTCCCGGGTGCTGGCGGCGGGGGAAACGGTGCTTATTGACATGGGGCTGGTGCTGGACGGCTACTGCGCGGACATGACCAGGACCGTGATGGTCGGCGAGCCGGCCCCCCTGTTCCGCGAGCGGCTGCGGATCGTGCGCCGGGCCCAGCTTGCGGCCATCCAGACTATCCGGGCCGGGGTTACCTGCCGGCAGGTGGATCTGGCCGCCCGGCGGGTAATCCGGGAGGCCGGCTACGGTGCCTGCTTCGGGCACGCTCTCGGCCATGGCGTCGGACTGGAGGTCCACGAGGAGCCGCGCCTGTCCAGCCGGTCTCGTAAGAAACTGCGCGCCGGCATGGTAGTTACCGTGGAACCCGGCATATATCTCCCCGATTGGGGGGGGATTCGGCTGGAAAATATGGTGGTGGTCAGGGAAGAGGGCTGCGAGGTCCTCAATCGGGACACCACCTTTCTCGATCGTTAACCGCCGGGAAGGCGGGCGAAAGGGCCTTTTAGGTTCTTTTCGCTCTATCCCGGCATCAAATTCAAAAAGGTTCTGCTCATCATGTCCAAATATTTTGTCCTTGATACCAACGTTCTGCTGCACAACAGCCAGGCGATCACGTCCTTTGCCGATAACGTGGTGGTGCTGCCCATGACCGTCATCGAGGAGCTGGACAAGTTCAAGAAAAACAATGATGAGCTGGGCCGCAACGCGAGAAGCGTGATCCGGGCCCTGGATACCCTGCGTGTCCAGGGTCGGCTCGGCGACGGGGTCAGAATGGAGAACGGCGGTATCCTGAAGATCACCGTGCAGCGGGAGGAGATGCCCAACTCCTGCATCGACCTGACCATCCCCGACAACCTCATCATTGCCACGGCCTACAACCTCAAGCAGCAGGGCAAGAAGGCGATTTTCGTGTCCAAGGACATCAACGCTCGCCTCAAGGCCGATGCCCTGGGAATCGAGGTGCAGGATTTTGAAAAGGAAAAGGCGGATTTCGATACCCTGTACACCGGCTGGCGCGAGCTCATGGTGCCGGCGGCGACCGTCAATGAATTTTATCAACATGAGTTGCTCCCCGTGGAGGGCGCCGGTCTGCTCAGCAACGAGTTCGTTCTCCTCATGGACGAAACCAACCCGAAGCATACCGGCATCGGCCGGGCCGTTGATTCGGGGCGCCTCAAGCACCTCTCCTCGTCCAACGATGTAGCCTGGCGGGTCAAACCGCGCAGCAAGGAGCAGCGCATGGCCCTGGAGCTGCTCCTGGATCCGGAGGTGGACCTGGTCACCCTGATCGGTCAGGCCGGCACCGGCAAGACCCTGCTGGCCCTGGCCGCCGGTCTGGCCATGACCCTGACCGACGAACGCTACGAAAAACTGCTGGTTTCCCGGCCGGTCATCCCGCTGGGCCGGGACATCGGCTATCTACCGGGCACCAAGGACGAAAAGATGAAGCTGTGGATGCAGCCCATCTTCGACAATCTCTCCTACCTGATGAGCCTCCAGCATAACGGCAACGAGGAAGAGCCGACCCAGCAGCTGGTCGCCCGCCTGATCAAGAACGAGGATGTGGAACTGGAGGCCCTCACCTATATCCGAGGCCGTTCCATCTCCAAACAGTTCGTGGTAGTGGACGAGGCCCAGAACCTCACCCCGCACGAGGTCAAGACGATCATCAGCCGGGTGGGCGAGGGTACCAAGATGGTCATGACCGGGGATCCCGAGCAGATCGACAACCCCTATCTGGACTCCAGCAGCAACGGCCTGACCTATACGGTGGAACGGCTCAAGGGCCGCCAGGGGTTCGGTCACGTCACCCTGACCAAGAGCGAGCGCAGCCGGCTCTCGTCGCTGGCCGCCGAATATCTTTGATGGCGTCGCAAAAAGTCCGATTTACTGCGTTGTGGCGGGTTCGGTCAATGCTCGACGTACCCTGTGTACGCCTGCGCGTGGCCGACACCACCACGCCTCGGAGTCTCACCCCGTTCGCTTACCGGTATATCGAACTTTTGTGCTTAGGGCCTGTAAAGAAATAAGTGTTACAATTAGGCGCTCAGATTGGGGTCAGATTTGGCCGGGCCGATTGAGCAAAACCGCAGGCGTAGCAGTACTACGTCGAGGATTTTGTGATTGAGGCCCGGTCAAAGATGGCCCGAAGATGGGATGCATACTGTTACAGTTATTTCTTTACAGGCCCTAAGCCATCGGCGGCGTATTTTTATGTTTTTGTGGTTTCATCATCTTTAATTGCGGAGCACAGCATGCGTCAGTACCTGATTGATGAACTTTCTTTTCTGGAGCGGGACAATATCGAGAGCTATCTGAAGCGTTCCCTCAAGGCCGGACCCATCGAGGGGGTCTTCTGGCTGGAGGTGCCGCCGGATCTGCTGGGCGCGGCCCAGCAGGGCCACGAACGATGCGGTCCTTTTTACTTTTCAGTGGTGCTCGAAGAAAAGACCCTGCGCTTCGAGTTTCTGGTGCGCAGCTCCCACAACATGCACTGCTCCTGTATTGCCTGGGCCGACACCGCCCAGCGGCAGTTTGTCCTCGACTATGCGGACCGGCTGCTCGCCGAGGAGATGATCCGGGCCTGATTCCTGGGCAAAATTTCCGGGAAGAGCCTCTCTTGAAAAAATGAGCAGTAGCCGGGCGCTTCCATTTGGGAATTTGATCCCGGTGCAATATAATGAATGAAGAAGAGATGCGCTGGCTTGCTGAAATCGTCAGGGGGGACGACCATGTTTATCCAGGATCTGAATGATAAAAGGCACGCGGTCAGGGTGAATTACGTCGCCGATGCGACCGTCGTATTCAAACCGGACGCCAGTCCGCTCCAGGGCCGCTTGAAAAACCTGAGCATTGACGGAATCCTCCTGGCGACCGAACAGGTTGCGGCCGCAGGAACCCTTTGTACCGTAACCATCGTGGTCCAGGATCGCCACTCTCGCCTGCTCATCGATGATCTTGCCGGCGAGGTGGTCCGCAGCGACCCGGGTGAACTGGGGATCAAATTCCTCCATCCTTTCGAGTGGCTCGCCCTGTTCCACGTCTACCAAAGCAAGTCCGCGCCGGTATAAAGGGTTCTCCTCGCAACGTTTTGCAAGACTTGTTCGAGCTGAAAACAACAGGGGGGAACGGAAACCGTTCCCCCCTGTTTCTTTTCGAAAGGAAAAATTCCAGGTGAAATTATCCCTGCTGCGGCGGTGGCGGCGGGGGAGCGGTGGGCGGCGTCTGGGCAGGCTGCGGTACCGGTTTATTGCCGGTTTTCAGTTCATAGACCAGCAGGATGAACAGAGTGGCAAAGGGCTGGGTGAAGAGGGTGCCGACCACAAAGGATTGACCGATGGCGGTGATGCCGATGAACAGGGCGACAACCACGATATGCTCGGTGATGGGCTCTTCCATGGCCATGCGACTGCTTTCCTTGAGGGCATCGATGAGGCCCATTTCCTGGTCGGTCATCAGCGGCAACATATAGAGGCAGAAGAAGGAGAGGGCCAGGGCGAGGATGATTCCCGGCAGGACCAGGAAGAGAAAGCCGATCATCAGGGCGATGAACACCAGGATGCCGAAGCCGAGCAGGGGCAGGAACAGCCGCATTTGAGAGAACAGATCACCGATCTCCGGTTTGCGGTTGTCGCGGATGGCCAGCAGCAGCGACTGCATGTAGCCGGCGGTGGCCACCGGGGCGAGAATTCCCATGGAAACCACCGAAATACCGATCAGTCCCAGGGTGCTGATCAGCATGGCCGGGAGAAAGTCGGTGAAGATTTTCCAGGTTTGTTCGAGCAGGCCTTTAAAGTCCATGACAACCCTCCGTAAAAAGTAGTTATTGTCGATTGTACGGATTTTGGTGGGGGCTGGCAAGGAAACTAGGGCAAAAAAATTTGCGAGACCACATCATGGACGGTCCGGACGCCGACCACCTGCATGGAGGTGATTGATCTGTCCAGGCGGGATTGGTTGGCGGCGGGCAGAAGCAGGGTCCTGAAGCCGAGGCGTTCCGCCTCGCGCAGCCGCAGCTCCATCTGGCCGACCGCGCGGATTTCGCCGGCCAGGCCTACCTCGCCGCAGACAACCGTGTGAGGCGGGACGGGTTTTTCGTAGAGACTGGAGAGCAGGGCCACCACCACGCCAAGGTCCAGGGCCGGCTCAATGATGCGGATGCCGCCGGCGATGTTGAGAAAGATATCGTGGTTGAAGAGGGTGACCCCGATTTTTTTCTCCAGGACCGCGGTCAAGAGGGCCAGTCGCTGCGGATCGGCGCCGATGGCGGTGCGCCGGGCCGTACCCAGGCTGGTCGGGCTGACCAGGGCCTGCACCTCCACCAGGATGGGCCGTGTTCCTTCAATGCTCGGCAGGACGACCGAGCCCGGAACGTTCACCGGCCGCTCCGCCAGGAAGAGCGCCGAAGGGTTGGCCACTTCGGCCAGTCCGCTTTCCTTCATTTCAAAAACGCCGATCTCGTTGGTGGAACCGAAGCGGTTCTTCACCGTGCGCAGGATGCGGAAGACCTGGCCCCGGTCGCCCTCGAAATAGAGGACGGTGTCCACCATGTGCTCCAGGACCCTGGGGCCGGCGATGGCCCCGTCCTTGGTGACGTGGCCGATGAGGATGACCGGCAGGCCGCTGCTCTTGGCCAGGGTGAGCAGGCGAGCCGCGGATTCACGCACCTGGGTGACCCCGCCGGGCGCGGAGGAAACCTCCTCGCTAAACAGGGTCTGGATGGAGTCCACGGCCAGCAGCGCCGGCTTGAGTTCCGATGCCATGGCGACGATGGCTTCGACGCGGTTCTCGGTGGCCACGTAGATCTTGTCCTCGCTCACCGCCAGGCGGTCGGCGCGCATCCGGATCTGCTCGGCGGATTCCTCGCCGGTGACATAGAGGACCGGGAGATCTTGCTTTGCCAGGGCCGAGAGCATCTGCAGGATCAGGGTGGATTTGCCGATGCCCGGGTCGCCGCCGACCAGGGTTACGGAGCCCGGCACGATCCCGCCGCCGAGCACCCGGTCCAACTCGCTGATCGCGGTGACCAGCCGGGTGGGCGCAGGGCTCGCGGCATGAATCAGGGGCCGGGCCGGCCGGGTTTCCCAGGCCGGTCCGACGGGCTCGGGTGAGTGCCTCTCCTCGACCAGGGTATCCCAGCCGCCGCAGTCGGGGCACTTGCCCAGCCACTTGCGGCTGACGTATCCGCAGTCCTGGCAGACAAAACGGCTCTGATCTTTCCGGGGTGTGGCCATAATGGGAGTCTTCCAGGGATAGCGAGCGGGTTCACGGTATTGCCGGACCGGCAGGCGGGGATGGTACTTGCGCCCTCGCGGCGCCTGTGCTACAAAAATAGTGTCCCCATCTGAAAAATCCGGAGATGCTCCATGATCAGTCTGTCTTTTTCCGAAAGCGGCGTCAACCTTTTCTTCCCATCTTCTGATTTTCTTCCGCAAAAGCGAGCGGCAGCCGCTTGGTTGTCGGTTTGAAGGAGGACCTCATGCATGAAGCGTTATTTTATGTGACCGGTGACGAAAAGCAGGTAACCTGCAATCTGTGCAGCCACCGCTGCCGGATCAAACCCGGCCGGCGTGGAATCTGCGGGGTGCGGGAGAACCGGGACGGCGTGCTGTACAGTCTGGTCTACGGCATGCTGGTCGCGGAAAACTGCGATCCCATTGAAAAAAAGCCCTTGTTTCATTTTCTGCCCGGCAGCCTTTCCTATTCGATTTCCACCGTGGGCTGCAATTTTCAGTGCCTGCACTGCCAGAACTACCATATTTCCCAGTACCCGCACCAGCATGAGGGGAGGATAACGGGAACAGCGCGCAGCCCGGAAGAGGTGGTCCGGGCCGCCGAGGCCACGGGCTGCCGGAGCATCAGCTACACCTACGTGGAGCCGACCATTTTTTACGAATTCGCCAAGGATTGCTGCGGGCTGGCCCGGGAGCGGGGTCTGAAAAACGTCTTTGTCAGCAACGGCTACATGACCCCGGAGGTGGCCCGGGACCTGGCACCGGTCCTGGACGCGATCAATATCGATATCAAGGGCTTCAGCGACGAGTTTTACAAGATGGTGTGCAAGGCCCGTCTGCAGCCGGTCCTGGATAACGTAACCCTGCTGCACGAACTGGGCGTCTGGGTGGAGGTCACCACCCTGCTTATTCCCGGCCTCAACGACACGGATGAGGAACTGCGCCGGGTGGCCCGCTTCATCAAAGGGATCGATCCGGCCATGCCCTGGCACGTGACCGCCTTCCACCCCACCTACAAGATGACCGACCGGCCGGCCACGCCGCTGGCCACCCTGGAGCGGGCAAGGAATATCGGCCTGGAAGAGGGGCTGCGCTACGTTTATGAAGGCAATCTGCCCGGCCGGGGCGGTGAGAATACCTTTTGTCCCTCCTGCGGTGCCGAGGTCATCAGTCGGTTCGGGTTCAACATCAGTGGCATGGATCTTACGGGCGGCCGTTGCGGCCGTTGCGGGCAGGCCCTCGATGGGGTATGGGAAGAGCGGGCCGAGGGGCGCCGACAATAGGGTGAAGGTTGAAAAGGGACGGGTGACACCTGCCGGTCTTGGAATTTTTTGAAGTCATGGTGACGATGCGCGGCGTTCCGTGCTTTTGCTGGGTCTTCAAAGGTTGGGCCGTAATGATGGAGGAGAAAAGGGCGGTTTCTATTCCTGTTTTTTTACCCTCTGTGAAAATCGGGGGTTGACAGGTCATGCCCGGTACGGTAATAAAATTTAATTTATTCGTGATCAGATGCAGGGCGGCTTCTCGCCCTTCGGATCGTACCTCAGACCCAAGGGAGAAGAATGCAGCAGCTGCCCGAGCAGAGCATGAGCCGCCGCCGGTTCGTTACCGGCGCCATCAGCACCGCCACCGGCCTTCTGCTGTGTTCGGCCCTTCCCGCGTGGGCCACCGGTAAATCAGGCAACCGTTCCCTTACGTTTTATAATACCCATACCGAAGAACAGCTCAGGGTGACCTATGCGCGGAACAATGCCTATGATCAGGCGGCCCTGCGCAAGGTCAATCTCTTTTTGCGCGACCACCGGACCGACGACGTGCACCCCATTGATCCCAAGCTCCTCGATATCCTCTATGCCGTGCAGCGTGCCTACGGTGACAACGGCATATTTGAGGTGATTTCCGGCTATCGTTCTCCGCAAAGTAACGCCCGGTTGCGGCGTGGAAGCTGGGGGGTGGCGAGGAAGAGCCTGCACATGGTGGGCAGGGCGATCGATGTCCGCCGGACCGGCATGAAAACCCGAACCCTGCGGGAAATCGCCCTGGAACTGCAACGGGGCGGGGTCGGCTACTACGCCAAATCAGACTTTGTCCATCTAGATACCGGGCGTTTTCGTACCTGGTAACTTTTCTCCGCCGGGACCCCGGCTTTTCTCCCTTTAAGCATCCCTTTCGACGTTTTCTTGATCCGTTTCGGCGGCAGGGGCGCCTGTTTTTTTGGTC
>QZJD01000070.1 GCA_003604995.1 Desulfobulbus sp. | reverse complement strand
CTCAGATTTGGGTCAGATTTGGCCGGGCCGATTGAACAAAACCGCAGGCGTAGCAGCGCTACGTCGAGGATTTTGTGATTGAGGCCCGGCCGAAGATGGGCCGAAGATGAGATGCATAGTGTTACAGTTATTTCTTTCCAGGCCCTTAGTTGGTGCGGGCTTCCCAATCGCTGAAGCGGAAAAAGATCGGATTGCCGTCCATGGCGTGCGCCATAATCGTCATGTACTGCTCGCGCAGGCCGGACATGGCGATTTGCTTGTCTCGGGGTTCGGCGTTCACGGGAAAGCTCCGGCCGGGCTTGGCTTGCGTCACATAGTTCAGGATGAGCCGGGGAACGTCGTAATGATGGATGGTGTCGTAACGGACGGCTTGTCCGTTCTCAACGATATAGATGCGGTTCAGGTGAATGGAGTCCTCGGTATCGTCGAGATAATGGAGATCTTTGTAGGTATTGGGGCCATAGGTGAGGGACGGGAGGTGATCGCTCACCAGAATGATGATGCTGTCCGGATCGATGCGCATGAGTTCCTTGACATAGGTCGCGATGACTTCGGTGCGGTAGTAGTACTGGTTTACGGCCCTCTCCAACTGGTCGTCCCGAAACGTCCCCATGCCCATGATCTCGACTGCCCTGGGTCGCTTGGTAAGGTTGATCATGTGGGGCGTATGGCCGTAGATGGTCATGATGTAGTTCAACAGCGGCCTGCCCGGATTCCGGGTCAGCCAGTCGCTGACAAAGGCCAGATTCTGGGCGAACAGGTCGCCATCGTACATGAATTCCTCGTCGGCTGTGTCGCCGACGCTCAAATAGGTATCCGCCTCCGGTGCATATTCGACGGGGTAGTAAATATTTTCGAATCCCACCCCCTCGTACCCCTTGGTGGAATTGAAGAAATCGGGCAAAAAGGCGTTGGCGGCCACGGTGTGATATCCCGCCTGCTTGAGGATATTGGGCAGGCAGAGGGTCTGGGCACCGGTGAACACATCGAATTCGATGGCGGACAGTTCCCGCATGGCGGGAACCCCGCACAGAACCTCAAATTCCGCCTGGGCCGTCGAACCGCCGAACACCGGCGAAATCGAAAATCCTCCCTTGTCGTGAAAAATGGCTGCAAAGGCAGGGTGTTCCGGATTGCGGGAAAAGCTAGCGTTGCGCAGCAGGTTGGGATCAAGAAAGCTTTCCAGCACGATCAAGTGAACATTATGCTTGCGCTCCACGTCCTTGACCCGGTCCACCATAGTGCCAAACTCACCCAGAAAGCGGCTGTTGTCACGGTACGCCCTTGTCTTTTCCAGGGAGGTTATTCTCCTGGCCTCGTTGTAAAGAGCTGTGCTGATACGGCCGTTGATGCCCGCGTTCTTGGCATCAGACGTCATGTCGATGGGATCATGGGCACGCTCGAAGACCGTCATGAAAAAGACCGGAAACCCTTCCATCGCCACCACGAGAACCAGCAGCGGCACCGCTCCCCATACCAGGGGGCGGTGCCGGTTCCATTGTACGGCGTGCAAAAAGAGTCCCAACGGCAGGCCAACGGCCAGAATCAAGACCATTGAGTTCAGGATGGGCATGACCAGGAACATTTCGGGCAGGTCGGTCACCTCGATAATGCGCAGCAGCCTGCCGAAAAGCACATGATAAATGTCGAAGATGACATAGGCTAAAATGATGGGCAGGGCCGCCGTCACGTGCCGCCAGGGCGATGGCCGCGTGATCAAGTTGAAATAGCAATAGATGTAGAGCAGCAGCGGAATTTCCATGCGCCATGGGAGCAACCCTGTTGGCAGCCCGCCGAAGTACTCGGCAATCAGGGTGTAGGAGATAAGGAACAGCAGAAACACGACGCAGTGCAACGCCAGGAATTTGGGCGCGACCAGCAGCGTCCGCAGGGTTGAGAAAGCTGATGAAATCATGGCCATCATCTTTAGCACCGATTAGATGAAACTTCAACTGGTTAGAGGAACTCTGAAGGTATATGTAGAAAAATTCTCATCCCTGCGTAGATGTCAGTTTTTTTTCAGCTTTAGGGGGAGGTCCCATAGTGCGATCTTGCCCGGCCGCACTATGGGATCTCCCCAAACCTTACCCATGCCCACGGCGGAGGGCGTCACCGTAAACAAAGATTTTATTAATAAAAACGACAGGAGACCTGATAGTTGGTCTTTTCCTGCTTCGGCCGCCCCGCTCACCAACAGGCATATCAGAGCCAAAGTCGTCGCCAATATTGTTCTTTTCTTAACGTCGCTTCCCTAAAGCAAAAAAGAAAGTCTGTATCTCCAACCCGCTCGGAGTTTTACTGGTTTGTTGTAAAAGCCGGATAGTAAAGTATCCAGGGAAAGGCGTCCGGACCCGCCAATTTGTTGACAAAAATATTGACAAAGGTGCCGCTGTCCAGGATATCCGTCCCTTCGCCAGGATCAAAGTCAACTGCGCCGGCAAAGTGGCCGGTGGAGTAAATATTACCGTATCCGTCCGCCGCAAGGTCGTATCCGTAATCATTGCTCGGACCGCCCAGGGCCTTCGCCCAGACCAGGTTTCCATCCCGATCCAGTTTACTAACGAAAACATCTTTGCTGCCGACGCTGGTGAGATCGAGTACACCCGGGCCGGGGTCAAAGTCAGCGGTAGCCCCAAAGTACCCGGTAACAGAGGCATTGCCTTTCTTGTCCACGCCGATGCCCTGACCATGATCTCCATCAGGACCGCCCATGGCCCCAGCCCAGAGAAAATTGCCGATGCTGTCCAGCTTGGCTGCAAAAACATCATAATTACCGATACTGGTCAGCGGGTGCGAACCATTTCCCGGATCAAAATCGACAGTACCGGTAAATTCACCTGTAATATAAACGCTACCTGAATTGTCGACGGCAATAGCATTGCTATTTTCATACTGCTCCCCGCCCATCGCTCCAGCCCAGAGAAAATTGCCGCTGCTGTCCAGCTTGCTGATGAAAATATCCTCAAGGGCCGCGGTCAGTTCGAAGGTTGCCGTTTCATCCGGGTTAAAATCCGTGTTGCCGTAGAACGAGCCGGTTGTATAGATATTGCCGTTGCGGTCAACCGCGATGGCTCTCCCTTCAGCACCTGACGTGCTCGTCATGGCCTTTGCCCAGACAAATATGCCGTCAGCGTCTAATTTGAGCACAAAAACAGCGCGATTTCCCCCACTGAACAGGTTGTGTTCGCCAGGACCTGGATCAAAATCAACAGTGTCTTGGAACCACCCGGTTAAGTAAACATTTCCGAAATCATCGATGGCCACCCCCTCCCCCACATCGTCCTCGGTTCCGCCAATGGAAACGGCCCAGAGAAAATTGCCGCTGCCGTCAAGCTTGGAGACAAATATATCCTTCGCGCCAAGACTTGACAGCTCAGAGGTACCCATACCTGGATCAAAATCAGCGGTGTTGTTGAAGAACCCGGTTGTGTTTACGTTGCCAGCCTGGTCAACGGCAACATCGTATCCGTAATCGCTGTTGTTGCTCCCCATTCCACGTGCCCAGACAAGATCCCCGTTTTTGTCGAGCTTGACCACATATATGTCCTCACCGCCGGCGCTGGTCAGTTCATAAGTTTCAGGCCCGGGATTAAAATCGGCAATGCCCTGAAAATTTCCGGTGGCGTAGACATGGCCCGCCTCATCTGCGACAATGCCGAATCCTTCACCGTAATTTCCCCCTCCCAGAGCCCGCGCCCAGACATGATCGCCATCGGCGGTCCAAGCGGGTGAAATAAAGAAAGAGGATACCTGAAAAAGGACAAACATGCTTATCATGAGGATATTCATCATGTACCGCCGTTGGGTCGATTTTTTTTTCATACGTCCTCCAAGGTGAAATCCGGAAAAATTCACCTTTCAACTCCATTTGTCGGTAGTGGTTATAAATGCCTTGATCGATGCGATTCGTAACACACCGCAACTACGGCCTTCATGCGGGTCAAACTCCTCAATACAGCTCAGCAATGCAAATACTACCAACCGAACCAGCACAGCCAGACAATAACAAAAAAGGCCCGGCCTCCGCAAGGAGGTCCGGGCCTTATGGGCGCATCGCAGTGCTGGTGATCAACCCAGGGCCTTCTCCAGGGACTTGGCCATCTTGTCGTTGATCACCTGGTCGATGTGTTCAAAGGTCCAGATCGCGTCCTTGCGCACCGCCTTGGCGGCGTTGCCGAAGCTGACCCGCACCGACTGGCTGCTGACGATCTCCAAACCTTTTTGCAGGCGTTTCTGCAGTTCCTCCCTGGAAAGGCCCTCTGCCTTGCCCAGGGGACCCAGCTCCTGCATCTGGCGGGTGAAGTCGGTGATCAGCTTCACAAACCTCGGCGCTTCCGCGGCCGAGGCCCACTGGAGGGAAAAACGTTCCTCGCGGATGCCGATTTCTTTCAGAATCCTGTGCACCAGCGCATTCATGCCCATGGCGTCATAATTACCAACCTGGTAATGACATTCGCCCAGTTGTCAGCCGCCGGTGAAGATGCCGTCCGCACCCTCGATGAAGCCGCGGAAGATAAAGGCGGGATCTACCCGGCCGGTGCACATCACCCGGATGGTCCGCAGGTTTGGCGGGTACTGGTAGCGCGACACACCGGCCGCGTCGGCGGCGGCGTAGCAGCACCAGTTGCAGAGAAAGCCCAGGATCTTGGGGCTGAATTGTTCACTCATCATGCTACCTCAGCTTTTTCTTTTTCGCGCACCCCGCCGAAGGCGGCGATCTGCGCGTTGATCTGTTCGTTGGTAAAACTGCCCATGGCAATGGAAAAGCTTGGGCAGTGGCTGGCACAGATGCCGCAAGCCTTGCAGGAGGCGGCGATGGTCTGCGCCTTGCGCTTGTTGTCCACTTTGACCATTTCGATGGCCTGGTAGGGGCAGAGACTCGCGCACAGGCCGCAGCCGATGCAGGACTCCTGGTCGACCACCGAGACGATGGGCGCCACGGACACCGCGCCCTTGACCAGGGGGATGGCCGCCTTGGCCGCCGCCGCCTGGGCCTGGGCGATGGTCTCGTCCAGGGGCTTGGGCCCGTGCGCCAGGCCGCAGACATAGACGCCGTCCACGGACAGCTCCACCGGCCGCAGCTTGACATGCGCCTCCAGGAAGAATTTCTCGTCGGTGAGCGGTGCCTTCAGGAGCTTGCTCAGTTCCTGGGTGCCTTCGGGAACGATGCCCACGGAGAGTACCACCTGGTCGGGCGCAAGATCCAGCTCCTCCTGAAGGATGGTGTCGAAAAACCGAACATGCAGTTTCTTGCCCTTCTCATAGACCTCGGGCTTGCGCGCTACGTCATAGGGGATGAAGACCACGCCCCCCAGTCGGGCCTCGCGGTAGGCATCCTCGGCAAAGCCGTAGGTACGCATGTCGCGGTAGAGCACCACCACCTGCGCGTCCGGGTTCAGCTCCTTGATTTTGAGCGCGTTCTTCACTGCGTGGTTGCAGCAGACCTTGGAGCAGTAGGAGAGATCGTCGCCGCGCGAACCCGCGCACTGGATCATCACCACCGATTCCGGCGCTTTTTTGGTTTTGGCCAGTTGCAGCTCCAGCTCCTGCTGGGTCACCACTTTATTGTTCTTGCCGAGCAGGTACAGGTCGGGCCGGTGCTCGCGGCCGCCGGTGGCCAGAACGACCACCCCGTGATCAAAGGTGATTTCCTTCTTCTTGGCGCCTGAACCGGAAGCCACCACCGAGGAGAAGTTGCCGATGAAGCCGGACAGGCTCGCCAGCTCGGCCTCGGTGACCACGTGGATCAGCTTGCTCTTCCTGACCCGGTCAACCAATCCCTTCAGGTAATCGGCGGACTCGTCCCCGGCCAAAGTGGTGTTGAGCAGGCCCAGGTTGCCGCCCAGGGCCTTGCCCTTTTCCATAAGCAGGCTCTCAAAACCCTGGTCGGACAGGGAGAGGGCCGCGGTCATCCCGGCGATGCCGCCGCCGATGACCAAGGCCTTCGGGGTGACCGGCACGGTCTGCTCGGGCAATGACTTCATGCCGCGGACCTTGGCCACGGCCATCCGGACCAGGTCCTTGGACTTGTCGGTGGCCGCGTCCGGTTCAGTGGCATGGACCCAGGAACACTGGTCGCGGATGTTGACCATTTCGATCAGGTTGCGGTTGAGCCCGGCATCCTTCAAGGTCTCCTGGAAGAGCGGCTCATGGGTCCGGGGCGAACAGGCGGCGATGACCACCCGATTCAGATTGTGCTCCTTGATTTTCTGTTTCAGGACCTCCTGGGCATCCTGGGAACAGGAGTACAGGCTGTCGGTATGGTAGACAACCCCTTCCATGTCGGCGGTGGACTGCTCCACCTGGGGTACGTTGACCACCGCACCGATATTGATGCCGCAGTGGCAGACGAACACGCCGATGCGCACCTCGTCGCCCATCTCCTGCTCTTCCGGGTAGCTCTTGTGGACCACGCCCTGCCCCCGCTGTTTGGTCAGGAGGCCGGCGGCGAGCCCTGCGGCGGCCGAGGCCTGGGTGACGCTCTCCGGGATGTCCTTGGGACCCTGGAAGGCACCGGCGACGATAACTCCCTCGCGGGAGGTGGTCAGCGGCGAGAAGGTTTCGGTCTTGCAGAAATCGTAGCGGTTCAGCTCGATGCCGGCGATTTTGGCGATGCCCTGGGCGTCCTTGGGCGATTCCAGGCCTACAGACAGGACCACCAGGTCAAACTCGGCAAACGAATGCCTGGCCTCCAAGGTGGAATAGGTCAGCCGCAGGTTGTTCTTCCAGGGTGTGACGTCAGCCACCTTGGCGCGGACGAATTTGATCCCCATATTCTCGGCGCGCTGGCGCGCCTTGTCAAACTCCTTGCCCTGGGTACGGATATCCATGTAGTAGATGGTGATCTCCACCGAGGGGTCATGCTCCTTGGCAACCAGGGCCTCCTTGATGGAGTACATGCAGCAGACCGACGAGCAGTAGCCGTTGTCGCAGCCCAGGTCCCGAGAGCCGACGCACTGGATGAAGGCGATCCGTTTCGGATGGCGGCCGTCAGAGAAACACTTGATCTCGCCCTGGAACGGGCCGGAGGCGGTGGTCATCCGCTCGAACTCGATGCTCGTCACCACGTCCGGGTGTTTGTTGTAGCCGAACTGTTCCAGGGTCTTTTCGCCGATCTTGCCGAAGCCGGGCGACAAGATCACCGCGCCCACCTTCAGGTCCAGCTCCTCAGGCTGCTGGCTGAAGTCGATGGCGTGGCTCTGGCAGACCGGCACGCAGATCTGGCAGGTCTCGTGCTGCAGGTACAGGCACGAACCCGGATCAATATAGTAGGTCGCCGGCACCGCCTGCGCGTAGTCGATGTGGATGGGCCTGGTCATGGCCAAACCTTCGTTGTACTTGTCCACATGGTGGCGCGGGCAGTACTGGGTGCACAGGCCGCAGGCCGTGCAGTTGTCCGCGTCGATATAGCGCGGCCGCAGTCTGAGCTTCGCGGTGAAATCGCCGGGCTTGCCCTCCAGGCCGAGGAAGTCGGCGTTGGTGAGCATCTTGATATTGGGAGACCGACCGGCCTCCACCAGCTTTGGCGCGAGAATTCAGAGCGAACAGTCGTTGGTCGGAAAGGTCTTGTCCAGCTGGGCCATGACCCCGCCGACCACCGCCTCCTTTTCCACCAGGTACACGAAGTAGCCGAGCCCGGTGAGGTCCAGCGCGGCCTGGATGCCGGCGATGCCGCCGCCCAGGATCATCACCGCCCCGGCCTTATGTTCCATTCCTTTTCCCATGTCGTTCTCCGGTTAGAAGTTCGTCAAGTATGTTAAGTTCGTCAAGTTTTTCAAGTTCATCAAGTACGGCAAGTGGGATGGGGTTCGCTGCGCTCCATCCATCCGACGTTCCGACATCTGTTGTCAGGCCTCTGTCTTCTGACAATCATCCCTGCAGGTCTGAAAGCCTGCGCGCCGGGCCCTGCTTCAACTTTTCCAGCCGCACCGCGCAGACCTTGGCCTCCGGGATCTTGCACACCGGGTCCAGGGCGTCGTTGGTCAGCAGGTTGGCGGCCGCCTCCCGGTAGTGGAACGGAATAAAGACCAGGCCTTTGCCGACTCGTTCCGTGATGCGCGCCGGGATGGTGATGTTGCCCCTTCTGCTCACCGCCCTGACCTTCTCGCCGGGCTCGATCCCGAGCTGTTCCGCGTCTTCCGGGTTGATCTCCGCGTAGGGGCCGCTGTCGACATCCTCGAGGATCGGGGAACGGCGGGTCATGGTCCCGGTATGGTACTGGGCCAGGACCCGGCCGGTGGACAGCACCAGCGGATACTCCTCGTCGGGCAGCTCGCGCGGACCTTGCCAGACGACCGCGCTGAATTTCGCCCGGCCGATGGGGAAACCGTTCTCGAACAGAACCGGCGTGCCGGGATGGTTCTCGTCCGGGCAAGGCCACTGGATGCCGTCGCCCGCAAGCCGCTCGTAGCTCAGGCCGGCTATGGCGGGCCAGACCCGGCCGATTTCCGCAAACACCTCCTCGCTGAGCGGCGGCGCGGTGACAAAGCCGCCCTCGTTGTACAGCCGGTAGGTATACCCCTTGGTCAGCGGCACGATATGGTCATAGCCCATGCGGGCGGTGACCAGGTTGATGATGGTCAGATCATCCCGGGCCTCGCCCGGCGGCCGCACCGCCCGGCGTACCCGCTGCACCCGGCGTTCGGTGTTGGTGAAGGTGCCGTCCTTTTCCGCAAATGAGGCCGCGGGCAGGACCACGTCGGCCAGCTCGGCGGTCTCCGTGAGGAAGATGTCCTGGACCAGGAGAAAATCGAGCTTGGCAAACGCCTCGCGAACATGGCTCGCGTTCGGGTCACTGAGAACCGGGTTTTCGCCCATGATCCACATGGCGGCGATTCTGCCGTCCAGCATGGCAGGAGTCATCTCTGTGGCGGTCAGGCCCGGCTCTGTCTTGGGAAGGTGCCCCCAGATCTCGCCGATGCGCACCCTCGCCTCCTCATTGTCCACCCGCTGATAGCCGGGCATGTTCAGAGGGTTCGCCCCCATGTCACTGGCCCCCTGGACGTTGTTCTGGCCGCGCAGCGGGTTCAGGCCGGCGCCGGGCTTGCCCATATTGCCGGTGAGCAGGGCCAGGTTGGCCAGGGCCAGGACGTTATTGGTGCCTGAGGTGTGCTGGGTGATGCCCATGGTATAGTAAATGCCGGCCCGCTCCGCTTCAGCGTAGATCCTGGCCGCAGCCTCGATATCCGCGGCCGGTACGCCGGTGATCGACTCGGTCCGGTCGGGGGTGCATTCTGCCACCGCCCTGGCCATGACCTCGTACCCTTCCGTACGCTCGTTGATGAACGCCTGGTCCGCCAGATTGTCGCGGATGATCACATGGCAGAGACCGTTGATCAGGGCCGCATCGGTGCCTGGGCGGTGACGCAACCACAGGGCAGCGTCATCGACCAATCCGATATGGCGTGGATCGGCAACTATCAGCTTCGCCCCCCTCTTGACCGCCTCCCGCATGCGCAGGGCGATCACCGGGTGTGCTTCGCTGGTGTTGGAACCGATGACCAGAAGCGCCTTGTTATCAACTATGCCGGCGATATCGTTGCTCATCGCTCCGGATCCGAATGTTGCGGCCAGACCGGCCACCGTCGGGCTGTGTCAGTATCTCGCGCAATGATCGACGTTGTTCGTGCCGATTCCCGCGCGGAAAAACTTCTGGAACGCGTAATTCTCTTCATTGGTACATCGGGCCGAGGAAAGACCGGCAAGGGCGTCAGGGCCCTTATCCTCCAGGATACGGCGGAAGGCGGTGGCGATGACATCCATGGCCTCGGCCCAGCTCGCGGGTTCCAGAGCGCCGGTGCGCACCCGGCGGATGAGCGGCGTGCGCAGCCGGTCAGGATGGTGGACAAAATTGTGGCCGAACCGGCCCTTGACGCACAGATCGCCGAAATTGGGCGCGTGCTCCGGGTTGGCGCCGATCTCCATCAGGGTGTCGCCCTTCACTTTGAGTTCGATCTGGCAGCCGGTGCCGCAGTAGGGGCAGGTGGAGCGGACAGTCCTGACCTCTTCCGCCTGGATGGGCACGATCCGGTTCTTTTTGTTCAGGGCGCCGGTGGAACAGTTTTCCACGCACTTGCCGCAGGAAACGCACTTGTCGTTGAAGATGATCTCAAGCCCCAGGGGATGGCCGCTCTCGTCGATTTTCTTGACCCGCAGTTCCAGGGCGTCATACTCGCAGGAGCGCACGCAGCGCTGGCAGTAGATGCATTTATTGCGATCCACGATGATCGCCGGATGGGAGTGATCGGTCTTGTAGAGCGGGATAGTGCCCATGCCGGTCTTGATGATATTGACGTCGTAATCGATATCAAGACGCTTGAGGTCGCAGCGGTCAAAGGCGGTGCAGCCGCAGGAAAGGCAGCGGGCCGCTTCCCGGCGGGCCATCTTTTCGGTATAGCCGAGCCGGACCTCGTCGAAGTCCTGGATCGCGGTCTCCGGAGGGCGTTCCGGCATCTTTTCCCGCAGGGTGACGTTGATCCCCTCGAAGTTCTTCAGGTCCACCTCGTCAAAGGTCTTGCCCCGAGTGAAATTGAAACGGCTCTCCGCAGGCTCCTTGGCGGTGTCCAGAACATAGGCGTGGATGTTTTCTGCGGCGCGCCGAGCCGCCACCACGGCCTGGATCACCGATTTCGGCCCGCTCACCGCGTCACCGGCGGCAAAAACTCCCTCAATATTGGTCTGCGAGGTCCTGGGGTTGGCGACGATGGCGCCGCGCTCGCTCAACTCGATGTTTGCCTCGATCTCCCCGCCGTGCAGCTGGTCCCTGACCGTGGTCTGCCCCAGCGACGAGACAATGGTGTCCACATAGAGGGTGTTCTTGGAACCGGGTATCGGGACCGCTTCCCGGCGGCCGCGGCTGTCGGGCTCGCCCAGTTTCATCCTGATCAGATCGAGACGCAGGCGGCTGTCCGAGGAAGAGGGGCCGCAAATCTCGATGGGCGAGGCCATGAGCAGAAACTTGACCCCTTCGTTTTCCGCTTCCCTGATGTTGCGCTGATTGGCCGGCATTTCGATTTTGGCGCGCGGATAGATGATCGTCACGTCGTCCACCCCCAGGCGGATCAGGCTACGGGCGACCTCCATGGCGATATTGTTGCCGCCGATGACCGCGGCCCGGCGGCCGAGTTCCATTTTTTTGCCATCATTGACCATCCGCAGAAACTGGGTGGCCTGATAGACATGCGGCTTCTGCGAACAGGGGATCTCCAAAGGTTCGTCGATGCAGGCGCCGATCCCGATGAACACCGCGTGAAACCCCTGGTTCTGCAGGTCCTGGACGGTGAAGTGGCGGCCCCATTCCTGATTAAGCCGGATGGAGATGCCCATGCGCAGGATGGTATTGATCTCGTAATCGAGGATGTCCTTGGGAATCTTGTATTCCGGGATCCCGTAACGCAGCGCCCCGCCAAGTTTGGGCGCCGCTTCGAAGATGGTGACGTCGTGGCCCTTGCGGGTCAGGAAATAGGCGGCGGTCAGTCCGGCCGGGCCGCCACCGATCACCGCGACCTTCTTGCCGGTGGCCCTCTCCCTGGGGATGTTCAGATTGACCTCGTGGCTCATGCACCAGTCGGCGACGAAGCGCTTCAGGTGATTGATATGGATGGCATCGTCCACCAGGAGTCGGCGGCAGCGGGTTTCGCAAAAGCGCGGGCAGACGCGCCCGACCGAAAAAGGCACCGGGTTGCGTTCCATGACCAGGCGTAGGGCCTCTTCGTATTCGCCCCTGGCCACATGCGCAATATAACCCTGGACGTTGATCTGGCCGGGGCAGGTCAGGTTGCAGGGGGCCTTGCAGTCGCCGAAATGGGTTTTGGAGATGATTGCCAGCCGGTCCTGGCGGGCCTTGAGCACCGCCTTGGATGAGGTAGAAATCGCCATGCCGTCCTGAGCCACGGTCTCGCAGGCCCGGAACATACTCTCGCCGGGCAGGGAGCAGGTGAGCCCGTGCCGTGCGTAGTCGGCAATCTCCACCACGCAGATGTCGCAGTGAACGTCGGCGCGTTTGCCGGGGACATGGCAGAGGGTGGGAATGGCGATTCCCGCCCGGCGGGCCACCTCCAGGATGGTCAGGTTCTTTTCGGCGACGATCTCATTGCCGTCTATGTTCAGCTGTACCGTGGTCATACTCAGGGTCTTCGGATATCGGCCAGGTCAGTGGCTCTTTAAAACGGGGATAAAATGGAACTGCCCCCAATCACAGAACAAAACAAAATCTATTTCGCTGACGGTTTCCATTCCTTGAGGAAGGCCGGCAGGTGGCCGGCTTCCCGTGGACCGATGGTGATCGTCCAGTCGGCCAGCTCCTCCTCCAACTCGCCCTTGATCGAGGCGAGATAGCCGGGAATGATCAGCTCGCGGTGCTTCACCTTGTCCTTGATCCCGGACTTGTTCACGAACTGGGCGATCAGGTCGGCGCCGAACTTGCCTGCGGCCCAGGCGGTGAGCACGGACAGCCCCTCGGTGTCCTTGATCAGCAGCCAGGACGGTACCTTGGAGCCCTCGATCTCGCCGGAGACGATGAAGTAGGTCAGCGAGAAGTTGCAGGTGATGAGCACCGGCGAATCCTCGCCCGGACCGGTGATCGGGTAGATATCCTCCTGCACCACCATGGGTCGTTGCGGATCGGTGAAGATGTTCAGTTGCTCCAGGAGCAGCGGGAAGAGGATGTCGCCCTGCAGATCGGACAAAACGACGATACCCGCATACTTGGCCATGAGGACCGAGGCGATCATCGCCTCCATCATCAGGTCATCGGTCATTTCGCAGGGGAAAGTGATTGTCGGGAAACCCAGCGGTTTGTACTTGTCCTTCACCGCGGCGCGGCGGGCGACAACCCCGTCCTCGAAGGCACCGCGCAGGGTGCGGGCGCCGGAATCGATGACCAGATCCTTAAGCCCGGCCTCCTGCAACTTGGTGCTCAGCTCCAGCAGCTCGTCCATTTTGGAGCCGCGCACCGCGAGCGGGCAGCCGCTTTCCTTGGCCAGATCGGCCATGGCCTGTAAATTGGCGGCGGTTGCGCCGTAGAGCAGCGGCTTGCGCTCACCGCAGGCAGCGATCCCGGCCTTCATCGTCTCGGCGTTGTCAGTCATCAAAATCAGCGCGGCCTTGGGCGCTGTCTTGATCACCTTGTCCACCAGTTGAGTAAAGGCTCCGGTGTCGCCGTTTCCGTCTTTCACCGCGATCAGGTTGGCGCGCATCATCACTCCGACCCGCTCGTAGACCATTTCATTGAACCGCTTGATCTTGCCGTCCGCCGCTGCTTCGCCCTCGGTGGTGGAGATCAGCACGGCGATGCCGGTGGGGTTCTCGAAACGCTTCTCGTGGCGGAACTGGCAGGTCTCGCCGCCGGCGGTAAAGGCGGCCTCGCCGGCGCCCAGCTTGATGGTGCGGATCGGCGGCGCCGAGGCCTCGCCGATGGTCTGCTTTGCCTCCTCGCTCACGTACGGGCAGGCATCGATGGCTGCCTGGCCGGCCGCCACTTTCATGGCAAAGGCCAGGCAGGTGGGGATCTCGCACTCGCCGCAGTTCTTCTTGGGCAGCATCTTCAGGATCTGTATACCGGTTAAGGCCATTTTTTTCTCCTCTTTAGTGCATAGCTCTAAACAGCCCGATGGCGGGCCGCTGGTTATCCGTTGTCTCAGCCGATGGCGGTTTCCATGGACAGGGCCGGGTGGCCTTTCTCCTTGAGGAATTCCAGGATCTGCTCCTCGGTGGTCCCCTGCTCTTCCGTGGCGATCATGTCGAACAGCTCGGGCATGCCTATCTCCTCGCAGCGTGCCCTCAGTTTGTCGGCGATCTCCTCCTTGAGCATCTTGGGGATCCAGACCAATCGTTTGAGGCCGCCCTCGGCGAGGAACAGCTTGCGGCTGGTCAGAAAATGCTTGGACACGCCCATGAAGCCGGGGGTCTGCATGCCGCCGCCGGCCATGCCGGCCAGGGTGGTGAATTTCATGCCCGAGGGGGTCATGCCCATGAAGTCGCGGTTGACCACCATGATCCCGTTACAGCTGGGCAGCATGGCGGCGATGGCCTCGAAGCAGCCGCAGGCGGTCATCGGGCTGTTCATCAGGGAGTAGCAGCTCACCTGGGCGACCGCGCCCCGGGAGGCCTGGTTGACGAAGTCGTTGATGCCCTGGAAGTAGCCGTTGACCGGATCCTCGCACTCGCCCTTCTGAATCGGCTGGTTGGGACCGGTGGGGTTGATCTGGTAGGAGGCCTTGCCGTCCAGCCAGTTGTAGGCGCCGCACATGCCGATCCGCTCCGGGGTGATCACGCAAACGTGGCTCGGGGCAAAGGACTGGCACAGGGTGCAGGAGTAAAACACCTCCTCGGTCTCGTCGGTCATGGAGCCGAGCCGCAGGTCGCGCTCGGTGTAGACCTTGCGGGCCAGGTTCATCACCTCTTCCACCTTGTCCTGGACGGTGTAGATCTTCACCTGCACCTTGTCGAGGATGGCGCCGAACTCCTGATGCAGCTTGCCGTGCAGGACCTTGCCGATGTGCTTGAAGGAAAAGCCCTTCTCCACCGCGCCCTTGCCGATGCGGATCCACATGATGTTGCGCTGGCCGATGTGCATGATTCCCTGAATGTAGTTGATCAGGTGGTGGAACTGCCGCTCCAGGATCGGCTCAAAATCGGACTGCATCTCGCGGCCGGCCACCTCGACCAGGATGGCGATGGGCAGGTTCTGGCCCTGCTGGATGTCTGAAATATCCGGTCCTTCCAGGATGATCTTGCCGTCTTCCACCTCGTCCATCTCCTTGGACACCAGGACCTCGACGCCGGTGGTCCGGCCGCCGCCGCACTCCATGAACAGGTCGTCCTTTCTGATCCGCTCGCCCTCGAAGGCCGGACCGAAGGCCATGGGAATGTCGATCTTGGTCACCGAGACCTTCAGGCCGCGCACCTCGATGGCCTTCTGCACGATTTCCTCGTGGGGCACATTGGAGACCACGTGCTCGTAGGTGCAGATGCCGGTGGGCAGGACCTGGGGAATATCGTAATCGGAAATGGTCGGGAAGCCCCAGTTGATGGCGCCGGCGGCATTGGCATACCACTCGTCGCTCACCGGGCCAAAGGCCATGACAAAGGCGAAGGTCCGGTTTTTGTTGTAGATCAGGTTGCCGCGGTAGTCGCCGGGCTTGATCCCGCCAAACGCCAGCGCCACGCGGCAGGCGAAGCCGATCGCAAAGACCGCCGAAGTGTAGGTGGGGCCGAACGGCACCAGCCGCGTGCCCCAGCCCACCTGCACATCGCTCTGCACCAGGAGGTCGGGCATGCGCACCCCGTTCGTCTGGTCGTGCATGAAGATGTAGAGGTTTTTCTCCTGGAGTTCCAGGGCGATTTTGGAGGCGATCTCCTTGCTGGGCGGCGCGCCCATGATCGCGGCAAAGCCCGGGGCGGTCCCGTCCAC
>QZJD01000087.1 GCA_003604995.1 Desulfobulbus sp. | reverse complement strand
GGCGGTTCGTGCCGGGATCAACATTGCCAGCGCGTCATGCCTGGTTTCAACCAAGGAGGGGGGATCATGCATAAACATTTCCATACCGCGTTGTTGACGGCCCTGGTTCTCCTGGCTCCGGTCCCGGGGCACGGAGCCGACCAAGATACGCAAGAGGCGCAGGCTTTTGCAGAGGTGTTCGGCAGCGGCCCGCAGGAAGAGGATGTCTACCGTGCCGACCGGTTACTGTTGACGGCCACCGGCAGTCTCAAACCGGTGCACCTGGCCCCTTCCGTTGCCACGGTGATCACCGCGGAAGACCTGGAAGAAATGGGTGCCACCAACCTTTCCGAGGCCCTGGAAACCGTCCCGGGCCTGCACATCTCCCCTTCTACCTTAAACCGGCTTGACGATGTTTTTTCCATCCGGGGCATCCATACCGGGAACAATCCCCAGGTGCTCCTGCTGGTCAACGGTTTGCCGGTAACCCAAACATATTTGGGCGGCAGGCCTTTTACCTTTTCTATGCCCGTATCGAACATATTACGGGTGGAAATCGTGCGTGGTCCCGGTTCGGCGGTACACGGCGCCGACGCCTTTGCCGGCACCATCAATGTCATCACCAAGGACGGTTTTGCCATCGACGGCACCAAATTCGGCGCGCGGTACGGTTCTTTCGACAGCGCCGACGCCTGGCTCCAGCATGGCGGTCAGTACAAAGGCTGGAACCTCTCCTTGAGCATGGAGTACCAGGAGAGTGAGGGGGACGACGACCGGATTGTGGCAAGTGACCTGCAAACCGTACTCGACAACTCGATTAATATTCCCAATACCCTCCCGCCTGCTTCTCTTGCCCCGGCCGCCCTGACAACGGATTACCGGATTCTTGACACCCAGTTCGCCGCGAACAAGGGGAACTGGACCTGCCGGCTCTGGGGCTGGTTCCAGGATGACGCAGGGCTCGGTGCCGGCGGGTCGCAAACCATCGATCCTGACGGCTATACCGACGTTGAGCAGTATATGGCGGATATTCTCTATCAAAACAAAGAGCTGCTCAAGAATTGGGACCTGAGTCTGCGGGCCAGCTATCTGTACCGTGATGAAGACTCTTTCTTCAACCTCTTTCCGGCCGGCACCGTTCTACCCATAGGGTCTGACGGCAACATCAACTTTGTCAATCCGGCAGGGGTAACCCTTTTTACCGACGGCTATATCGGCGAACCCATTGTCCTTGAGACGCAGAGCACCATCGAGGCCACCGCCCTGTACGAAGGTTTTACGGATCACCTCCTGCGCCTGCACATGGGGTATAAGCAAATGGAAGATGAATATGAACACTATTCCAATTTCGGGCCAAGCGTTATTGACGGCAGCCAGCCTGCGGTGGATGGGACGCTGACCGACCTCTCCGGCACGCCCTATGCCTTCATGCCCGAAAGCTCAAGACGGATAAAGTACATGTCTGCGCAGGACGAATGGTCTTTTGCCCGAAAATGGGAACTGACTGCTGGGGTACGCTATGACGACTATTCGGATTTCGGCACCACCATCAACCCCCGGCTGGCCCTGGTCTGGGAGACCCGCTACGATCTTGCAACCAAACTTCTCTACGGGCAGGCCTTCCGGCCCCCGGCATTTGCCGAACTGTATGCCCAGAATAATCCCATCGTTCTCGGCAATCCCGATCTTGACCCCGAAACCATCGAAACCCTGGAGTTGGTCTTTGATTACCAGCCGACAACGAACCTGCGGATCATCCCCAGTGTATTTATCTATGATATTGAAGACATCATCGAATATGTCGATGATCCGGGCCAGGCCACCAAGACTGCCCGGAATGTCAAGGATCAGGAAGGCCATGGATTGGAACTGGAGGCTGACTGGCGAATACTGGATACGCTTCGCCTGATGGCCAATGTGGCCTACCAGCGTTCAAAGGACAAGGATACCAATGAAATCGTGCCTGATGCCCCGGAATTGCAAGTGTATGCGGCAGCCCATTGGACCTTTCGCCCTGACTGGTCCCTGGATACCCGCTACTTCTGGATCGGCAACCGGCACCGGGCCGCAGGAGATACCAGATCCGACATCGACGACTATCATCAGGTCAATATCACTCTGCGCCGCAAAAATATTATGGATCACTGGGACTTGGCCGTGGCGGTCAGAAACCTCTTTGACGAAAACATCTACGAACCAAGTGACGGGTCCATTCCAGGCGACTACCCCATGCCGGGCATAAGCTTCTTCGCTGAATTACGCTATAACTTTTAAACAATTGTTTTTTCGAATATATTTCTACTTTCCAGAGAAACAGGAAAACAGGGGTGAGAAAATGGCAGTAACCATCAAAAGGCCTCGCGTTGACGACCGGCCGATATTCAATATTATCTTCGGCCTTGCCGGGGCGCAGGCACTTTTTGCTGCCCATGAACTCAAACTCTTTGATGCGCTTGCCGACTCGCCCCTGAACCTGGATCAAATCTGCCAAACCTTGCAGCTGCACCCACGGGCCGCCCGATCACTCTTGTCCATGTGCGTCAGCCTTGACCTGATCAGGCTTGATCCGGAAAACCGCTACACTCTCACTGAAATTTCCGGGGACTACCTCACTCGAGGTGGCCCGGCATACTGGGGCGGCACCCTGGATGCCATGCTGGCCAATAAGGAAATCTTTTCCCTGGATGCCTTCAAGAATGCTGTTCTGGAAAATTCTTCTCAGGCCTATAAGGGTAGCGATGTCTTCAAATCCAATGCGGAGCAGATTGAACTGGCCCAGACCTTTACCCGTTCGATGCACAGCAAGAGTATGCCCATGGCCATGGCCTGGCCTGACAGGCTGGACCTGGCGCAACACCGGACGATGCTGGACATTGGCGGCGGCTCCGGCGCCCATTGTATCGGTGCGCTTGCTCTTTGGCCAGCCATGGATGCCATCGTCTTTGACCGACCGTTTGTCTGCGAAGTTGCCAATACATTTATTGACGAACATGGGCTGCAACAACGAATCCAAACCCATGAGGGTGATATGTGGGAGGATCCTTTCCCTGAGGCTGACATCCATTTTTATTCCGACATCTTCCATGACTGGTTGCCGGACAAATGTCGTTTCCTCGCCCGAAAAAGTTTTGCCAGCCTGCCTCCCGGGGGAAAAATCATTCTTCACGAAATGCTTTTTAACGAAAAGAAAACAGGTCCTCTTTTTGCGGCCGCTTACAATATCAACATGATGCTCTGGACCGAGGGGCAGCAGTTTTCAGGGGACGAGCTTGTTGCTCTTCTGCAGGAAGCGGGCTTTACCGATACCAAAGTTCTGTCAACCGGCTTTGGCGAATGGAGCATCGTCACCGGCAACAAACCATAAACGGCTGTTATGGCGCCAACCCATGCAATCTCCGCCGTTCACTTTTCCTGTCGTCATTGAGGCAAACCCAAAGTGACCACCAAGCACCCCAAGGTTCAACAGCGCCAAGGAGAGTTTGCCAGCCGCCCCGTAACCCGCATCTGGCAGGAACAGGAGACAGCAACAAATCCCTACCTCGCGGAAAGCTGCCGTTGCCACGGCTACGACCTCTTCGAACTCATGCAGCATCGCCGTTTCGTCGAGGTCCTGCTTCTTCTTTTTCAGGGAGAACTTCCCACCCCGGAGCAGACAGACCTCATGGAGGCCCTGATGATCGCCTGCATCAATCCTGGCCCGCGCCATCCGGCCGGCCGGGCCGCCATGAATGCCGGGGTCAGCAGAAGCAATACGGCCCATATATTGCCCATTGCCCTTTCCGTTATGGGCGGCACCCATCTCGGCGGCGAGGAGGTGGTCGCGGCCATGCGTTTTTTCCAGGCGCAGCAGGAAAGAAATCCGGCGGAGGTTGCGGGTGAATTGCTGGCTGCGGCTGTCCCGCCCCGGAAAGGGGACTGGCATATTGCCCCGGGATTCGGTTCCCGTTTCGGCGACATTGATCCCCTGGCCACCGCTCTTGCCAGCCAATTACACGAAAAACCAGGATGCGGCCATGCGCTGCACTGGGGAGATTGCCTTGCGCAAGAACTCCGGTCCTGGCGCCTGGGCTGGCTCAGTCCGGGAATTGCCGCCGCTGTGTTTATTGACCTTGGCCTTCCGCCCAGGGCCGGAGCCGGCTTGTTTCAACTGCTCTGCGCCCCAGGCCTTCTGGCCCATGGGCTGGAAATGGCCGATAAGCCCATAACCGCTATGCCTTTTTTGGATAAGGAGCATTATGTCATTGCCGCCGCAGCTCAAAAAAACTGACACCTCCTTCTGGGATGAGCGCCGAGGGATAATCCGCACTGAAAAAGGCGGCTGGGTCATCGGTGAGGCCGTATACAATCACGGTTACTCCATGATGGATGACCTGGTCGGCACGGCCTCTTTTTTCCAGGTCCTGCTGCTCAATGCCACCGGCAGACTCCCTGAGCGCAGACTGGCCGATTGGCTGGAGGCCCTGTTTATCTGCCTGAGCTGGCCGGATGCACGCATCTGGTGCAATCAGATAAGCAGCCTGGCCGGGACCATGCGGACCTCTCCGGTTGCCGGGGTGAGTGCCGGTATTCTGGCCTCCGACTCACGCATGTACGGCCCCGGAGTCGCCGTTGCCGGCAGCGAATTCATCATTGCCGGCTTACGGAATAAGCTGGACGGAATAACCGCGGAGCAAATCGTTGCCGGCTATCCCAAGCGACGCGCTGACGGCACCCCGGTTATTCCGGGTTTTGTCAGACCCATTGCCAGCGGTGACGAACGGGTGGAGGCCATGGAAAAGGTCGCCACGGATCTTCAATTTGCCAACGGCGACCATCTTGCCCTGGCCTACGAAATCGAAGAGGTGATGATCAACAAATATAACGAGGGCATGAATCTCTTAGGCTATGCAGCGGCATTTCTCTGCGACCAAAAATTCTCCGCCTTTGAGATCTCCTGCATTTTGAGCACCTGGGTTCATTCCGGGACCCATGCCTGTTTTGCGGAAGCCACGCAAAATCCTCCGGAATCCTTTTTCCCGTTGCATTGCAGCGACATTGACTACCGGGGGAAGGAAGCGCGAGCGGTACCTCCACGACAATGAAACTCCCGAAATATCCAAATTTGTCCCGGAGGGAGATTGAAGAAGGGGGCCAACTCCCCTTGAATGAAGAAAGGAGCATGAATGAACACTGCGGAACTGATCGTCCGGACCCTGACCAGCTTGGGAACCAGATATATTTTCGGCATTCCGGGCGGGGCGATTGAAGACCTGAATACCGCAATCTTCAATGAAAAGGAACTGACCGCCATTGTCACCAAGCATGAGGAAGGCGCCGCCTTTATGGCCGACGGCTTCGCCAGGGTGTCGGGCGAGCTCGGCGTCTGTTGCGCGACCTCCGGTCCCGGCGCCTCCAACCTGATCACCGGCCTTGCCTCCGCCTATGCCGACTCCGTCCCGGTTCTTGCGCTCACCGGCCAGGTCGCGACGTCGGTTTTTGGCAAGGGAGCGCTCCAGGAATCGGGCGCGGAAGGGGTGAACATGGTTTCCATCTTCAAAACCTTCACCAAGTACTCGGGGATGCTGATCAATGAAAAGCGGGCCCAGTACATGATCCATAAGGCCATCCGCTCAGCCCTTTCCGGTCCCAGGGGTCCGGTGCATCTCAACCTGCCCATCAACATGATGAAAAAGGAGGTCAATGATCAAATCGGCCATGCCCTGAAAACCGCCATCCGCTTGTTTGACCGCCAGGGGGTAAAGGAGGCGGCCAGGAAGCTGGTAACGGCAAAGCATCCGGTCATCATCGCCGGGTGGGGCGTTTCCCTGTCCAGGGGGGCGTATGAACTACTGGAACTGGCACAGCTCCTGCAAGTACCTGTTGCCACGTCCCCCAAGGGAAAGGGGGTGTTTCCGGAAAACCATCCCCTCTCCCTGGGGGTGCTCGGTTTCGCCGGCAACCCGGCGGCAAGCGAGTACATCATCGAGGAAGATGTCGACGTGATGCTGGCGGTGGGAACATCCTTCAACGAAATGATGACCACCGGCTGGAACCAGAAGCTCGCGCCAAGCGATGCCTTGATTCATATTGATATCAATCATGAATCCATCGGCAAGAATTATACCGCCGAGATCGGCCTGGAGGGCGATGCCCGGGCGACCCTGAAGGAGTTGAGCAAAGAAATTCTGGAGGAGCGCTCGGCCAGGGGGATCAAGGTGTTTTCCCTGGCTGATCGTGTTGCTCTGCTGAAAGGCAGGGAAAGAGAAAATGATGCAGATACGGAAGTCAATGAGACGGCCCTGTACCATCCCATGCAGCTGGTCCGGGACCTGCGGGCAAGCTGTCCCGAAGAGACGATCTTTTTTGCGGATATGGGCAATATTATGGCCTGGGCGACCAGGTACATGACCTTTGAAGTGCCTTACTGCTTTTACATGGCCATGGGCTTCGGCTCCATGGGCTATGCGGTCGCCGCTCCGGTCGGGGCGAAGCTCGCCCGGCCGGACCGGCCCGTGGTGACTATGGTGGGCGACGGCAGCTTCCAGATGAACGGCTTTGAAGTGGCGACCGCGGTCAACTACAATATTCCGGTGGTCTGGGTGGTCTTCAACAACTCGATGCTGGGCATGGTTTACCATGGCCGGAGGCTTTTTCAAAAAAGGATTCCCGACGGCCTGACCCCGCATTTCAAGCAGGTCGATTTCGCCAAGGTTGCGGAAGGACTGGGCGCCCGGGGGATACGGGTGGAAAAACCAGGCGAAATCACTCCGGAATTCATGGCCGACATCCTGCGGGAAGGACGGCCGACGGTTATCGACGTGCTCATCGACAAAGAGGCTGTTCCCCCCATCCACGCCAGAATTAAAACCGTGGAAGGCCTGACGTGATGAATACCGGCGGAAAAATCGAAACTGCTTCCAGGTGGCAGCCGCCGCTGCGAATCTACCTGATTCTCATGAACGTGATCCTGCTCTGCCTTCTCTTTCCGACTATCTCCATCTTTTATTTTCAGAAAACCTCGGCCTTCCGGGACGAACAGCTGCAGCGCGCAGTGGCCGACCGGACCGACGCCCTGCGCAACAAGGCCGCCCAGTTGGTCAGATCAATTTCGCACAGCGGCACGGATGCCATCGCCGGCTACAACTTTACCTTTCTCAACGGCCTGCTCACCAAGGCCGTTACCAGTGATCCGGAACTCCTCGGCTGCCACTTCGTCAGTGCCGCATCAGGCGGTTCCGAATCAGCGGGTTTTGGATTCAACGCCGTCGATTTTGAGGAATTTCAAACTTTTCTCCGCAAAACTGAAGGCCTGGGCGGCCCCTTTGCTCCGGAAGAAAATGAAAACCAGCTCCTGGAAATTACCTACCTCGATATCAAACACGACCGGACCCCGGACGGGCACCCGATCCTTATTGCGGTTGCGCCGGTCTATGTCGGCGGTCTCTATTGGGGGACGGTCAATGCCTCCTTCACCCTGGAATTCGTCAACCGGGATATCCTTACCCTGCGGGAAGAATGGGCGCGCCAGCTCCACGACTACAAAATCTCATTTCTGACCATGACCCTGATCTTCGTGGTCGTAGGCATTTCCTTTGCCCTGCTCCTTGCCCTTCCCCTACTCAAATCGATCTATCTCCTCCGGGAAGGAGTGGACCGGGTCTCCGGCGGGGATCTTGCGCATAAAATCGTCTTTCACGGGCTTTCCTGCGAGGAATTCGTCGTCCTGTCCCGCTCCTTCAACGCCATGACCGACAACCTCCGGCAGGCAAGGCAGCAGCTTGACGACTATTCCCACTCCCTGGAAGAACTGGTGACGGAACGGACCAGAGAGCTGGAAAAAACCCAGGCCGAACTGATTGCCCAGGCCCATGAGGCCGGAATGGCTGAAATGGCGGTGGGCGTGCTGCACAATATCGGCAATGCCATCACCCCGGTCAAGGTGGGAACCCATCTCCTGCTCAAACGTTTACGAGAGAATCCTCTGCGGACGAATCTGGAGGAGGCCCTGCACGCCATCCCGGAAGCGATTCAATCCGCCGCGGATATTCCTGAGGAGCAAAAAAAGAAAATCAGCGCGATCCTGAAACTGCTGCCGCAAGGGATCCGCGACGAGTTTGACGCGATTATCCGCGAGATAGAGCAGATCAGCGAAAAGCATCGCTATATCGAGAACATTATCAACCTGCAAATGAACTACGCCCGGCTCAAGGGCAGGGATGAGCTGGTTGACGTCAATCGGGTGGCCAGGGACGCCATGGAGATGATGGCGGAGGTTATCCAGAAATACAGGATCGACGTAAAAACGTCGTTTATGGCCGAAGACAGAGTACGTTTAGAAGAAGGAAAACTCTTGCAGATATTGATCAATCTGATCAAAAACGCTTGCGAGGCAATGAGCGGCAACCCGGAGGGAACGAAAAAACTGACGGTTGCGACCGCCCAGAGTGACGACGCCGCTCCCGAGGTCATCCTGTCGGTCAAGGATACGGGCTGCGGCTTCACCGCCGAGGAGGAGAAACACTTTTTCACCTTCGGCTATTCCACGAAAAACCGGGGAACCGGCTTCGGCCTGCATTCCTCGGCAAATTATCTGATCGCCAACAACGGAACCATTGAAGCAAGGAGCGATGGCTATGGCAAGGGGGCTGAATTTATCATCCGCCTGCCTTCATCGGAAAAAAACACGCATGAGTAAAGCGAACACCCGCATCCTGATCATTGATGATGATCAGGACATCTGGAAGGCCTACCGGCTTGTCCTGGCCCCTGACCTGGAAGCCGTCGGCACGCCGGTGCGGCAGCTCCGGGAACTCCTTGCCGGTTCCGGGGCAACGACCTCGACAAACGGGCATCAATTCCGGCTTTCCTTTGCCAAGCAGGGCAAGGAGGGCTGGGAGACGGCGGCCGCCGCGCTGGAACAGAGAAAGCCCTTTGCCCTGGCCTTTGTCGATGTCCGCATGCCGCCCGGCTGGGACGGGATGGAGACGGCCGCCCGCCTGCAGCAGCTGGACCCTGACCTGGAAATCATCATCGTTACCGCCTATTCTGATCGATCCTGCGATGAAATAGTGAAGGCGGTGGGTTCCCCCCACAAGCTCCTTTTTCTGCGCAAACCCTTTGATGCGGAAGAGCTCAAGCGTCTGACCGTTTCCCTGACCGACAAGTGGCAGATGGCCCGGGACGAAGAGGCGAGGAGCCGCGAATTGCAAACCCTGCTCTGCACGAGTCCGGCGGCGATCTTCTCCCTGGACGACGCCCAGCAGACCCTTTCCTGGAACCAGTCCGCGGAGTTGTTTACCGGGTATGCCGCCGCCGATGTGCTCGGCGAAAAATGCATCTTTCACCGCATCGCCGAAAATTCCGTGTGCAGGAACTGCGCAGGCACTTGCGGCCTGGACAAAAGCCCCTTGGTCCAGCACGAATTTTCCATTACGGACAGGGAAGGAAACACCAAGGTGCTGTCGCTGCGGATCGCCCATGTCCCGGCCTCAAAAGACAGACCGGCCAAGGATATCGGCGGGTTCTGGGATATCACCCTCATCAAGCAGACCCAGGAACGGCTCTCGGCGGTCAATCGGCAACTCCAGAAGGAAATCGAGGAAAAGGACCGGCTGCGGGAGGAACAGATCCAACTGGAGCGCAAGCTGCATCAGGCGCAAAAAATGCAGGCCCTGGGCCTCATGGCCGGCGGGGTGGCCCATGATCTGAACAATATCCTCTCGGGCCTGGTCGGCTACCCCGAAATCCTGCTCTTTAAGCTGCCCAAGGACAGTGAGTTGCGCGGCCCACTGCTGGCAATCAGCGAATCCGGCAAACGGGCGGCCGCGGTGGTCGCCGATCTACTGACCATCGCCCGCGGCGCGACCACTGTTCGGGAGACGGTCAACCTCAACAACCTGGTCAGCGAGTATCTGGACTCCCCGGAAGGCGGCAAGCTCCGAACCCTCTATCCCGATATTGCGATCAGAACGCATCTGCCACCTGAAGGCAACCATATTTCCTGTTCTCCCGTCCATGTCAAAAAATGCCTGATGAACCTCCTGACCAATGCCGCCGAGGCCATCGCCACCTCCGGCGCCATCGAGATCACCGCCTCCGGCAGGCTCATCGATGAGGCGGAAGCCGCGGCCCTGGACGTTAAACCGGGTCAATACATCACCCTTTCCATTGCAGATACCGGCCCTGGTATTCCCTCGGCTGATCTGGAGCGCATCTTTGAACCCTTTTACACCAAAAAATCCATGGGTTTCAGCGGTACCGGCCTCGGCCTGACCGTGGTCTGGAACACGGTCAAGGATCATGAAGGCGCCATCACCATCGACAGCAGCGACCAGGGGACGACGTTCACCCTCTATTTTCCCGAATCGCGGGAAGAAGCGATTGCCAAGCCCCTGCGGAAAAATATCGCCGAACTCGCCGGTACCGGAACGATCCTGATCGTTGACGATGAACAGCAGCAACGCGAGGTGACCGGCACCATGCTCTCCATGCTCGGCTACACCGTCCATACCGTGGCCGGCGGCGATGAGGCGATAGCCTATCTGCGGGACCACAGCGTTGATCTTCTGCTTCTGGACATGATCATGCCCGGCCTCAACGGCCGGCAGACCTATGAACAAATCATCAAGCGCCACCCCGGGCAAAAGGCCCTGTTCATCAGCGGCTTTTCAAAGGACCAGGAGGTGGAGCGGGGCCTGAATCTCGGAATCGACGGCTTTATCAAGAAACCCTTTACCCTGGAGGAACTGGCCCTGGCCGTCCGGAAAGAACTGGACTTGGTAAAGGGACGAGGAGACCTGAACCACGACGGCGATAACCCGCGCTGATAGAACCAGGGGCCTGCCATGAAGCTGGATCTGCTCACCCTGCTGATCTGCCCGGCCTGCCTGCCGGCTGAGGTACAGCTTAAGGAAACCATCCGGGAGATCTCGCAGGGCGACATCGAGGAGGGCGAACTCCGCTGTCCCCGCTGCCGCAGGAGCTACCCGATAGCGGAAGGGATCGCCGATCTTGACCCGGGGGAGACGACGGGCAATGATCGGCCGGCAAACAAGTATGAGAGTGCGCCGGTTCTCTCCTCCTATCTCTGGAGTCATTACGCCGATATCTTTCAGGATGCGGCTGCGTCGGATGCCTATCGCCGCTGGGCCGACCTGATGGAACCGCACCCCGGCCTGGCCATCGATGCCGGTGCCGCGGTGGGAAGGTTTACCTTTGCGATGAGCGTAAAATGCGACCTTGCCGTGGGCGCCGACAACTCGCGGACCTTTATCCGGACCGCCAGTGATCTGATGAAGCACAGGGAAATAACCATCCCCCTGAAGGTGGAGGGAAATATTTTCACCGAAGCTTCCCTGCGCCTTCCTCCGGAATGGGACAGCAGCCGGGTGGAGTTCATCGTCGCCGATGCGCTGGCCCTGCCGTTCCGGGCCGGCAGCGCTGCTTCATTCGCCTCCCTGAACCTCATCGACAAGGTCCCCGGCCCCCTTGGCCACCTTGAGGAAATGAACCGGGTTACCAGGGCGACAGACGCCCAGTTTCTTCTCTCCGATCCCTTTTCCTGGTCCGAGGAGGCGGCCGCCGAAACGCAGTGGCTCGGAGGAATGACCGACGGCCCCTTTGCCGGCAGGGGTCTTGCCAATATTGTCTCTTTGCTGGCCGGCGACGCCCACCGTCTACCGCCCCGCTGGCGGATCAGCTCCAGCGGCGAGGTCTGGTGGAAAATCCGCACCCATGCCAACCACTTCGAACTGATCCGCAGCTGCTATGTCAAGGCCCGCCGATAGGGCAAACACCCAGGAGAGATCTGCCATGTTCGTCCAGACCGTCTGCCGTTTATGCTCCTCATGCTGCCCCGTTGAGGCGGAAATCGACAACGGCCGCCTGCTGGCCGCGCGCAGAAAGTCGCCCCTGCCCGAGGCCAGGCAGATTCCCTGCCCCAAGCTTGCCGCGGCCCCGGATATCGTCTACGCCCCCGATCGCCTGCAACAGCCCTTGATCAAGGACGGCCGCGGCACATTCCGGGAAGCCTCCTGGGACGAGGCCCTGGATCTGGTCGCCGAACGGTTTCAGTTTTTCAAAAAAGCGCACGGTGCCGAGTCCGTCTGCTGGCTCCGGGGCATGGCCGCGGACTGGGGAGCGCCGTGGGATTACGCCAACCGCCTGATGAACGGTTTCGGCTCGCCCAACACCATCGGCAACGGCTCGGTCTGCTATGTAGGGCGGGTGTTCGCGCATGCCGCGGTCTACGGGGCGGTGACCTTCCCGCAGCCGCGGCGCGCCCGCTGCATCCTGGTCTGGGGCAAAAACGACCATGACACCAATCCCGGCGCCGCCGAGGCGATCCTGGAGGCCCGCCGCAACGGCGCCAGGCTGATCGTGGTCGATCCGGTCAGAACCCCGCTCGCCGAGCAGGCCGATATCTGGCTGCGGGTGAAGCCCGCCCACGACGGCCCGCTGGCCATGGCCATGATCCACGAAATCATCTCGGCCGATCTCCATGACGCGGATTTTGTCGACAACTGGACCGTCGGTTTTGAAGAACTGCGGAGAGCAGCGGCACGGTTCCCGGCGGAGAAAGTTGCCGAGCGGCTCTGGCTGCGCCCGGAGGAGATACGAGAGGCGGCCCGCCTGTACGCAACGACCCGGCCGGCCTGCATCATCGACGGCAGCGGCCTGGACATGCAGCTGGACTCCTTTGACGCCACCAGAGCGGTCTGCATGCTGCGCGCCCTGACCGGCAACCTCGATGTCCCGGGCGGCGATTTTCTGGCCCAGCCGGTGCCGGCCCGCAACATCCAGTTGAAGGAGCGCCTGCCCGCCGGCGTCGGGCCGATCACCGAGGCATACCCCCTGTTCAACGGGTTCAGCGATTTCTGGGGCAACCAGGTGCAATCCTGCGTGACCGATGCCATCCTGGAAGGAAAACCCTATCCGGTCCGGATGCTGGTTTCCCAGTCAGGCAATCCGGCGGTTTCCCTGATGGATTCAGACCGGGTGCGGCGCGCCCTGGAACAGCTCGACTTTCTGGTGGTCATCGACATGTTCATGAACCGGACCGCGAAGATGGCCGATGTGGTCCTGCCGGCCTGCAGCTGCTTTGAAAAGACCCAGCTCAACCGCGCGGCCCTGCGCAACAGCCTGGTGGTCCTCCAGAACCAGGTCATCGAACCCCTGGGGTCGAGTTGGCCGGACTGGAAAATCATCTTTGCCCTGGGCCGCCGGCTCGGTCTGCATGAGGAGTTCCCCTGGCAAAGCGCCGAAGAGGCCATCGACTACCAACTGGCGCCGACCGGGATCACGGTCCGGATGCTGCGGGAGCAGCCCGACGGCATCCACGCCGTGGAGGTCCGACACAAAAAATACGAAGGGGCGGGCTTCAAGACGGCCAGCGGCAAGGTGGAGCTGTTCTCCCGGAAACTGCACCAGCACGGTCATGCACCGGTCCCCTTTGCGGACGGCTTTCCCGCCGGGCCGATCAGCTTCAGCGACCAGGCGGAGCACTATCCGCTCCTGGGCACGAGCGGCGCCCGCACCAGCCGTTTCACCCATTCCCAGTTTTTCCGGATCCCGTCCCTGGCCCAAGGAAGCAAAGGCTGCGCGGTCGATATCCATCCCGCCGATGCCGCCGCCCATGGAATCAAGGAGGGCGACCGGATCAGAGTGGAGACGCCCCGGGGCAGCCTCACCATGCCCGCCCATCTCTTCGACGAGGCGCATCAGGGCGTAATCCGCATCGCCTGGGGCTGGGGCGAACTGGACCCGGCATGCAACCTGAACAGCCTGACCGACGACCAGCGGCGCAACCCGGTCATCGGCACCCCCTCGGGCCGCAATTTCATGTGCCGGATCACCCGGATTGCCGGACAAAATCCGGTCAACCCCGGCACGAAAGCACATGTTTGATCCGGCCATCCGCACCCATCAAATCAGGGATGCCCTCTGCTACTGGCTCGTCATCCCGGCGGCGGTCATTGCGTCCGGCAAGGCCATTGATATCCTGCTTGGCCTGCCCGACTTTTCTTCCGGGCCGTTGCGCATGGTCCTTACCGGCGCCCTTTTCCCGGCCGGTCTTATCCTGATCTTCCTCTCGATGAAGGATCTCTCGGATGGCGGCGGCACCCCCAACCCGAGGCGACCTCCCAAAAAACTGGTGACGGCGCGGAGCTACTCCCTCTGTCGCCATCCCATGTTCCTGGGCTATGACCTCTGTGCCCTGGCTGTTGTTCTCTGGTTCCGTTCACCGGGCATGCTCCTGATCAGTTTCCCGGTGTTCCTTCTGCTGCAGATCCGCTTTTTACGGAAGGAGGAAAAAATTCTGCGCGGTAAATTCCGGCAGCACTACACCGACTATGCGGCCCGAACCCCATTTCTTCTGCCCCGGCCCCGCCGAATGCAATTTTGGCCAAGACAAGACGCAAAGAAGTGATTATCATTGGCCTGCGAGTACCACTATGTGCTCATTGACAATGACCATCAGGCAAGGACACGAGACATGCTTCCGCTTCAGGTTTATAAAAAGCTGTACGTTTCGCTCAAGGAACACCGCAGAGTCGAGGACGATCTGCGGGATCTGCTGGGCGAAATACTCAACGAAAAATACATCAACACCCTCCAGACACGACGCCTGAATCCCCTGCACTACGCTCAGAAAAACTTTTTCTCCATCCTCTTCCTGGCCGTCTACCGGGCCATCGGCATCGAACCGGAAAAACGGCACTACTACGGGATGCTCAATCACTGCCTGCGCGGTCTGGTCACCGGCGCCGACAATCTCCTTGACGACGAATACAAGGAGATGCTCCCCCTGAACTTTCCCGAGCCCGCCATCCGCTTCAAGAGCATCATGCACATCCTGCTCTTTGACCGGTTCATCGTCAGGATAACGGATGCGATGGCCCACCGGAACCTCCTGGGCAGCGCTGACCCCGCCCGCCTCCAGCAGAAACTGTTCGAGGCACTGGTGCCCATCGGCGCGGAAGAGGCCCTGGAAGAAGGCGGGGTGCGCACCATCCTGCCGCCGGAAAAAATCCTGTCCACCGTGCATATGTACAAAGGCGGCAAACTGCTCTGCCTGGCCTTTGCTGCCCCCCTGCTGGTCGAAAGCGCCTTCCGGCCGCAGTTGCAGGCCGCGGAACAGGGTATTTACAGCATCGGCATCGCCCTTCAGCTCATCGATGACCTGACCGATTTTTATGAGGACATCAGCCACGCCAACCACAACTACCTGGTCTCGAGCATCTTCCACCGGGGCAGTGCAGAGGAAAAGGCCGCGCTGGCAAAGGCCCAACGGCAGTCGGCCCAGGATTTCCCCGCCATTGAAGCGCAGTACCCGGAAAGCGTGACCCTGATCATGGAGGAAACCATCGGCGAGGCCCTGCACGGCTTTGAGCTTCTGGAACAGGCCGGTTTCCGGATCAACCGCCGCCAGGCGTACGACCTGATCAAAAATCTCTTTGTCCTGCGGGGGGT
>QZJD01000011.1 GCA_003604995.1 Desulfobulbus sp. | reverse complement strand
CGGCATGGACCGCTACTATCAGATCGTCAAGTGCTTCCGCGACGAGGACCTGCGGGCCGACCGCCAGCCGGAGTTCACCCAGATCGACATGGAGTTCAGCTTTGTCAGCGAGGAAGACATTATCGCCATCACCGAGGGGATGATCAAGGAGGTGTTCCGAACCGCCGGCTTCGAGGTTTCTCCTCCGTTTCCGCATATGGACTACGACGAGGCCATCCGCCGCTTCGGCACCGACCGGCCGGACACCCGCTTCGGCCTGGAACTGGTGGACTTGAGCGAAACCCTGCGCGGCTGCAATTTCAAGGTGTTCCGTGAAACCCTGGACAGGGGCGGCATCGTCAAGGCGATCAATGCCAAGGGCTGCGGAACCTTCTCCCGCAAGGATCTGGACGACCTCACCGATTATGCCGGCCGCTTCGGCGCCCGGGGCATGGCTTGGATCAAGGTCAAGGAAGACGAGTGGCAGTCACCGATCACCAAATTCTTCACCGCCGAGGAAATCGCGGCCATGGGTTCGGCCCTGGGCGCGGAACCGGGCGACCTGATCCTCTTCGGCGCGGACAGCGCTTCCACGGTCAACCAGGTGCTCAGCGAACTGCGCCTGGAACTAGGCCGGCGCCTTGGCCTGATCAACAAGGGAACCTACAACTTCCTGTGGGTCACCGACTTTCCCCTGGTAGAGTACGACGCCACCGAGAAGCGCTTCATGGCCCTGCATCATCCCTTCACCGCGCCCAAGGAAGAGGAGGTCGACCTGCTGGCCTCCGACCCGGGACGGGTCAAAAGCCGGGCCTATGACCTGGTGCTCAACGGCAGCGAGATCGGCGGCGGCTCCATCCGCATCCACCGTAAAGACCTGCAGGAAAAGGTCTTCGGCGTGCTGGGCATCGGTCCCGAGGAGGCAAAGGACAAATTCGGTTTCCTGCTGCGCGCCCTGGAGTTGGGCGCGCCGCCGCACGGAGGGCTCGCCTTTGGCGTGGACCGGCTGCTGATGCTGCTCACCGGCAGCGATTCCATCCGCGACGTAATCGCCTTTCCCAAGACCCAGAAGGCGACCTGCCCCCTCACCGAAGCGCCGGCTCCGGTGGAGAGAAAGCAGCTCACCGAACTCGGCCTGCGGCCGGACTGGAAGGATTAGGGATTTAGGGATTTAGGGATTTAGGGGTTTAGGGGAGTCGGGATCAGAAACGCCCTAAATTCCTAAACCCCTAAATCCCCTTCCTAATCAACCACCTCGAAGCCGGTCCTGGCAATGGCCGCCTTCACCGCGGCCATGTCCACATCTCCTTCAAAGCTGGCCTCGCCCTTAGCCAAGTCCACCTTCACCTGCGAAACACCCTTGATCTCCTGCAGCGCCTTGCTCACTGAAGCAACACAGTGCTGACAGCGCATCCCGCTGATTTTTACCGTTGCCATCTCTTTCTTCCTCCCGTTTCAAACAAAAGGTTAATAATGAAAATATCAAAACCATACACGTTGAAACCTGCTTCTTTCCCCCCCATTGTCACTTGCCGAGCACCACAGATCCGACCAAAAAGGAATTTGCATGTTTGTCGGCCTTGCCGACGGCATCTACGTTAGAGCTTTCTGAATTTCCCCATGCTGGCTCAACCCATATATCTCGTAACAAGGGTATCGCCGTGGAGCGCAGCGAGTTTGCAAATTCCAAGTCGGATCGAGAAGCGCAGGGCAGTCCGCAGGACCAGCAGCAAAGCGGCGAGTGACAGGGTGCCCTTTCTTTTGGTTCCTTTTCTTTGTCTGCTCTGCAGCAGACGATTGGCAGGGCGAGCAAAGAAAAGAAACTACAACGATGAATCTGGCTAGGTGGTGCGGGGTATACTCATGACGCCAAACCCGACATAACAATAAGCGCCCTATTCCTGTTTATTCACCCGCGAAATAATCGCGGTGGTGGAAATATCATGCTCAAAGGCGATTCTGACCACCCTGCCGCCCGCGGCCTTGACCTCTGCCGCCCCGACGATCTTCTCCTCCGGCCAGTCCGCGCCCTTGACCAGCACGTCGGGGAGAATGGCGCGAATCAGATTGAGCGGCGTGTCTTCACCGAACACCACCACGAAATCGACGCAACCGAGGCCGGCCAGGACCCGCGCCCGGTCCGCCTCCCGGTTCACCGGTCGCCCGTCCCCTTTGAGAGTGCGCACCGACGCGTCGCTGTTCAGGCCGACCACCAGGCAATCTGCGGTCTTGCGCGCCTCTTCCAGGTACGCGACATGGCCGCTGTGCAGGATATCAAAACAGCCGTTGGTAAAGGCCACCCTGCTCCCCTGCCGGCGGATATTGTGCAGCCGCTCGTTCAACTCGGCCAGGGTGACGATCTTTTCCCGGCTGCCCCCCGGCAGGGGGGGGCGTTCACCCACCGAACAGAAGCGGCTGCGTACCTGCTCAAGGTCGGCGGCCGCAAGCTCGACCACCCGCCCCTCCTCGCCCGCGCCGGCCTCGGCCAGCACCCGGCCGTCCGGCGCCAGGACCATGGAGTGCCCGGCCAGCTCATGGGAACCGCTGAGGCCGCAGCCGTTTCCACCAACAACAAAGACCTGGTTTTCAACGGCCCGGGCCTGAAGCAGGATGCGCCAGTGATCTAAACGGCTCCCTGGCCACTGAGCCGAAACCATGAGCAGCCGAGACCCGGCAAAGACCTGTCGCCGGGCGGTTTCCGGAAAGCGGAGATCATAGCAGACCAACCCGGCCAGTTGGCCATGCTCCGTGGCAACCGGACCGCCCCGGCCGCCGGCGGCGAAAAACCGGTCCTCCTGCCACAGGCCGAAAAGATGCTGCTTGCGGTAGGCGCCGACCTGGCCGGCCGGGCCGGTCACATACAGGGTATTGTACAGCGCCTGAGATTCCTCTCCGCCCTCGTTCCCCTTTTCCAGGAGCGACCCGGCCAGGTGGATCCGGTAGCGTTCCGCAAGTACGGCCATCTCGCTGAGCACTGCCGGCGTTTCCTCCGCCAAGCGTGCCGCATGGGCATAATCAAAGCCGGTGGCCCACAATTCCGGTAGAACGAGGAGGCTCTCCGGCGGCGGTTCCAGTTCCCGGAGCATGGCGTTGACCTTCCGCACATTCGCGGCCGGATCAGCTGGGGCAATGGCAAACTGGAGAAAACCGGCGCGGGGAAAAAGAAGCGATGCCATCAGCCCTCCTTCTCCACCCGGAGACGCCGCAGTGCCTCCCGGGCGAGCATGTCCACGGTCACCGTTCGGGGCGCGTTCCCCTCGTAGAGAGAAAATGAGGCGGGGTCATTGACCAGCCTTTCGATGGCCGGAACGGCTTCCGCCGCCGCCAACATCCCCAGCGCCCTGGCGGCAAGGCCGCGAACCGCGTGATCATCCGCTTCGAGATACGGGAGGAGGTCTTTGGCAACCCCGCGCTCCCGAAGCATCTCCGGCCGGACCTCCGCCATGCGGCCGATTCCCCAGAGCAACCCCCGCTGCAGAATCGCATGTTCGAGAAAATTCCCTTCCTGAAAGAGCTCGGGGCCGTCATCGCGCAGGTAGGAAATCAGCATGTGCACATATTCATCGGCCAGCCCGTTATGGCGGCACATGATCTCCGCCAGGGCCTCGGGAGCGCCCCAGCCGATGCCGCCCGACTCCTCGTTCAGGCTCCACAACAGACGACGCATCACGATCCTCGCCGCTTCCATGTCGGTATCCGCCAGGCGGGCGACGCTCGCCCCCATGGCGGATACCGCATGCCAGCGCAGCGGCTCCTCGGAACGGCAGATGCCTGAAAACAGGGCATGGATGACCTCCCTGGCCGGCAGGGAATACAATTCAGCCCAGATCCGGTCAGGATCGTTGCCGGCCAGAAGGTGCATGACCCGGGCTTTGAGACGGCGGCTGCTCATGGTCGCGAAAGAGGAGTCTCAAGGGCGCACGGGGCTATTCGCCCTTGGCCGGCGGCGTAAAGACCCGCCTGCCCAGTTCGGCATCCAGGAGGAACAGGCCCGAGGTATCTTCCTTGATCAGTTTCAGCTTGTCCACGATCTCTCCGACGCTGGCCTCCTCCTCGACCTGCTCGGCCACGAACCACTGGAGAAAATTCAAGGTGGCGTGATCCTTTTCCGCCATGGCCAGGTCGACCAGACCGTTGATCAGGGCGGTTACATGCTCTTCGTGCTTCTGGATCTGCTTGAACGCGACCAGGGGCGATTTCCAGCTTGATTCAGGCTTGGCAATACTCTCCAGGGTGACTTTGCCGCCCCGCTCGCAGACATAGTCATAGAACTTCATCCCATGGAAGAGCTCCTCCTGCACCTGGGCGCGCATCCACGCCGCGCAGCCCTTCAGGCTGATTGACTGGAAATAGGCTTCCATGGCCAGATAGAGATACGAGGAGTACATTTCCGCATTGATCTGCCCGTTCAGGGCCTTCTGCATCTTTTCCTTCAGCATCACCCTCTCCTTTTCGCTTCCGTAATGTTTGACAATCGATTCCGACATTCTGAGGCCTTGCAGCGAGCCCGCCGGACCCGTCCGCCCGGCAATGGCAATACCATAATCATCAGGCGGACTAATTCCATACTTTCCCGAAAATATATTGTTTTTTCAAGGCAAATTTGTCAGAATCCTAGAAAGAGTGAAGCCGTTGCCGGCATCACCGGTCCGTCCGGAACCCCTGACATCGATACCGGCAGATATTTTTTTTCGCGAGACTGGTCAGGCTGGAGCCTCCCTGGATTTTTTATTAGAAGCAGACCGTTATGCAGCAGACCATCCTTATTACCGGCGCGACTTCCGGCTTCGGCCTGGCCTGTGCCGAACTGTTCGCGACCCGGGGCTGGAAACTGATCGTCTGCAGCCGCAGGGAAGACCGGTTGAGCGAGCTGCGGGCCCGTCTGCCCGACGCGGCTATCCATACCTGCCGGATTGATGTCCGCGACCCTGACCAGATCAAGGAAATGCTTGCCCTGCTTCCCGCCGGTTTCCGGGAAATCGACATCCTGCTGAACAACGCCGGTCTGGCCCTCGGTTTGGCGCCGGCCCATCAGGCCGATATCCAGGACTGGGACGCCATGGTCGACACCAACATCAAGGGGTTATATACCCTGACCCGGGCAGTGCTGCCGGAAATGGTCCGGCGCAACCGGGGGCATATCATCAACATGGGCTCGGTTGCGGGCAACTGGCCCTATCCGGGCGGCAATGTCTACGGAGCGAGCAAGGCCTTTGTCAAGCAATTCTCCAACAACCTGCGCGCCGACCTTCTGGGAACCGCGATCAGGGTGACCAATATTGAACCCGGTCTCGCTGAAACCGAATTTTCGGTGGTACGCTTCCATGGCGACCAGGCAAAGGCCGACGCGGTCTACCGGGGCACAAAACCTCTGACCGGAGCCGATATCGCGGAAATCGTCTTCTGGGTCTCCTCGCTCCCGCCCCATGTCAACATCAACTCTCTTGAGGTCATGCCGGTCTGCCAGAGCTGGGGGCCCTTTGCCATTCACCGCGCACCGGAACCGGAGCTGACAGGATGCGACGGGTAGTCATCACCGGGCTTGGCATCGTCTCCCCGCTGGGCGACAGTCTGACGGAAGTGCTCACCTCCCTGCTTGAAGGCCGCTCCGGCATCACCTATCAGCCCGCATATGAAGAGCTGCAACTGCGCTCCCGGGTCGGCGCATTCACCTGTATCAATACCGCCGACCATATAGACAAGAAAAATCTGCGCTTCATGGGCGACGCCGCCGCCTATGCCTTTATCGCCATGCAGCAGGCCATTACCGACGCGAACCTCTCCGAGGATCTGGTTTCCCATCCCCGCACCGGCCTGATTATGGGTTCCGGAGGCACCTCGGCGGCCAATGTCGTCGAGGGCGCGGACATCGTCCGCAACAAAGGCGTTCGCCGCCTCAGCCCTTTTCTGGTGCCGCGGACGATGAGTTCCACCGTTTCCGCCTGTCTGACCGCCCCCTACAGGATCAAGGGGCTCTGCTACTCGATTTCCTCGGCCTGCGCCACCGGTTCCCACTGTATCGGCGCCGGCATGGAGCAGATCCAGCAGGGCAAACAGGACCTCATCTTTGCCGGCGGCAGTGACGAGGAACACTGGATCCAGACCAGCATGTTCGATGCCATGGGCGCCCTCTCCACCAAATTCAACGATACCCCGGCCAAGGCCTCACGGCCCTACGACGTGGATCGCGACGGCTTTGTCGTCGCCAACGGAGCGGGGGTGGTTGTTTTGGAAGAACTGGAGCATGCGCTGCGCCGCGGGGCAAAGATCTACGCCGAGATTATCGGCTACGGAGCCACGGCCGACGGATACCAGATCGTCGCGCCATCGGGAGAGGGCGCGGTCCGTTGCATGCGGCTTGCCATGGAGACGGTATCCTCTCCGGTGGACTATATCAATGCGCACGGCACGTCGACTCCCCTGGGAGACATCGTCGAGCTGCAGGCGATCCGGGAGGTGTTCGGAAACCAAGTGCCGCCCATCAGTTCCACCAAATCGCTTTCCGGCCACTCCCTCGGGGCCGCCGGGGTCCACGAGGCGATTTACTCCCTGCTGATGATGGAGCACGGGTTCATCGCCGCCTCGGCCAATATCGAAACCATTGACCCGCAGGCGGCGGGCATGCCCATTGTCACGGAGTTGACCCGGACCAGGCTCGCCACGGTCATGTCCAACAGTTACGGATTCGGCGGCACCAACGCCTGCCTGGTTTTCCGAGCCTTGCCCGCCGGCGAAGGCAAATGACCGATCTGGACCGGGGATTCATGCGCCGGGCCATTGACCTGGCCCGACAGGGGATGGAAAAGGGAGAGGGAGGCCCCTTCGGCGCGCTGATCGTCCGGGATGGAGAAGTAATCGGCTCGGGCTGGAACCGGGTGCTGGCAACCAACGATCCCACGGCCCATGCGGAAGTGGTCGCCATCCGGGACGCCTGCCGCCGGCTCGGCAGCTACTGGCTGGAAGGAAGCGCCATCTACGTCAACTGCGAACCGTGCCCCATGTGCCTGGCCGCGATCCATTGGGCGCGGATCGGCTCGCTCTACTTTGCCGCCACCAGAAAAGATGCGGCGGCCATTGATTTCGCCGACGATGATATTTACCGGGAAGTCTGCCTGCCGCCGCAAGAACGGGTCATGCCCGCCCAGCAGCTGCTGGGGGAGGAGGCGCGGGAAATCATGCGCCGTTGGCCGGACCTGGCCGAACGTCGACCTTACTGACCCAGCCCCGGGATTTCCCCCTAAAAATACTGATCAGAATCCGTATCCGGCCGCTGCATGTCCTCGGGCAATTCGCTCCCCTCGTCCAACCGCTGCATGCCTTCCATGACCAGGCCCATGAATCCGCCGATAACCTCGTATTCTTCAGCCTCTGGAGGAATACCGGGAGAATAGGTGAATTGGCCTTTGGTGGTGCCGAGGAGCTTGAAAAGCGCCTCCTTGCCGGCCAGCTCGCCATATCTGGCGTAAACCACCTCACCCTCGTTAAACATGACAACAGCGTCGCCCCCGGGAAGATGAAGGTCCACCGTGCCGGTTTTCTGGCTGGTATTGATCATCTGAAACAGATCCACGACATGGACCTCGGAAATGTCCCCGCTCATGCCGGCGCCGATGTCGGAGCTGATTTTCTTGCTGTTTTTGGCGGCCCGATCGATGAGCAACCGATAGAAAAAGACGTGCAGCACCGGATAGCGATGCAGCACGTGCTTGAAGTCCTTGCTGGTCAAAGCGGCCAGCTTGGTCTCCCCCCGACTGTACACCGAAGTCACCACCGGCGCGCCGGTGAGCAGGCTCATTTCTCCGAATACCCCGCCGGATTCCAGCATGGAAATGCTTTCACCGCGCTCTCCCACCACCTCCACCGTGCCGGTGAGGATGATGTAGAGATGGGTCCCCGGATCGCCCTTGCGCAGGATCAGCTCATCGGGTCCGTACTTTTTGAAACGCAGCAGGGTGAACAGGTCGTACATGTCGTTGTCGCCAAGAGGCGCAAAAACCGGGAAGGTCCTGAGCATATCCCGGAACGAGTCCAGCTCCCCGCTTTCACGACGTTTCTGCGCCGCCGCCAGCATCTTCATCTGGGTGGTGGCAAACTCTTTTTCCTTCTTGTATTCAAAGCGGATCAGCCCGCTGCAGCCGCCGCATTCGAACTTGAGCTTCTGGGTACCGAACACGGAGTGTTTTTTCAGAGACTCCTGACCTTCGGTGATCCGCATGATCTGCCGAACCAGAATGAGGCAGCTGGGCTTAACGCCGGGAATGGTCAAGGTGTCACGCTGCACGTTGAATTCATCGCCCACATTGTAAAGAGGACAGAATCGTTCTTCCGTAACGATAAAAATGGCGTTGCGAAATTCCATGTAATGTACAGTTCCGCTCTCAGATAAAATCAGATTGACTCGATCAAATTACCAGGGCAGACATTTCTTCACCCTCCGCAGAAAGCTATCTCAGCAGCGAATCTATGACCGGCCGAAATACATATAGATAATTATGCCGATCACTGCGGCCCCACCGAACATGACCGGAATTATCTTGCCGATCTGCAATTCGCCGTCGACGATCAACGTCTGCATGTACGTGGTGCCTGTCAAATACCATATCCCAATAAGAAGGAAGATGATGACTATCTCTTTGAACGACTGCTTGTAGATATTCCAACCGATCAGGGCAATAAACGGGATCATGAACCAGAAGTTGGTAAACAGTCCCCCGGCATCAACATCCTCGATCTGCTGTACTATGTGCGTTGAATCGATGAACTGGACAAACTTTCCAAAAAACCCACTTGCCTGTCCGGCGGCCTCAGTTGCCGCGCCCGTTGCATCCGGCATGACTGCACTCCTTTTCCAGATTATGCTGAGAACGGTTAAAGACCTGTATCGCACAGTATGACCCGCACATGGAACAGGTCGGCCCCTTGTCGCTTTGCCCCTCCGCCCTGAATCGGGCAGCTTTTTCCGGATCCAGCGACAACTCGATCTGGCCTTTCCAGTCCAGACGATTACGGCGCACCGCCATCTGATTGTCCCGCTCCATGGCCCCGGGCAACCCCTTGGCGATATCCGCGGCATGCGCGGCGATCTTGGAAGCGATCACCCCCTCATGTACATCATCTATGTTCGGCAGCTTCAGGTGCTCCGCCGGGGTCACATAACAGAGGTAGTCCGCTCCGGCCGCCCCGGCAATGGCTCCGCCGATGGCGCCGGTGATATGGTCGTAGCCGGGCGCGATGTCCGTAACCAGAGGCCCGAGGACGTAAAACGGCGCCCCCTTGCACATCTGCTTCTGGAGCAGCACATTGGCCGTAATCTGGTTCATCGGCATATGGCCCGGCCCCTCAATGATAACCTGTACACCGGCGGCCCAGGCCCGCTCGGTCAGCTCACCCAGGTGAATCAACTCCTGCACCTGGTTACGGTCGGTGGCATCTGCAAGGCAACCCGGGCGGATGCCGTCACCCAGACTGAGGGTTACCTCATGCTCTTTCAAAATGGCCAGCAGATCGTCAAAATATTCATAAAAGGGGTTTTCCTTGCGGTGGTGGCTCATCCACTCCAGAAGAAACGAACCGCCACGGCTCACCACCCCCATGACCCGCTTCTGCCGGAGCATCCGCTCCTGGAGATGGCGGGTGATGCCGCAATGGATGGTCATGAAATCCACCCCGTCCATCGCCTGCTTTTCAATGGTCTTAAACATATGGTCCACGGTAACTTCGACAAGCTCCCGGCCTTGCTGCTCCACCGTCTCAGCCACCGCCTGATAAATGGGCACGGTCCCCAGCGGGACCGGACAATTCGCCAGGATCCCCCGGCGCACCGCGTCGAGATCGCCCCCCATGCTCAAATCCATGACCGTATCCGTTCCGGCCTTGACGGCAACCCGCAGTTTCTCCAGCTCCTCGTCCAGATTGGCGAGATCCCGAGATGACCCGATATTGGCGTTGACCTTGGTGGTCGTTCCTTTGCCGATCGCCATGACCTTGGCAAAATTGTGATGGCTATTTTTGGGCACGGCGATACAGCCCGCCGCAACACCGGCCACCAGGTCATCCACTCCCATCGACTCATTTTCCGCACAGCGCCGCAGGAGGTCGGTTTTGCTTCCCGCCAGCGCATCTTCCCGTATGCTCATTCAGCTGACTCCAACAAGACGCATGTCCCCGCGGAACAGGCATCAATGATCTGAAATTCATTCCTTATCAAGGCCACTTGCCTAGAAAAATGCAAGATACCAGCGCCTTCCCCGACAGTCAATGCAAAACAGGAAGCCTTCAGAGACGGCGCCCCGCCCATCCTGCCGCGCCACCCCATAATTTAACATAATTGTTATAATTATTAATTAATAAATACAATTTTGCTAATTTTATCGATAGCACGGGCTATGGGGGCGGGAGAATTCCGAACACAGCAATTACAATGATTTCAGATATATATAAAAAAAATAGCTATCAGCGCCCGGGCTGGCACGCTCTTTGATAGAAGAAGGAGAAAGGGGAATAAAGATGTCTTGCCCTGTATCGAGAAACACCCCGCAAGACCTGCAACCAAAATGCAATAAACCCATGAACCATACCAAGGAGAGACCCATGAACACCACACGCACCGTCACCACCCTGGCAGCCGCAACATTTCTCATTTTCAGCACTCATGTTTCAGCCTTCGCGGAAGAAACGGATGCTCCTTCGGGCAGCATGAGCGTCTCCCTGCTCAGCAAATACGTTTGGCGCGGGTATGAACTGAGCAAGGACAGCATAGTCGTCCAGCCGTCGATCACCGGCTCCTATAAGGGTTTCGGCATAAATCTGTGGGGCAACCTTGACACGGATCAGGACGAGGATCTCTTCGGAGAGGACGGCGCCAACTGGAACGAAACCGACCTGACCCTCTCCTACGGCGGATCCGCGGGAATGGTTACCTATGGGGGCGGCTACATTTATTACGGGCTCGAAGGGATCGACGATACCCAGGAGATATACGGCAGCATCGGCCTGGACACCCTCCTGGCCCCGACCCTGACCGTCTACCGGGATATCGATGCCTATCAGGGCTGGTACGTCACCCTGGCCGCCTCCCATTCTTTCCAGCTCTCGGAAAGCATCTCGCTGATCGCGGCCGGACAGATCGCTTACCTCAGTGCCGACGACGCAGAGACCCTGGCCGAACCGGACGATCCGGGCAGCTCTTACAGCGATTTTCATGACGGCAAGTTGTCCTTGACCCTGGATATCCCGATCAGCGAAGACATCTCTCTCGCCCCGAATATTTCGTATTCCTTCGCCCTGAGCGACGCGGCCTCGGATATCATCAAGGCCGGCAGCGCCGGCGGGGATGACGACAACTTCCTCTTCGGCGGGATCAGCCTCAACATGGCCCTGTAGAACCAACTTTTCAGCAACCCACCGCGCTCCTGCCGGCCGCCCCTCTCTTCCCCTCCTTCAGGGGCGGCCGGCCTTTCCGCTCCCTCTCGCAGCTTCCCGCAGCCCCATTACATAAGCCTTTCTCGCATCCCACCCTTGCCCGACATGACACAATGTAGTATATTCATAAGCATGAAACCGTACCTCGCCTCACTGCCCGTTCTCCTCCTCGCCTTTTTGGTCGGCACCGCCGGCTTTGCCCGTGCGCAGTTCGAGCTTTGCCGGTATCAGTGCGAACAGGATCAACAGGTCAAGATGGCACCGTGCTGCAAGGATGCTTCAGGCGCCCACTATTCCTCCACAAAACACGACGCCGAACCGGAGCGCGCCTGCCCGCACCTGGCCGGCGGCATGAATTTTTCCGACTTTTCCCTGCACGCCCCCGGGGCAAAGGTACCAGCTCCGCTTGCCTTCCCCACCGCAGCGCCGTTGCGGGCCTTTTATCCGACCGCGGTGGCCAAGCGTGCATCTCTACCATCAAGCGGCACTTCTCCCCCAAGGCTCAATCCTGCTCCCCTCTACCATCTCCACTGCTCCCTCCTGATTTGATACCCTTCCCTCCCCGGCTTTCCATTTTTCTATCAGGCTGATAAACAGACAATTCCCCCTTGGGGGAAGTATCGAAATATATGTATTCTCCTGTGAGGTTCCCTTATGCATAAAAAAATTTTGGCCGCACTTCTTCTGACTCTCGCTCTCGGCGGCTTTCTGTCTGCGTCCGAAGGTATGGCCCGCTTTCCTTTTTTCGGGAGCAAATACCAAGGACTGCAAGCTGAAAACGGTCTGGTGAAGCTCCCGCTGCCCGAGATCAACGACGGCAAGGTTCACTATTATTCCCTTGCCGCTCAGGGCAGAACCATCAACTTTTTTGTAATCAGAAGCAATGACGGGGTTATCCGCGCCGCCTTCGACGCCTGCGACGTCTGTTTCTCCGAGCGAAAGGGATACAGCCAGAACGGCGACTACATGATCTGCAACAACTGCGGCCAGGCCTTTCATTCTTCCAGGATCAATGTGGTCAAGGGCGGATGCAATCCGGCGCCGCTGCGCAGAACCACCCAGGGCCAGCACCTGATCATCGCCGTCGCCGATATCCTGGCCGGCTCACGCTATTTTTAGGGGGGCGCCATGAATATCCTGACCATCCCTCTTCGTAACACCTGGCGCAAGCCCACCCGCACCCTCCTGCTCCTGCTGGTCTTCACCCTGGGCGTCATGGCCATTGTCGCCCTGTACCAGGTTTCTCTGGTAATCGGCGACGGCATGGAAAAAAAACTTTCAACCTACGGGGCCAACATTCTGATTTCGCCCGGACAGGAAAAGCTGAGTGTCAGCTACGGCGGCCTGCACCTGGGCGACATGCTCTATGAACTGCAACCGCTGTCCGAAGAAAAAACCGTGGCCGCGGTGCGCTCCATCGAGCTGAAGAACCGGATCAGCGCGGTGGCGCCAAAACTGGTGACCATGGCCACGGTGAACGGAACACCGGTTGCCGTGGTCGGGGTCCGCTGGGAGGAAGAACTGCTCATCAAGAGCTACTGGGCAACCGACGGGGCATATCCCGAGGAGCAGAACGAGATCGTCATCGGCCGCACCGCGGCGCTAAACCTTGGGCTTGCCCAGGGCGATACCGTCCGCCTGTTTGAACAACCCTTTCGAGTCTCAGCGGTTCTCTTGCCCACCGGCGGCGATGACGACAATGTCATCCTCGTTGACCTGGGTCGGCTGCAGGCGATCACCGGCCAGCCGGACGGGGTCAGTTTTCTGGAGGTCGCCGCCCTCTGCTCGGGATGCCCGATCGACGACATCGTCACCCAGATCCGCGCCGGCCTGCCGGGCATGGACATCAAGGCACTGAGCAACGTGGTCAGCCAGCGAATGGCCTCGATCCACTTTGTGCAGCGTCTGGTCTTGTCCATCAGCCTGGTCATTCTGGTCACCGCCGCCACCATGGTCGGCCTGTCCATGCTGTCCGCGGTCAATGAACGAAAAAAAGACATCGGCCTGCTCCGATCGCTGGGCTACAGCAAAGGCCGGGTATTTTTCATCTTCTGCCTGGAGGCGGGAATCATCGGGGTTCTTTCCGGCATCCTCGGGTATTTCTCAGGATTCGGCGCCAGTTTCAAGACCCTGAGCCTCCTGGCCATGGCCGAGGGGGCCAGGCCGGTCTTTGAACCGGGCCATCTGCTGTTAACCTGCGGAATCATAGGTCTCGTCACCATCATCGCCGCCGCCTATCCGGCATGGAAAGGCGCGAGCATCGAACCTTCCCAGGCCCTGCTGGCCCTGTAAAGGAGTATATCATGCTGAAAGCCGTCAATATTACAAAGGTATTTAAAAACGAGGGGACCGAGGTCCAGGTTCTGAGCAAGATCTCCCTGGAAATTCCCCAAGGCGAGTTCCTGGCCCTGGTCGGCCGCTCCGGATCAGGAAAATCAACCCTATTAAACGTCCTCTCAACCCTGGTCCGGCCGGACGGGGGAGAATTGCTCTATAACGGAAACAAGGTCACGGCCATGCCGGACAAGAAGCTCAACCAACTGCGCCACGCTGACTTTTCAGTGATTTTTCAGTTTCATCACCTGGTGCCCTACCTGACCGCCCTGGAAAACACCCTGCTGCCCTTCATGCGCTCCATCAAGCCCGCCTCCCGGGAAATGGTCGACAAGGCAAAACAGTGCCTGGAACGGGTCGGCCTAGCCGGCAAAGAAAATCGGTTGCCGGGCAGCCTGTCCGGCGGCGAGCAGCAGCGGGTGGCCATTGCCCGGGCCCTGGTCAAATCATCACGCATTCTCTTTGCCGACGAACCTACGGGCAGCCTGGACAAGGCCACCGGCGAATCGATTATGCACCTGCTGGGCGAATTGAACCGGGACGGCATGACCGTCATCATGGTCACCCATGATCCGGAGTACGCTCAACTCGCCGACAGGTCGATTCACATGGAAGACGGCCGGCTGGTGTCATGATGCATATCGGATGAAGCATCTGATCGGAAACATCGGGGGAACGAGTAATCCTTCCCCCGATTCACCCTTCCACCCATCATCCGCGCGACAAGGAAGCAACCCCGCTCACAGGCCGCCTCGTACCGGGCGCACCCAATTCGTATAGGTCTTGGGATCGCCGGTGTCGTGGCCTCCACTGAAACTCATGGCCCAGGCTGCATCCGTATACACTGAACCGGTTGTAGACGTCCAATAATAATTGGATGAGATGGCGGTGTTCAAAAAGGGGTGTCCGACCGGGAGGCTGGGGTTTGCCCTGCTGTAATCCACCAGGCTCTGCAACTCCCGGATATTGGGCAGCCGCCAATCCCCAGCGACGGACCCGTCCGCCAGGCTGCAGTAGCCGCTGGCCAATTGATTCGCGGCAACTAGAGCCTGCTCCCACACACGTTTGTTCTGGCCCGTTGCATCACCTGCAAAAAAGACCGTGCAACCGCCATCCTTCAGCCAGATAAGACCGGTAAGGTTGTCGGTCACCGTGCCATCGCCATTGTCAGTAAAACGCGGGGTGGCGCTCATCCCCTTCTGAAATTCCGCGTCCTGACCGGTACCGGCACAATCAACCGTCGGGCATGGACGAACCGTGCAGGCCGGATCGTAACACAGGGTCTGGCCGGTCTTGCTGAGAACCGCGGGGTTGCGTATCCCGATGACTTCAACGCCGTCAACCCATGCATGTTTAGCAGCGAGCAAATCCGTAGCAGCGGCATCGCCTGAGCCGGTATTGACCACATTGGTGTCACCAGCCACCCCGAAGATCGTCGTCCCTGAACGGATGTTCCCTGGCACCAGGTCGGCGTCGCCCGCCACTGAACCGCTGCCGTCATGGTAGCCCGCGCTGATCCCTTGCGCGTTCAACCCCGGCGTGATGTTCTGTTGACCGATGTTCGGCATGCTCCCTGTCGCCGCCCCCCCTTCATTGGAAAAGCTCGCCCCGGAAAGCACCTGATCCGGCGTCGCCGTCCCGCTCGCCCCGATCGAGCTCCCGGTCACGTTGAAGATCGTCGTCCCTGAACGGATGTTCCCTGGCACCAGGTCGGCGTCG
>QZJD01000061.1 GCA_003604995.1 Desulfobulbus sp. | reverse complement strand
AAATGATCAGCAAGGAGGATCCATGAAACGGTTGACAATCTGTCTTTGTACGCTCTTTCTGCTTGCCCCCCTCGCCCTGGCCGGCCCGGCTACGGCTGCCGACTCCGGGTCAATCCCCGGCCCCGGCCTGACCAGGATTGCGGAAAACGTCTACGCCTACGTGGACATACGGAACAGCACTCCGCAGAACAGCTTTGGCGCGAACGCGGGGATCGTCATCGGCCGGGATGGGATCCTGGTCGTCGACACCCTGGTTTCGGCCAGAGAAGCGAAGCGATTCATCGCCGATATCCGCGCCGTATCCGACAAGCCGATCAGATATGTGGTCAATACCCATTATCATCTCGACCATTCCTTCGGGAACGGCGAATTCGCCAAGCTCGGGGCGCTGATCATTGCCCATGCGAATGACCGGAAGACCATGCTGCAAAACGGCGCGGCCGCCTTGCAGGGGGCCAAGGATTTCGGCCTTTCCGAGGCGGATCTGGCGGGGACCGAGCTGGCCTGGCCGGTGATCGCCTTCACCGACCGGCTGGAGATCGACCTGGGCGAACAGATGGTTGAGCTGATTTATCCCGGCCCGTCCCATACCGACGGAAGCCTTCTCGTCTTTCTCCCTGACCAGAAGCTGCTCTTTGCCGGGGACGCCCTGTTCACGGGCTATCATCCTTTTCTCGCGGAAGGCAACCTGGCCGCCTGGGTCAAGGCCCTCGACGCCATCGCCGCCCTGGATGCGCAGACCATCGTTCCCGGCCACGGGCCGCTTGCCGCCGGGAAAGATCTGGCCGAGATGCAAGAGTATCTGGTCATCTTTGATAAGCTGGCAAGGGAACTCGCCGCCGGCTCAAGCGATCCCGAGTTCATTGCCGGGGAGATGAAGAAAGCGCTGCCGCCGCGGCCCGAGGGCGAATCCCTGATCATGGCCAATATCAGGATGAAATACCTGGTGGAGAGCGGCGCCCAACCATGAGATGAGGTGCTTGCGCCCCATGAAGAGCTATGCCCTTGCCCCGATGTCCAAGGATATCCGGATTCTGACCCTGGTCTGTCTCGTTGTTCCCCCGGGGCTGGCCGCCGGCGCCCTGCTGGGGGTCCGCGAGCTGTTCATTCCGCTCCTTCTTATCCTGCCGATCTACGCCTGGGTGTGGCTGTTCTTTCGGCCGACCCGTTTTGTTCTTCATCCCGATACCCTTGAGGTTGTCTGGCCGTTAAAGCGCAGGCAATTCGCTCGAAAAAGCATCGTTTCCGCACACATCCTCGATGCGCGGGGACTGAAAGATGAGGTGGGCTGGGGTATGCGGGTGGGAGCCGGAGGATTGTGGGGTGCCTTCGGCTGGCTGTGGACCCGGCGGCGCGGCATCGTTCAGATGTATATCTCCCGGACCGATCAGCTGCTCTGGCTGGAACGCGGCGGCGAACGCCCCTGGCTCATCAGTCCCGAGCGCCCGGAGGAGTTTCTGCGGGAATTGGCGGCGGAAAAGGCTCGGGACGCCGGTGCGCCGCTGGTTGACGAGGATGATCAGGAGAGAAAGGGGGCAAAGTGAACGACCGCTATCAGGAGCAATGGGAGCGACTGGGAGCGCACGACCCCTATTGGGCCGTATTGACCGACCCTCGCAAGAAAGGGGGGCGATGGGACAAGGAAGAATTTTTTGCTACCGGCAGGGAGGAAATTGAGCAGCTCCTGAAAAATCTCGCGGACCTGGGCGTGAAATATCACGCCGGTACCGCCCTGGATTTCGGCTGCGGGGTAGGCCGGCTGTGCAGGGCGTTGTCCGACCACTTTACCAGGGTGATCGGGGTCGATATCTCACAAGCCATGCTCGACGAAGCGCGGGCGGCGCATCGGGATATCGCCAACATCGAATTCGTGTACAATATCGCGGCGGACCTCGGTTGCATTCCGAGCGCCACCATCGACCTGGTCTACAGCAATATCGTCTTGCAGCATATGCCGCCCGCCCAACAGCTTTCGTATATCAATGAGTTCGCCCGGATTGTCCGTCCGGGAGGAGTCGTCGTTTTTCAGACCCCTGACCGCTACGATCTGCATACCCTGAACGGCTGGATTCATCTGCTTGCCGGCAATCGTATCCTGAACATCGCCAGGAGGGTGATTCACGGCAAAAACGGCGTCATGGAGGTCCATCCCCTTGCCCAGCGCGATATCCTGGCAGCCCTCGCAGCGGGCGGGATGGCCGTCAGAGAAATTGAACAATATGAAACCACCGGCAGGGGCTTCCGCAGCTACCGCTATTATGCCATGAAAAGGTAACAGGAGGCTGCATGGCCCTGCATCCTTTTCTCATTTTTTTGATTTACCTCTTTTATGGCGCGGCCTTTCTGGCTATCGGCGCCGCCATCACCTCTCGCCGCAAGACCTTTACGAATCTGCGGATCGCGGGCCTGTTCTGGCTGCTTGCCGTTTTTGCCTTCAGCCATGCCTTTCACGAGTGGCTGGAAATGTTCCGCCACCTTGAGCTGCCGGTCGGCGGGGAATTTAGTCTGTGGCTACGGAAAGGCAGTCTGCTGCTCGCCTTTCTCTCCTTTTTCTTTCTGTTTCTGTTCGGGGTCAGCCTGCATGGAGTCCTGGATCGGCGGACCAGAGTCTGGTTCGGTGTGCTGGCCGGGATACTGGTGGTGCTCTTCGTTCTTTTGGCGATGGGCCGCCATCCCGACGACGGGACGGCTTGGCTGCGGCTCGTTGAATATGATTTGCGCCGGCTGATCGGATTCCCGGCAACCTTTGTCACCGGGTCCGGCTTTCTGCTGTATGCCCGTCGGCTGCGCGGGCTGAGCGCCAGAGGGGCGGGCAATTTTGCCGGAGCGGGCTTTGCCTTTATGCTCTACGGGGTGCTGACCGGCCTGATCCCCTCCGGCACCATGCTCCTGGTCCCGGTGGAGATCTGGCGCGGGCTTGCCGCCTTTTTCATTCTGCACTTCATCATGTATGCCCTGGATCTTTTTCTCGATGAGCGGGAGGCAATGATTGCCGAGCGGCTGAAGGCGGCGGCCCGTTCGGAAAAACTGAGCGCCGTGGGCCGGCTGGCCGCCGGGGTAGCCCATGAAATCAACAACCCCCTGGCCAGCGTCTCCTTGCAGCTTGAACTTCTGCATAAGGATCCTGCGGTGGCTGCTTTGCCTGATAAGGTGATGAACCGCTTGCAGACGATTGAACGCAACATTGATAAGTCCGCCCGGATCGCCAGGGAGCTGCTGACCTTTGCCGGTGGACGCCAATTGGCCGAGAGGCCGGAGTCGGTTGACCTTGCCAGGACGATCGCGGGCGCCTGGCAGCTGGCCGCCCATCGCGCCGAGGGTTACCGTCTGCAGAGCGACCTCGCGGCAGGGTTGACCATCGATGGATTGCCCTTGAAGCTGGAAGAGCTTTTTCTTAATCTTTTTCTCAATGCTATGGACGCCATGCCCGGTGGCGGGCTGATTGAAGTTTTGGGCCGCCGCGAGCAGGATTGGGTTGTGGTCAGGGTCCGCGATCATGGCGCGGGCATTGCCCCGGAGCAATTGAATCTGGTGCTGGAACCTTTTTTCACCACCAAGGAGATCGGCGAGGGCACCGGGCTGGGGCTGGCCATCTGCTACGGGATTATGGAACTGCATGGCGGCACCATCGAAATGGCTGCGCGTCGCGGTGGTGTGGGCACCGAGGTTACGCTGGCCTTTCCGCGGCGTTGAAAACGAGAGGAGCAAGCATGGATACAATTATGGTGGTGGACGATGATCAGGAATTGCGTGAAACCCTGGTGGAGGTCCTGACCGAAGAAGGACTGCTCGTAGAGGCTGCGGCCGGTGCCGAACAGGCCCTCGCGCGGCTGGAGTGCACTTCGTTTCAGCTGCTCCTCCTGGATCTGGTCATGCCGGGTCTTGACGGGATGACCGCTCTGCCGCTGATCAGGAAGCAGGCGCCCCGGGCGAGGATCATCGTGATGACCGCCTTTGCTTCCGTTGAGAATGCGGTGCATGCCCTGCGGCAGGGGGCTGATGACTATATCGTCAAGCCTTTCAAGATCGACGCCCTGATGCTGGCGGTGCGCCGCAATCTTCAGGAAGCCAGGTTTTTGGAAGGCGGCGAGGCCGCGAACCTGGACGGGCTGTTCCAGGGGCTGGCCAACATCCTGCGGCGGCAGATTCTGCAGGTGCTGGCGCGGCAGGGAAAGTCACGGTTCATGGACCTGGTCCGGACCCTGGAGGTGGAAGACCATACCAAGGTGAATTTTCACCTCAAGGTCCTGCGGGAGGGGGGCTTTATCCGCCAGGAAGCGGACAAAACCTATACCCTCACTCCCGCAGGATCCCGAGCCGCTTCCTGCCTGTCCTACATCAGTAAAAATCTGGTCGCCGAATAGTGAAGGGTTGTCTCCCGCCAGGATGGATTCTGAGGAGAAACGGTCATGGGACCTATTGGATGTCTGACCCGGAAAGGGGGATGAGGAGGTCGGGACGATGACATCCTATCTGGTGGTGTGCGGCGCCTCCCTGGCGGTGGCCGGTTTGACCCTTTATTCGGGCTTTGGCCTGGGTACGCTGCTGCTGCCGGTTTTTGCCCTGTTTTTTCCGGTGGAGGTCGCGGTTGCCGCTACCGCGGTGGTGCACAGCGCCAACAACCTGTTCAAGATCGGCCTGGTGGGCCGCCATGCCGACCGGGGCCTGGTCCTGGGCTTCGGCGTTCCGGCCCTGCTGGCCGCGGTGGCCGGCGCGGCGGCGCTCGGCTATGTCGCCGATTTCGGTGAATTGGCCTCCTGGTCGCTGGGAGGTCGCCGGGCGGTGATCACCCCCCTCAAACTGACCATGGGGTGCTTGATGCTCCTCTTCGCGCTCTTCGAACTTTTACCCAGCCTGCGCGGGCTGCGGGTCGACCGGGGCTATCTTTTCCTGGGCGGGCTTCTTTCCGGCTTCTTCGGCGGTTTTTCCGGGCATCAGGGGGCGCTGCGCGCCACCTTCCTCACCAAAACGGGGGTTTCCCCCGAGGCCTTTGTCGGGACCAGCGCGGTGATCGCCTGCATGGTGGATGTCTCCCGGATCGCGGTCTATGCATGGACCTTTGCCCGAACCGGCACCGCTAGTCCCATCAGGCCGGAGCAATGGCCCCTGGTGCTTGCCGCGATCCTGGCCGCCTTTGCCGGGCTCCGCCTAGGCAAAAGCTTCCTGGCCAAGATCACCATGCGCGCCATTCGGACCCTGACCGGTCTTCTCCTCCTGCTGATTGCCCTTGGACTTGCCTCCGGCTTGATCTGACGCTTTCCCCGCCTGTAGCGACCATGGTTGTCCCGTTCTGTGAAGTATACTTCACCACTTTGTGGTATTTTGTCAGGTAAAATTCCCTGGTTTTTTTTAGTTAAAATGCATAATTGTAGATATGGGTGACAGGCTGTTGATTATCTCGGCAGGAGCGGATTTCACCACAACCAGTTTCGGGAGGACAAACAGATGAAAGGAAGCAGATTGACACAGGTGGCGAGTCTGGCCGCGCTGGCAGTTTTCACTCTTGCGTCCCTAGCGGCGACGAGTCAGGCGGCGCCGGTCAAGGGAACGGTGCAGGACGGCTCCAAGCAGGCGGTGGCCGGCGCCACGGTCTACCTCGTCCCGGCCGTCGATGTGGAGAAGCTGCAAAAACAGCCCTCCATCGAGATCCGGGCCAATGTGGACAACGACGAGCCCATGGAGGACACTCTGGCCACCGGCCGGGACAAGTATCGGAAAGGGACCACCGATCCGAGCGGCGCGTTTACCATTGAGCAGGTCGGGGAAGGGAAATATTTTGTCTATGTGGAGCCTTCTGATCCGGGCCATCTCCCCGGCGGCGATCTTGCCAACCGGGCGATGACCACGGCGGAACTCGGGGCGGCTCCCCTGGCGATCCAGGTTTCCGGCAAGGTTCCGGACAATGCCACCTTTGTAGGCAGCTCCAAGTGTCTCTCCTGCCATAAAGACTATGCCGACCTCAAGATGACCCTGCACAAGATCGGCATCGCCGTGATCGGCAAGCCTGGTAATCTGCAGGATTTTTCCCGCTTTCCTGATTTTAACAAGGGTCTGAACAGACTGATGGCCGGAACGAAATTTTATTTTTCCGGATTTGATAAGAGCCGCGGTTTCGACAAGTATCTGATCTCGGAAAAACCGCCGGCCGATCCGGCGACCTTGAGCTTTACCGCTACCTTTTTCAAGGATACCGACGGCAAACTCAAATTCAGGACCGAAAACGCTAAGAACCCGGCGGACCCGCCGCGAACCTACCCCGTCGAAATGACCTACGGCGGCGGGCTGTACAAGCAGCGCTACCTGTACAAGGTCGGCGAGGTGCACTTCCCCTTTGTCCAGTTCAATACCCTCGGCGATGAGAGTTTTGCTGATCGGGGCCGCAAGCCCTGGCGCGATTATCACGCCGATTGGCTCTTCAACGAGGAGACCGGCAAGCTGACCGATCCGCCGAAGAAGAAGGCCTTTGAGAAGGAGTGCGCCTCCTGCCATTTCAACGGCTACACCCTCACCCCGACCGTGGGGGGTGACTTTGTCGCCGGCGCGGTCAATGATCCGAACGGCGAGGCGGACATCGACGGTGACGGCGTGCCCAATGAACTGAACATCGGCTGCGAGGTCTGCCATGGTCCTGGTTCCGAGCACGTCAAGTCGGCCAAGGAAAAGAAGGCGGCCACCATCGTCAACCCGGCCAAGCTCGCCGCCGAGCGGGCGACGGTGATCTGCAACCAGTGCCACAGCCGGCCCCAGGGCAACCTGAAGAACGATCAGCCGGTGAACAAGGACAATCGGATGCTCACTCCCGGCATCAGCCGCAACGAGTACCTGGTCAACCACACCACCCGGGAAGATGCGGCCCAGAAAGATTTCTGGCCGGATGGCGTCCATTCCAAGTCCCACCACCAGCAGGGCACCGATCTGGTCCGTTCCAAAAAATATATGAACGGCAGCTACCTGATGACCTGCGCCGACTGCCATGACCCGCACGGTAAGAGCGGAGTGGCCCGGCAGCTCAGAATGGAGGTCCGCGACGACAGCAACAGCCTGTGCGTGAGCTGTCACAAGGATGTGGAGATCAAGGCGCATACGGCGGCCGCCGTCGGCCAGGAACACGAGAAGATCAACTGCGTCGACTGCCACATGACCAAGACCATGCAGACCGGCGCCGGTCTCGGCAAGGGGTTGCTGGGCAAGGACGGCAAGAACTACTGGATGAACGACATCACCTCCCACCTCTTCGACGTGCCGCGCAAGGACAACCCGGCGGTCAAGGGCGTTGAGCCGGGCAAGGCGATGCCGATTCCCTACACCAACGCCTGCGGCGAGTGTCATGATGTGACAAAGCTGTGAGAGCTGATCAGGGATAGGCTGTTTCAGTGCAGATCGGAAAAGCCCGCGTTCCCAGCGGGCTTTTCCATTTCTGATTACCGCTAATTCTCTATATTCTTTCGATCCCGGTCCCGATGGGGAGCCGTTGCCCGGCGTGAGGGCTGTTTTTTCGGGGTCGGGTTCGCGATTCCCCAGGATGGAAATCCTGGCCAACTTATTTGCCCACGGTTCCTGTCCTATTGATGCTTCAGGGCGGTGCCTGTTCCGGGTAATGGCACAGGGCCAGGCGGTTGCCTTCCGGATCCCGGAAATAGATGCTCCAGTCGCTTTCACCGGTGATCGTTACCCCGGCCCGTCTGAGCCTCTCCCGCCAGTCCGCTCGTGAATCGGGCGCCACCGTCAAGGCCAGGAGATGCCAGCCGGGCCGCTCCGGGTATGCCGCCCCGGGACTTGCTTCCGCCGTATCAGGCGATGCACAGCGTTCCAGCATCAGGATCATCCCGCCCAGGTCGAACCATACGGAACGGAGGGTGCCATTCGTGGCTCTCAGCCGCTCCTTGCTTTCCAGGCCGAGGACGTTTGCATAAAAATGCTCGCACCGTTCGAGGTCGCGGACCTTGAGGGCAAGGTGGTGTGGTTTCGGGTTCATGGAATTCTGCCGCAATCCGATCAAAAAAAAAGGCCAGCCGATGGGACAACGGCTGGCCTTGGGTTGAGAATGTGTGGGGTCTGACTATTTCTTCGTGTTCACCGGCATGTCATGCGGATCCTTGTGGCAATCCAGACAGCTGGTGAACCGCTGGTGCAGGACCGGACCGTGCGGCTCGCCGTGGCAATCCTGGCACTTGGGAATCTGGCCGTGCGTTACATGACAGGTGGCGCACTGCAGGGCGGTATGCTTGGTCACGTTGGCCTGCAGGGCGTTATACACGGTGTCGTGGCAGGCGGCGCAGGTCGTGTTCGGGGTATCCTCCGGGTATTTCTTGATGTTCGCCGCGCTGTGCGGTGAGTGGCAGATCAGGCAGTCCTTGTATTCCTGCCCCTTCACGTGCGGCTCATGACAATCCAGGCAGCTCGGGATGGTGCCGTGCACCTTGGCGTGACAGCCCTGGCAGTTGACCGCGGTAGTGTGCTTGCTGGGGAACTTGGCGAATTCAGCGCCTTCATTGTTGTGGCAGATCGCGCAGGTCACCACGGTCTGCTTGTCAGGGCCGGTCACCGGTTTTTCCAGGGTTGCGAACTGAATGACCTTGGGCGCATGTGGCTGCTGATGGCATTCCATGCAGGCCGCAAAGTTTTCGCCGTGCGGCAGGTCATGGCAGCCCTGGCACTTGGGCATGATCGCATCCCAGTTCTGCAGCTTGGGGTTGTAGGCATGGAACTGCTCGTGGCAGGTGGTGCAGTCCATCTGATGTTTGCCCCCCTTGTCTTTGAGCCACTTGTACTGATAGGTGTGGCAGCGGCCGCATTCAGCCGGGGCAAGGGGCGGCAGATCCATCTTGTACAGATCCTGCTGTGCTGGAGCACCAGCCGCTTGCGCGCCGACCGTTTGGCCCGCCGCGGCGGTTTCCGCTTTCTGGCCGGTTGTTTGACCGGTCGGGCCGCAGGAGACAAGGAGCAGCGAGGCGAGGCCGAGCCCTGCCAGAGACGATATGATGAGATTATTATATTTTTTCATGGTTGCCCCTCGCCTTATTTGAGAATGTTATGCGCGCTCTGATGGCAGTCGTTGCAGGATGGGAACTTGCTCAGCATCTGCTCGTTGTGCGGAGCCTCGTGGCAGTCCACGCACTTGGGCACATTGCCGTGCTTGTCCGTATGGCAGAAAACGCATTGAAATTCGGCGTGCTTGGTTTTTCCGGACTCCAAGGTGGTCTTGAGGTCCGCGTGGCAGGCGCCGCAGTCGCGGTTGGGCACCTCGCTGCCGTAGGCAAGTTGCAGAGGATTGTGAACCTGATGGCATGTAAGGCAGTCCTCGTATTTCTGCCCCTCGATATGGACACTGTGGCAGTTCAGGCAGTCCGGCTTGTAGCCGTGTTTGTCGTGACAGAAGGAGCAGTCAACCTTGGCGTGGGCGCTCACGTTGGTGGTAATCTCCGTGACCTCCGCCGGATGGCAGGTGTTGCAGGCAGTCATGACGTTGCCGGAAAAGACGATGTTCAGGGGCTGGTGTGGGTTGGTATGGCAACCCAGGCAGTTTTCCAGGGTAAAATGCGGCTGACCCGAATGGCATGTCGCGCACTGGGGAATAAGGGAACCTTTTTCGACTCCCGGCGGATGAGCGCCGTCATGGCATTCAACGCAGGTGACCTCGGTTTTGTGCTTGGCGCCAGCCTCTTCCACCTGCTGAACAAAGGGCAGATGGCACTTCTCGCAGTCGGTGGCCTGGAGCGTCGCCCTGACAGGGGCAGCGGCTGGTTCCGGCGCGGCGGGCTCCGCACTCAGGGCATTGCCGCCCAAGCCAAGGATTCCGATGCCCAGTACAGCGGCGGTCAGGATGATTGAATGTTTCATACTCGGTTTCCCCCTCAATTCCTCATGGTGTTAATAATTTGCCTCGGGCGGCTGCTTCCGCAAGCTGTCTCGGCCGGGTGCCGCAGAACATCTGGCAGCAGGAAGCCCGGAACATTTTCATCAGCAGATAAGGTGCCAGCCTGCTGGATTGTGTCTCGCTCTGAACGAATGGCTTGCCCGGAAGCAGTTCAGAATAGACCGGCGTGACAGACCTATCGGAAAATAACGGTTTCATTATTAACATGAATCCTCATTCATTCGCAAGGGTAAGATTGTCGAAATCGTACCGGCCGCGATTTCAACGCCGACAATCCGGAAAACAGTATCAAAACGCAACGGCCGTGCCATGGTTTTGAGGTATTGCGCTCTCATTGGCATTGTCGCAACGCTTTCTGTTCATTCAGCGAAATTTTTGCTAAGGTTCGGGCGTAATGAGTGTTCAGAGACCAGGGCGTAATGAAAGGAGGAAGAGATGATCCGTGCTGACAGCAGGGCTGCCGACGAACTGCGGCCGCTCACCATAGAGGAAGGTGCCCAGCCCCACGCCGCGGGTTCGGTGCTGATCCGGATGGGCGGCACCCATGTCCTGTGCGGGGTAAGCATTGAAGATCGGGTGCCGCCGTTTTTGCTCGGTACGGGTCAGGGCTGGATTACCGCCGAATACGGGATGCTGCCCTGCGCCACCCATAGCCGGGGCAGGCGGGAGGCGGTTGCCGGTGTGTCGGGACGCACCTATGAAATCCAGCGGTTGATCGGCAGATCCCTGCGGATGATGGTCGATCTGCGAACCCTTGGTGAATACACCCTGCGCGTGGATTGCGATGTTCTCAATGCCGACGGCGGGACCCGCTGCGCCTCCATTACCGGTGCCGCCCTGGCTCTGCGGCAGGCCCTTGCGCGCATGGCGGCCGACGGGAGGCTGGCGGTCATGCCGGCGATCCTGCCGGTGGCGGCGGTGAGTGTCGGCGTGGTCGGCGGCGAGGTGCTGCTCGATCTGGCCTATGGCGAGGATTCCGCCGCAGAGGTGGACGCCAATTTTGTCATGGCCGGGGACGGCCGGTGGATCGAGATGCAGTGCACCGCCGAGGGCAGGCCATTTCAGCCGGAACTTTTTGTCCGGATGCAGGAATTGGCTGCCCAGGGGATCAGCAGGTTGCTTCGGCACTGGGAGGATTGAAAGAAGCGGGAATGGTTGCATCCGGAACAGCGGAAAACCCGCAAATGCCAAAACCGGTTGACTGGGCGGCCCGTCTGCATCTGAGTACGGTCGTCCTCCTCCTGCTGGTAATGGCGGCTGAACTGGTGTTCGTCCTTTCCGAAGGACAGTGGATCAACGTCTTTCTGATTCTCTCAATCATGGGCCTGGCCCTGGCACCGATCGTTTTTCGAAGAAAGCTGCCGGTGGACGTGCCGCCCGAATTCCTGCTGCTTGCCGTTGTTTTCGCTTTCGCGGCCCTTTTTCTCGGGGAAGTGCGAAGTTATTACGAGCGGATCTGGTGGTGGGATATTGCCCTTCATGGCAGCTCAGGGCTGCTTCTCGGAATCTTCGGCTTTCTCCTGGTGTTTGTGCTCAACGAAAACGAACGGATCGATCTGCATATGCGTCCGCGATTCGTCGCGCTCTTTGCCTTTCTGTTCGCCGTGGCGGTGGGTGCTCTCTGGGAGATTTTCGAGTTCGCCATGGATCAGCTTTTTTCCACGCAGATGCAGAAGCCGATGCTCGGCGACCCCTCTGGTCTCACCGATACCATGTGGGACTTGATTCTTGACAGCCTGGGTGGCCTGATCATCAGCGCTCTCGGCTGGTGGCACATGGCTCGCGAGGAACGCTCATTCATCGACCGTTGGATTCGCAGATTCATCGAGCGAAACCCCAGCCTGTTCCATGCCTGACCCGCCTCAAGATTCAGCCATGTCCCAGGGCCTTCCGGACCTTGGCCGCCAGCTCTTTTTTGGCGAAAGGTTTCTGAATAAATTGGACCCCGCTGTCCAGCACTCCGTGGTGGGCGATGACATTGGCGGTGTAGCCGGACATGTACAGCACCCGTAAATCAGGATACCGGCCTTGGAGTCGGCAGGCCAGCTCGCGGCCGTTCATCTCCGGCATGACCACGTCGGTCAGCAGGAGCTGGATAGGGCTGGCTTGTTCCCGGGCCAACACCAGGGCCTCGGCCGGAGTTGCGGCGGACAGCACAGTGTAGCCCAGGCCTTCCAGGGTCCTCCGGGTAAGGGTCAGGAGGGAGAGGTCGTCCTCGACCAGCAGCACGGTTTCGCCGCTTCCGGTCGGCATCGCCGGCAGGCCGGGAATATGCTCGGGGCCGCCTTTTCCGGCATGGCGGGGCAGATAGATTTTGAAGGCCGTGCCCTTGCCCGCTTCGGAGTAGACATTGATGAACCCGTTGTTCTGCTTGACGATGCCGTAGGCCGTGGCCAGGCCGAGGCCGGTGCCGCGGCCGATGCCTTTGGTGGTGAAGAACGGCTCGAAGAGATGCTCGAGGACATCTCGATCCATGCCGCAGCCGTCGTCGCTCACCGCCAGCAGGACGAACTCGCCCGGGACAAATCCCTGATGCTCGGCGCAATATGCCTTGTCAAAGGTGACCATGCCGGTTTCGATGGTCACCTTGCCGACTCCGGAAATAGCGTCCCGGGCATTGACGCAGAGGTTGGCCAGCACCTGGTCGAGCTGGGATGGATCCATCAGGACCGGCCAGATGTTAGAGCTCGGCAGCCAGGCCAGATCGATATCTTCGCCGATGAGACGGCGGAGCATCTTCAGCATGCCGTCCACCGTCTCGTTCAGGTCGATCACCCGGGGGCTGATCGTCTGCCTGCGGGCAAAGGCCAGCAGCTGCCGGGTGATTTCCGCCGATTTTCTGGCGGCGACGAGAATATCCTGGAGGTCGTTACGCAGGGGATCTTCCGGCTTCACCTTCTCCATGGCCATTTCGGCGTTGCCGAGGATCACCGCAAGCATGTTGTTGAAGTCGTGGGCCACTCCGCCGGCCAGCCGCCCTACGGATTCCATCTTCTGCGCCTGGATGAACTGACGTTCCAGCTGGCGTTTCTCGGTGATGTCGTGAATGATCGAGTGAAGGTATTCCTTCCCGTCGAGAACCACCCGGCTGCTGAACACCTCCACATCGGCGACGGAGCCGTCGGCCTTGCAGTGCTTGAATTCGAAATATTTCTTACGCATGCTCAGGGCATTTTCAATCTCTTCCCGCACCTTTTCCGGCGGCAGGAGGTTGATTCGGGAAATTTTCATCCGCCGCAACTCCTCAACCGGCCAGCCATAAAAGCATGCCGCCGCGTCATTGGCGTCAACGATGGCGCCGTCTTCCGGATCGATGATGAGTTTTACCGCAGCATGGTTCTGGAACAGGCTCCGGAATTTGATTTCGCTTTGGATCAGGTTTTCCTCGGCCCGCTTGCGCCTGGTCACGTCATGGGCCAGGACCAGTTCGGCGGGGCGGTCGTTATAGAGCAGGGTATGGGAGGTGATTTCCACATCAATAAGTGAGCCATCCTTTTTCCGGTGGCGCCAGAGCCCGGCTTCATCCAGGCCTCCGGCGATTACGGCGATGTTGTCCAGCAGGCGCGAAATGTCCTCAGGCGGCCGGATATCCTTGATGGTCATGGCCAGAAACTGGGTACGACTGTAGCCGTAGTGGGCCACGGCGGCATTGTTCACCGCGAGGAATCTCAGGGTTTCAGTGTCGTATATCCACATCGGATGGGGATTGGACTCGAACAGTTCGCGATACCTGGTCTCGCTTCTGCGGAGTTGTTCCTCGGCATTCTTGCGTTCGGTGATGTCAACCAAAGTCGTTATGTAGTACAGGGGCTGTCCTTCGTCGTTGCGCAGAAGGGCGACGTTGACGTCCGCCCAGACCAGCGAGCCGTTCTTGTGGAGATAGCGCTTCTCAAAGCGGGCCGAGTCCTTTTCTCCCCGCAGCAGGGGAGCAAGCAGCGCATTGATCGGCTCGATGTCCTCCGGAGGCGTCAGATCCCGCCAGGTCATGTTGCGCAGTTCAGCCGGCGTGTAGCCGAACAGCTCGCCGTATGCTCTGTTGACGCTGATTTCACCGGAAAGCAGGGTCAGCGACTTGCCGACGTTGGCTGCCTCGAAGAGACTGCGGTAGCGCGTTTCGCTTTTCTTGAGCGATTCCTGGGTCGCCAGGAGCTGCTGCCAGCGGTTTTTTTCCCGCTGGCGCGCCCGGTGCATGATTTCGCTGACCAGGCTGATCAGCAAACCGTTGGCGAGCAGCATTTCCCATTGGATGATGTCGTGGGGTGCTTTGATGGCAAATGTGCCGTCCGGCGGGATGAACCAGGCGGCCGTGGAGGCGACGATGACCGTGGCGGTCAGTCCCGGGCCGAATCCCCCCAGGGCGGCTGAGACGATGACCGGCAGGACCAGCAGGATCAACAGCGGCCTGTCCGCGAAGGAAGGCGCGATTTCCCCCCGGAGGAGAATGCTTGCACCACTGAGGATAATGGCGATTCCATACAGGCTCCAGACAGGCCGGTCGAGAGCGCCGGTCCTTCGGTCCGTCGGCCTGGCCGCTGCGGCGACGCCGACGGCTGTCCGGCGACGCAACAACCAGTACAGGAGCAGGGAGGTGACGGTGACGTAGAAAAAGCCCTTGAGGCTGGACAATGCCAGCAGGGTTTCGCGATCGCCGACCAGGGCGTTCAGCAGCCGGTCGGAGAAAAGGATCCACAGGGCGGCAAAGGATGCATACAGAAAGACGATCACCAGAATGTCCCGGGATGGAGTCTCATTGGCGGAAGCCTCGCGATCCTGCGATTTTTCAGGCAACTGGCTCATGGGATTCTTGTCCGGGAAGGCGATTGATTGCCGGCACCTCCAACGGCCTGCTGCGGAAGGGCACGGAATATCCTTATATCCCCGGGAGCGGGACCAGAGGATCGGGGCATGTCGACGGCGTTGCGGGCGAGGTCGCTGAAGGGGCAAAGCAGCAGCATAATCGCATGTTATGGTTTCATATCAGCTGGGCGACTTCCGGCGGTCATTCATCCGATGGCAGACCTTGCGGTTCAGGTCGGTTTGTAATTGTTTGCTATGGCAACGGACCTTTGTACAGGCGGATGTCGTCGATCCAGACCGTTCCCTTGCCTTCGATGACCAGGTTGAGTTTGACGTTGTCCGGATTCTCACCCTTCTGGAGAAAGAACAACGTTTCCTCGGTGGACCAGTCAACCGAGCCGCTCACCGGGCTGCCCAGATCCCGGGAGAAAAACTCCCCTTTGCCGGTGAACTGGCACCACATTTCCAGATAGACCTTCCCCTCGACTCCCTCGGTCCGAATCTTTGCCCGGTAGATGAGACGGGCGTTTTCCACATCCACATCGCCAGTTTCGTAGAGCCGGATGGTCGAGGGCTCTGTTGCCGTAATCCGCAGGGAACCATTGCCGTCGCTGGTAACATCCGAGTCCAGGTCGCCGGTTTGGGTCAGCAGCCCCTCAAGGGTCGTGATCGGATAGTGCTTCAGCTCCACTACCTCGTCGGCCGGCTGCGAGCAGCCGGCAAGGGTGATGAACGCCGCCAGGAGAACCGGGACGCTCTTCCGTAAGGAATTGTTCATGATTGTACTCCACTGTAAAGTTGCCCTGCATGTTCATCGTTCGCGGTTCTTCCCGTGACAATGTTTTTCAGGAAGGGTCGCCGGGAACAGCGGGTTCAGGAAAAGCTCTTACTCGAGCCTCTTTCAAAATGATCACCTGCTCCGATCGGCTAAAAATCTCCTGGACGGCGTCTTCCTTGTGAAATCGTCCTCACCGTAGCGCTGCTACGCTTCCGGGCGATTTCACAACTCA
>QZJD01000021.1 GCA_003604995.1 Desulfobulbus sp. | reverse complement strand
GGCCATTGCCGCCGGCATCTGCGACGGCCTGGGCTTCGGCCTCAACACCCGGGCGGCCCTGATCACCCGGGGGCTGGCCGAGATCTCCCGCCTGGGCGTTAAACTCGGTGCCCATCCTCTGACCTTTGCTGGCCTGGGGGGCCTGGGCGACCTGGTCCTGACCTGTACCGGTGATCTGAGCCGCAACCGGACCGTGGGCCTGAAGCTGGGCCAGGGCAAGAGCCTGGCCCAGGCCCTCTCCGAAATGACCATGGTCGCCGAAGGCGTCAAGACAACGAAATCCTGTTATAATCTGGCCAGGAAGCACGGTGTGGAGATGCCGATCCTGGAGCAGACCTATCAGGTGTTATACGAGGCAAAGGATTGCCGCCAGGCGGTCCAGGAACTCTTCCAGCGCACCCTCAAGGAAGAACTGCCGGCATAGGGTTCTGCAAGCCTTGTTTCAGGGCTGAAACCATGCTATCACCAGTTGTGATGACAATGTAAACATGGTGATGAGGAACCGGACATGAGTGATTCGATCCTGATTTCCACACGGGTCTCCACTGATCTTGCTGAGCGCCTGGCAGCACTGGCTCAAACAACCCACCGATCCAAGTCGTTTCTCGCGGCCCAGGCGATTGAGGAGTTTCTCAACGTCCAGGAGTGGCAAGTGGAGGCTATAAAAGAGGGGCTTGCCGCCGCTGATCGCGGCGACCTGAGTAGTCACGAGAAGGCCATCGCCATTCTCAACTCCTGGGGCAAACGTGCCAAGACTTGAGTGGGCTGCGCCTGCCCTCATTGACCTGAGGGCGGCGGGCGACTATATCGCCCAGGAAAAACCCCCAGCAGCGGGGAGAGTGGCCAGCAGGGTCAGGGAAGCGGTGGAACTTCTCCAGGAGCTACCCAACCTCGGCCGGCCGGGCCGCCTGGCCGGGACAAAGGAGTTGGTCGTTTCCGGCACCCCCTTCATTGTCGTCTACCGGGTCCGACAGGGAGATGTGCAGATACTGCGCCTGCTGCATCACGCCTGGCGGTGGCCGTGAGTGGTTGGATTGAGGACGCGTAGGGAGGAACGCGATTCCGCCAGTTCCTGTTTACCAAAGTCCGCCTCAAGTCATTTACCTCACGGAATCAGGATTTCCTGAGATGCCCTGACCAGTCGTCGTTTTCGAACTGGGTGTGATCCGGCTTGGGCGGTTTCTGTTCCATGAGGCGCTGGCGCAGCCAGGTCAGCACCTTGTCGATCTCGGCGGCAAACTGGGCCATGGCGCGGCCCCGGTGGCTGACCACATTCTTTTCCTCCATGGTGAGCTCGGCAAAGGTCTTGCCCAGTGGCTCATAGTAGAAGACCGGGTCATAGCCGAATCCGGACTCGCCGCGCCGCTCCTCCAGGATCTCCCCCTCACAGCTCCCTTCCCAGGTCAGGGCCGGACCGCCGGGGGTGGCCAGCGAGAGGACGCACTGGAAGCGGGCGGTTCGGTTGGTCTTGCCCGCCATCTCCCCCAGCAGCTTTGTGCATTTTTCCCGGTCCGTTGCGTTTTCCCCGGCATAGCGGGCGGAGAGCACGCCGGGCCGGCCGTCAAGGGCGTCCACCTCCAGACCGGAATCGTCGGCCAGGCAGGGCAGGCCCAGGATTCTGGCATAGTGCAGGGCCTTCTTGTAGGCGTTCTCTTCAAAGGTCTCCTTATCCTCCACCACCGGCGGCAGGGGAGGGTAGTCAGCCAGGCACTTGATCTCCACGGGCGCACCTTTGAGCACCTCCCGGATTTCCTCGACCTTGTTTTTGTTGTTGGTGGCCAGTACGATGATATTCAGCATGGGTGACTCCGTCAGTTAGTTAGTTGTGTTCTTTTTTTTTGCGCTTGCTCGGGTCGTAGCGTTCCTGTTCGCTGTAGATGCAGCCGCAGTAGGGCTGCCGATACAGGCCCAGGGCCCTGGAGCGGTCTATGCCTTCCTGCCAGCCGCGCCGGAAGTCCTCGTAGTAAAAGGCAACTCCGTAGCGGTTGGCGAGTTGTTCTCCGGTTACCCGGAGCAGGGCGTGGTTCTGGTACCTGGAATAGAGCAGGGTGGAGGAAAAGGCCTCGAAATGGTTCTCCGCGGCATACCGGGCCGTACGCTCCAGGCGCATGGCGTAGCAGGCGGCGCACCGCCCGTCCTCCTGAAATACGACCCGCCGCAGGTACTCCTGCAAACCGTACTCTTCCTCCACGGTGAGCGGCAGCTGCTCCATGGCCGCGAACTCGCGCAGGGTGGTTAGGCGCCGGGCGAATTCCTGGTAAGGATGGATGTTGGGATTGTAAAAGTATCCCCGCACCGAATGGCCCTGTTCGCGCAGGACAACGAGCGGAAAAACCGTACAGGGCCCGCAGCAGACGTGCAGCAGAAGGTTCATGGCCCTGCCTTGTATTTTTTGGGGTCGATCTGGTAGGTGTGGATCTTGTAGTTGATGATCCGCAGGCTGGTGTCCAGATATTTGGCCGCCCTGGTCTGGTTGCCACGGTTTTTTTTCAGGGCGTCGATGATCAGCTCTCGCTCGAAATTTTCCACCGCCGTGGCCAGCGACAGGGGCCGGTCGGAACGAACTGATTCCGAACTCTGCAAGGTGGGCGGCAGATGCAGGGCAGTGATCGAGTTGTCGTCGCAGATCAGGACGGCGCGTTCCATGCAGTTCTGCAGCTCGCGAACGTTGCCTGGCCAGTGGTACTGCATCAGCAGGTCAATGGCCGAGGTAGAAATCCGTTCGATTTTTTTGCGGTTTTCCTTGGCATATTTTTCCAGAAAGTATTCGGCCAGGAGCAGAATATCGGTGCGCCGTTCCCGCAGCGGCGGGAGATACAGCGGGAAGACGTTGAGCCGGTAGTAAAGATCTTCCCGGAACCGTCCCTCCTGGACCTCCGCCTCCAGATCCCGGTTGGTGGCCGCCACCAGCCGGATATCGGTCTTCAGCACCTCCGTGCCGCCCAGGCGCTGGAAGGTCCGTTCCTGGATCACATTGAGCAGCTTGACCTGCACCGCGGGGCTGACCTCGCTGATTTCGTCGAGGAACAGGGTACCGCCCTGGGCCTGTTCGAAGCGGCCGATTTTGCGGGCTATGGCCCCGGTGAACGCCCCCTTTTCGTGGCCGAACAGCTCCGACTCCAGGAGCGATTCCGGCAGAGCCGCGCAGTTCACCACCACGAAGGGACCCTTGCTTCTTACGGAATGGGCGTGCAGGGTCCTGGCCACCATGGTCTTGCCGGTGCCGGACTCGCCGCGCAGGAGCACCGTGGCGTTGGAATCGGCCACCCGATGAACCATGTCGAAGACTTCCTGCATCCGCGAGGAGTTGCCGATGATCTCCTCAATCCGGTTCTTTGAGGAGAGTTCCCGGCGCAACTGCGAGTTTTCCCGGCGCAGGAGCTCCTTTTCCTCGTTCACCGCCTGGACCCGCTGCACCGTTTGGGCGATAAGACCGCTGACTACGGTGAGAAATCGAAGATCCTCCTCTGCCTGGACCCCGAAATTATGGTAGGTGCGGTCGATGGACAGGGCGCCGATGCACTGGTTGCCGGCCTTTATCGGCACGCAGATAAACGAACTTTTTCTTTTCTTTTCATCCCCCCTGGTGCGGGTACGGTTCAGGAAAAGCGGCTCTTCGCCGATCTGGGGGACCAGGATCGGTTCGCCGGTGACCACCACCTTGCCGGTGATCCCCTCTCCGACCTTGTATCGGCCCCGCTTGCGGGCTTCCGCGGAAATGCCGTGCGCGACCTCGATTTCGAGTTCGCCGGTGCTGGGGTTGACAATTGTCACCGTGCCGCTGTGCATGCCTTTTTCCTTATCCAGGGTAGCCATGATATTTTCCAGGCATTGCTGGAGGCTGCGCGCCGAGGCAAGATGCTTGGTGATTTCGTACAGGCAGGCCAGGTTATCCTGTTCTACGTCATAGCTGCCCGTATCCATGGTGTTCTTTGCCTTTTTCATGTGACCCATTGAGGTGGCGGTGGGGAAAAGTTTGTCAGCATCCCGGGTATCCTGTTGAAACGCCGCTGGCGGAAGGTTGGCGTTTAGTTTTCGGCAGACTCATCAGGATTGACATGGTCCCTGTGAAATGGTATTTACACACACGACTGGAGGGATGGCCGAGTGGTTTAAGGCGGCGGTCTTGAAAACCGTTGAGCGAAAGTTCCGTGGGTTCGAATCCTACTCCCTCCGCCAGCAGAGAACGAGAACGGAGAGATGACCGAGTAGGCCGATGGTGCTCGCCTGCTAAGCGAGTGTGGGGGTAAAACCCCACCGAGGGTTCGAATCCCTCTCTCTCCGCCATTCTTTTCTCCTCGACTATTTCTGAAACGGATTCGATTTTCACCACCCCCATAACAGGTTACGGTGTACCCAGCCGGTCACTCCCTGTTCATGCTCTACTTTGACCCAGCCGCTTTTCTGCTCCAGGGTTTTCAGGACTACTCCGTAATGCGCCTTGGCCACCACCTTGAAGTTGGTGCCGGGACCGCTTCGGATATTAATCTGTTTTTTCGTGTTTTTGTTGGTCTTGACAATCATGTGCGGCGTCTTGCCCACCACGCTGCGATGGACCCAGCCGATCGTCCCTTCAAAATCGCTTACCCGGTACCAGTCGCCGGAACTTTTCAGGACCTTCAGCGGAAAACCCTGGCCCAGGGTCCAAAGAACCCGGTAGTTGGTACCGGGTCCGGAGCGCATGTTGATCTCGTTGCCGGTGATGCTGAGCATTTCGGCCTGGGAGTTCCAGGCCATGACGGTCAGGAGAAAAAAAAGTGCCAGGAACAGGCGGCGGATATGGGGAGATAGACGATTCATGGATTCTCAACGGTTTTTTTCTTTGCGGGCAGGGCATCATCAAGCAGGGAATACCCGGCAACCTCCACGGAGATTGCGCCAAAATTGCACGCCTGGGTCATGCATCGCAGACAGCTGATGCATTCGGGGCTGTGTGGGGTTTCGTTGAAATGGATCCCCATGGGGCAGACCCGGTGGCAGGCCTTGCATTGTGTACAATTTTCCGCGTTGAATTGCAACCGGATCAGCCGGTGCCGGTTGAACAGACCGTAAAAGGCGCCCAGCGGGCAGGTGGTCCGGCAGAACGGCCGCGAGGAGACGATGCTCCAGATGACAAACAAGGCCAGGATACCAATTTTGTTCCAGTAAATCCAGCCTATAGTCTGCTTCAGATCCGGTTGGAGGAGTACCATTGGAATGCCCGCCTCCAGGGTACCGGCGGGACAGACATATTTACAGAACCAGGGCGCGCCCAGGCCGAATTCGTCCACGAGGACCAGAGGAAAAATGACCACGAACAGGGCGAGAAAGCCGTATTTCAGCCAGGTAAGGATCTTTGGAACCGGCAGTTTGACCGAGGGAATTTTATGCAGCAGCTCCTGGACCAGGCCGAACGGACACACCCAGCCGCAGATAAAGCGGCCAAAGGCCGCGCCGAGCAGGCCCATGGAACCGACGACAAAGGTGCCCAGATAATAATTGCCGGTTTCCAGGGAGAAGCGAATGCCCAGAAGCAGCTGTTGCAGGCTCCCCAGTGGGCAATAAGTGGTCGACGCCGGACAGGAGTAGCAATTGAGGCCGGGCGAGCAGATCACCTTGAGCGGCCCCTGGTAGATGTTGCGGGTCAAGGGAAATCCCCAGAAGCCGTTGACCAGAAAGACCCACAGGGTCTGAACCATTTTTCTGACCGCTTCCATGATGTCATCCTATGCCGATACAGGAGAGACAGATGGACCAGGCCTGCTCCAGCACCCTGGTCGGCTCGCCCAGGGCGATGCCGGCCAGAAAGAGCAGGAGAAAGAGGGCAAGTAGGGCAAAAGGCCCTTTGCGCGGCGAAAATTTTTTCCTCATCACTTTTTCTCCATGGCCAGTCGCTCTTGAACCGCCCCCTGCTTGTCGCCGATGCGGCGGGTGATGTCCCGCCGGTCGTCGATGGTCAGCTGCGTAACCACCCGTTGCACGCCCTTGGCAAAGGTCAGGTTGTGGATCTGACCCGCCAGGCGGAACAGGTCATCTGCTTCTCCGTGCACCACCGTCCCCATGTCCTGGAGCTGGTGTTCAATTCCGCGGTCGCGCAGAAAGCGCTCGACATCAGCCACATAGCCGCCCACGCTGGGGGTTCCGGTGCCCAACGGGATAATGGTAATCTGCATGAGTGCCATGGGCGCTCCTCCTGCCGGCAAAATTATTCCTGGGGGGAAAGCAGAGTAAGGAGGCGATCCAGATCATCACTGGAATAGTACTCGATTTCCAGCTTGCCCCGCTCACCGTTCTGGACGATGCGCACCTTGGTGTTCAGGTGATTCATCAGCTGGGTGGTCATGGCCCGGCAGTACGACTCCGGCAATTCGCCTGCACGGGCGGCCGATTGTCTGTCAGCCGGCGGCTGCTTGCCGACTCCTCTCGGCTGCCGGCAGAGCCGTTCGGTTTCCCGAACGGAAAGCTCTTCACGGATGATCCGGCCTCTGATTTCCTGCAGCCGCTGCTCGTCATCCTTGATCCGGAGGAGAACCCGGGCGTGCCCTTCGCTGATGATTCCGCTGCTCACGTCGTCCTGGAGATACTCGGGCAGGTTGAGCAGGCGCAGGGTATTGGTCACCGTGGAGCGTTTGCGGCCCACTTTGCCGGCCACTTGCTCCTGGGTCAGATCAAAGTCATTGATCAGGCGGGCATAGGCCATGGCCTCTTCAATGGGATTCAGGTCATGGCGCTGGATGTTTTCGATCAGGGCCAGCTCCAGATTATTACCCCGGGTCGGTTGTTCCATGACCACCACCGGCACCTCTTCGAGACCGGCCATGCGGGCAGCACGGAGACGACGCTCGCCGGCGATCAACCGGAAGCGGTTGCCCTTGCCGCGGGAGACGAGCAGGGGCTGAATAACCCCTTTTTCCGCGATGGATTCGGCCAATCGCCGCAACCGCTCTTCGTCAAAGTGTTTGCGGGGTTGTTCCGGGTTTGGCTCGATTTTGTCGATGTCGCAATGAAAGAATTTTTCCTCGCCGTTTGCAGTGGGGTCGTCGGACAAAAGGGCTCCCACCCCCCTGCCCAGCACACTTTTTCCGCTCATAATTGCTTGCTCCGTCGTAACAGTTCATTACCCAGCCGTTCATAGGCCTTGGCCCCCGGGCAGTTGCGATCATATTCCAGGATAGTCTGCCCGTGACTCGGGCTTTCGCTGAGCCGGACGTTCCTGGGAATAACCGTGCTAAACACCTGGTCCCCGAAATGGGTCTTGATTTCAGTGGCCACCTGGTGGGTCAGCCGGTTGCGCAGGTCATACATGGTCAGCAAGAGGCCCTCGATATACAGCCCCGGATTGAGGGTTTTTTTTACTTTTCTCGTTGTTTCAATAAGTTGCGCAAGTCCCTCCAGGGCAAAATACTCGCATTGCATCGGAATGAGCACCGAATCCGCGGCGGTCAGGCCGTTAATGGTCAATAGACCCAGCGATGGCGGGCAATCAATAAGGATGTAATGGAAACGATCACGCAGGGGCCGCAGAATTTTGCGCAGCTTTTTTTCCCGCTCCGGCATGGAGATCAGTTCAATTTCAACTCCCACCAGGTCGATGGATGAGGGGAGAACGGTCAGGTTTTTGATGCCGCTTGGGCGCAAACATGCATCGGCGGCTTCATTGCCGACAAAGCAGTGGTACAATTGCGGCAAACCATCCGAGGTGGTGACGCCTACGCCGCTGGAGGCATTCCCCTGGGGGTCGGAGTCCACCAGCAGCACCTTTTTGCCTTTCAGCGCCAGGGCGGCAGCCAGGTTCATCGCCGTGGTGGTTTTGCCGACGCCGCCTTTCTGGTTCGCCAGAACAATGGTTTTGGCGTTCATCACAGTTATCATAAGAATATCCTTCTTGTGTTGCCCGGTGTGAAAAAAGTATACTATACTCCGGTCAGTGGGAGAATAGTTTTTCCGTGTTTCACGTGCAACAAAACATTTTTTTGCGAGGGAAGATGTTCACAAGTGACGTGCTGGTCATTGGCAGTGGCATTGCCGGGTTGTCCTTTGCCCTGAAGGTCGCCTCCTTTGCCCGGGTGACCCTGGTCACCAAGAAGGCCCGGGTGGACAGTGCGACCAATCTGGCCCAGGGCGGCATTGCCGCGGTCCTGTCCAGCGAAGACAGTCTTGAGGCGCATATTGGTGACACGTTGCGCTCGGGCGACGGGCTCTGCAACGAGGAGATAGTCCGGATGGTGGTGACCGAAGGGCCGGAACGGGTACGGGAGTTGATGGAGTTCGGGGTCCGTTTCCAGAAGGGAAAAGGGGGGGCCGGACTCGATCTCGGGATGGAGGGGGGACATTCCTGCCGCCGGGTGGCTCATGCCATGGATCTGACCGGCCGGGAAATTGAAAGGGCGTTGCTGAGCCAGGTAGAACGGCACCAGGGCATCGAGGTTCTGGAAAACCATCTGGCCATTGATCTTCTCCTGGAATCAAAGGCGTCGCACCGGCAACGGAACGGCTATGATCGCTGCCTTGGCGCCTATGTTCTGAATACGAGGAGCGGGGAGGTGGAAACCCGAACGGCAAGATTGACTGTCCTGTGCACTGGCGGCTGCGGCAAGGTGTACCTCTATACCACCAACCCGGATATCGCCACCGGCGACGGCGTGGCGATGGCGTATCGGGCCGGAGCCAGGGTGGCCAATCTTGAGTTTGTTCAATTCCATCCCACCTGCTTCTATAATCCCCAGGCCAAAAATTTTCTGATTTCGGAAGCGGTGCGCGGCGAAGGGGGGATTCTGGTTGATCGCGACGGACGGCCCTTTATGAAGCAGTATGATCCGCGGGGGGACCTGGCGACCCGGGATGCAGTGGCGCGGGGGATTGACGCGGAAATGAAAGAGAGCGGGGCTGATTGTGTGTATTTGGATATCACCCACCGGCCGGCGGAATTTATCAGGGAGCGGTTCCCCACCATCTATGCGACCTGCAAACGATTCGGGGTGGATATCACCATGGAGCCGATCCCGGTGGTGCCTGCGGCTCATTACATGTGCGGCGGCGTGCAGGTGGATGCGTGGGGAAAAAGCTCAATCGCCTGCCTGCTGGCTTTGGGCGAGACCGCCTGCACCGGGCTGCATGGCGCAAACCGCCTGGCCAGCAACTCTCTGCTGGAGGCGGTGGTCTTTGCCCACCGGGGAGCTTCCTGGTGCAGAGAAAACTGGTCGGAGCTGAAGAAGCAGCCGTTCCTGCCGATTGAAGATTGGCGGGTGGGTAAGGCATGCTCCATTGAAGAAAACGTTCTGATCAGCCACAACTGGGACCAGATCCGCCGGCTGATGTGGAACTACGTGGGAATCGTCCGGCGGGAAAAACGTCTCAAGCTGGTGCAGCGGCGCCTGCGCCCGATCCTGGAGGAGATCCGCGAGCATTTTCACGATTATCTGCTCACCGCCGATCTGGTGGAGTTGCGCAACATCGCCGTGGTGGCGGAGCTGATCATCCGCTGTGCCTCTTCCCGGAAAGAATCGCGCGGCTTGCATTACATGGTGGATTATCCAGGGCACGATGATGCCCGCTTCAAGAGGGACACCGTGCTGACCAGATTTGAAGCATGAAGCTGGTTGATCTTCCGGTGCCCGCCCCGGCAGCGATGTGCGGCTGCCGGGGCGGGCTTAATTTTTACAGTTCGACAAGCTCACTGAACAGTTCCCGGGCCGCGCGGATTTTGTCGGCGTTGCCGATGGTAGCCCGGAAGCCGTTCCGGGCCAGGCTGTCGAACAGGGTGGCGAAGCGGCGCAGGTCGGCTGCTGTCGTGGCCAGGGCCTGCTCGACCCGCTCCTGTTTGAACTCGACGCTGATCCCTGAGAGAAAATCATTGCGGCCGGTCGCCCCTTTGGCCGCCGGCGCCAGCAGGGGATCCAGGCTGCCGTAGGTGCCGAGGATCAGCTGTTCCAGGACCTCCGGCGCGGGATCCAGCTCCCGGATCTGGCGTGGCAGGTCGTCGTAGGCCGCGTAGGTGCGGTGGATGTGCGGGTCGCGGTAGCTGACCAGGCCGAAGTTGCCGGTCAGGTGGTTGAACTGGACAAAGCAGCCGTAGGCCCCGCCCATCTGGCGAACGGTGTTCCAGAGATAGTCGCGGGAGATCCAGGTCTTCAGCACCTCGAAGTGGCCGTTGTACTGGCTCGGATCAGTGAACAGCCGGCAGCCCTGAACGTTGTAGACCACCTCCGCCGAGGTGCACAGGCCCTGGTGGGGTGCGAACGGCGGAAACTCAGGAGATTCAGCGCTGACCGGGCCTGCGGCGAAGCTGTCGGTCAGGGCGACGCCCTTTTGCTGGAAGGTGCCGATGTCCGCCTCGCTGCCGGTAACCGACAGGAGCAGGGCCTCCCGCCGGAAGAGTAGATCGCGGATTTCCGCCAGGTCGCGAAGGAAATCCTCCTCCAGCCGGTCATAGTCCCCGGCAAGCTCCTTGAGGCGCAAATAGGAGGTGGCGCCGTTCACGTATTCGTTGTAGCGGCCGGCCTGGCTCAGGTGGGCAAAGACCCGCGAGGCGGCCAGGCTGTAGCCCTCGCTCTGCACGGAATGTTCGGCCCAGGCGAATTCCCGCAGGACGATTTCCTTGATCCGCCGCCGGTCCCCGAAGGAAACCCCGCTGAAGACCTCGCCGGCCAGGGAGAGCGCCCGCTCCAGGAAGGGGCTGAGCGCCTTGAGGTGGAACCAGGCCATGGGCCGGCACCCCTCACCGGTGTCGCCGAGCCGGGTATAGGTATTGAAGGAGTTGCTGAAGCCGCCGGTGTACATGCCCAATTCCCGGGCGAACTGCATGTAGTCCTTGGTGTCGGTGCCGATCTCGGTGACGATGGTTCCAAAGAGATCGAGGCAAGGAAGGAGGCGGGCGGGCAGCATCGCGCAGTCCAGGCCGAAATCCATGTAGATGATCCCGTTGGTCGGCAGCTCGCTGACCAGCAGCTGCCGGCCGGCCAGGTCGCCCACTTGGACCTGGTGATAGGGTGGACGGGGATCGAGGTCCCTGACCTTGAGGCGGGGCAGCAGATTCAGGGTCTCGGCATCGACGGGCTTGTTTTGCAGTTCGATCAGTTCGCGGGTCCGGTTGACCAGTTGCTCTCGTTCCGCCGGGTCCAGGCTGTTTTCGTAGTCGGTCAGGCGCTGCTGTTCCTCATGGGCCAGCCGGGCCTGCTTGTCCGGGTCCGGGGCAAGGATGATTTCCACGGTGGACGGGTTGTCCAGCAGGTACGCGCTGATCAGTTGTTCAAAATAGCGCTCCCCAAGCGCCTTGTCGCGGATGACCTTGAACAGCTCTTCCGAGCAGAGGGAGGCAAAGGGGTCGGCGCCGTGCATCAGGGCGGGCAGGGCCTTGCTGATCAGATCCAGGCCGCGCTGGGCCTTGGTCATGTCCTCCCGCACCGAGAATTCGAATTTGTTCAACTCCGAGAGGACCAGGTCGTGGTCCAGGCCCTCGGTCGCCATCCGGCCCAGCGTTTGCCGGTACACTTCCCGGAACCGGTCCAGGCGGTCAGCCTCGCTGCCGATCAGGTAGGTCATCATGACCGTGGTGAACGAGGAGTGGTCGAGGAAGAGGCCTCCGAAATCCTTGCCCAGGCCGGCCTCGACGATGGCCTTCTTCAAGGGCGAGGCATCTGAGTTGTAAAGGATCTGGGCAATGATCTGAAAAGCGGTGTTCAGCTCCCGGTCGAGGACCGTTCCCACGGTTGAACCCACGGCGAGAAAGGTTTTGCCGGCTGTTTCCGATCCCTTCTGCACGCCGTAGGTGTCCTCAATGAGCACCGGTCGCGTGATGATCTCGCCGGGGTTGATCCGGCTTTTCTCGGCCGGGGCTTCGAAATCCGCCAGGAACCGGTCCTGGACAAAGGCCAGTTCCGCTTCCAGATCAGCGTCGCCGTAAAAGAAGAGCATGGCATTGCTCGGATGATAGAAGCGACGGTGGAAATCGACGAACTGCTCGAAGGTCAGATCAGGAATGTTGCGCGGATCGCCGCCGGATTCATGAGCATAGGTTGAACCGGGCATCAGGCCGCCGAAGGTGTGGTGGAACAGGGCGCGGATCGGATCGGAAAAAGCGCCTTTCATCTCGTTGAAGACCACCCCCTGGAAGGAAAGGGGCTGGTCCGGGTCCTCCTTGTGGTAATGCCAGCCTTCCTGTTCGAAGGTGGTCGGCAGGAGCAGGGGGTGAAAGACCACGTCGCAGTAGATGTCCATGATGTTGAAATATTCCTGGAGATTGCGGGTGGCAAAGGGATAGAAGGTGATGTCCGAGCCGGTCATCGCGTTGAGGAAGGTCATCAGCCCGCCCTTGTGGATCTCGCCGAATACGTCCTTGACCGGGTATTTTTTCGAGCCCATGAGCACGGAATGCTCCAGGATGTGGGCGACGCCGGTGGAGTCCTCGGGCAGGGTCTGGAAGGCTGCGCAGAAGGTCTTGTTGGGATCGCTGTTCTTGATCGCCAGAACCGGGGTGCCGAGGCGTTCGTGGGTGAAGAGAAGGACGGTGGAATCGAGTTCCGCCAGATACTCCCGGCGGTTGAGGACAAAGCCGCTGCGGGCGGCGCCGATGGGCAAATCTGTCATGGTATGCTGTCCGTCTGCTGAGAGTTAAAAGGTTTTTTGCGAATCAAGAAGAATAGTTACCGGCCCGTCATTAACCAGGTCCACGGCCATCATTGCCTGAAACTCGCCGGTGGCGGTGCGGATGCCACGGCGGTCCACGGTGGCCACCAGATCCAGGTAAAGCTTCTTCGCCGCCTCCGGCTGCGCGGCGGTGGACCAGGAGGGCCGGCGGCCCTTGCGGCAGTCGCCGAGCAGGGTGAACTGCGAGACGATGAGCATCCCGCCGCCGGTCTCCAGGATGGAACGGTTCATTAGGCCCTGGTCATCTTCGAATATGCGCAGGTTGACCAGTTTATCCGCCAGCCAGGCGACATCGTGTGCCGTGTCGTCGCGGTGCGCGCCGACCAGCACCAGCAAACCCGCGCCGATGGTGCCGGTCACCCGTTCGCCGACCCGGACCTCGGCCCGGCTTACTCGTTGCACCACTGCCCGCATGCTCCTCCCATCTTCCGGAAATCAAGGTTGCTCACTTTGGAGCGACGCAGTTACTGAACATCCGCTACTGACTCCTGCCGCTGGATGTCCGGGAGCTGGAATCCGTTCGTCCTTTTGCTGATGCCGATAGGCAATGTAGCACGGTCTGGTCAGGATTACAAAAGATGAGTGCGGGCGCGGCAAAGGATCAGCTCTTCCGACCGGGCGCGGGACAGTCGGCTGCCTGCAGGCCGCCGTTGAGATACTGAACGATGGCCACGGCGGCGAGGGTGGCGGTTTCCGCGCGGAGAATCCGCCGGCCAAGGGAGACCGGCTGGAAACCGAGTGCTTTCGCCTCCTCGGCCTCCTGCTCGTGCAGGCCGCCTTCCGGGCCGAGCAGAAGAGAGACCGGACCGGGTGCTGAGAGGTGTTCAGGCCGCAGGGACACGGTGGATTCCCCTTCCCAGAACAGAAGTCGGGGCCCGGTGTCCGGCAAAGGTGCGCCATTGAAATCGGTGAGGGGGGCAATACGCATGGGCTGGGTCCGGCGGCACTGCTTGCAGGCCTCGATCATGATCCGCTCCCAGCGCTCCGCCTGCCGTTCCGGGTTGCCGCGACCCTCGCTGTAGCGGGTGACCAGGGGTTGCAGGATATGGACCCCCAGTTCGGTGGCCTTCTGGACGACCACGTCCATCTTCTTGCCTTTGAGGAGCGGTTGCAGCAGGACCAGGGGCGGGGAGGTATCTTCGACTTCCTGCCTGCGCGAGGAGAGGCGTACGGTTACCAGGGTATTGCTGACCGATTCCAGATGTCCCTGATAGACGGCTCCCTGGCCGTCGATCAGTTCGACGGAACTCTCCGGCCGGAGACGGAGTACCGCGGCGATATGGTGGGCCTCGCTTCCGGACAGGGTGGCCAGGGAACCGGCGATGTTGCGGGGATCAACCAGAAAGCGGCGCATGACGGTCCTCAGGAGGAAGGGAGGGCCAACCGTTCCATGAAACAGTAGGGATCGAGTTCATGGAAGATGTCCCGGCCGAAGCCGTGGGTCACCGCCAGGCAGCCGCCGCAGACCGGCCGGATGGAACAGTCCCGGCAGGCGGAGCTGCCGCGCCGGTAGCGGCGGGCTGCCTCACCTTCGTAGATCTCCTCCAGACTGTCGGCAAAGAGGTTGCCGATCAGGGAGGGGAATTTGCGGCAGGCGTGGACTTCACCGTCCGGCAGCAGCGCGACGAAGTTGAAGGCCGCTCCACAGCCGTAACCGGCGCAGCCGCCGAACAAAGGCTGCCGGTCCCGCAGGCGCAGGATGTTGATCAGGTTGTCCTTGATCCCCATGCAGGAATTGTGTTCCCGGGCGGCCAGGTATTCCTCGAGAAACGCCTGATACTGCTCCGGAGGGGCCGAGGCCAGGGACGCCCCTTCCCCAACCATGGCCAGGCGGTTGAAAGTGAAAAGATCGACCCGATGGCGCAGTTCCTCGGCCAGGGGCAGGACCTGATCCTGGTTGGCCCGGGTGAGGGTGAGCATGACCATGGAATAGACCTTCAGTTCGCGCAGCAGGTCAAGAAAGGCGAGCACCCGGTCGAAATGACCGTGGCCCCGGATGTAGTCGTTGTGCTCCCTGAGCCCTTCCAGGCTGACCTGGTAGAATTCCGGGGGCTGGACGGCGACGATCTCCTCGATCCGGTGGCGGGGCATGGGGTTGCCCAGGATGGCGGTGAGAAATCCTCGCTCCGCCGCGCCTCGGTACAGTTCCAGGAAATGGGGGTGGAGCAGGGGGTTGCCGCCGGTGAAGGTCACCTGGGTGAAGACGTTCCGGCTGCGGGCAAAATCATAGAGCTCGTCCAGGACCAGGATGCCTCGTTCCAGGTCGAATTCCCGGCGTTCGCTGCGGTCGTAGCAGTGGCGGCAGTGCAGATCGCAGGTCTGGGTGATGTGCCACTGCAAGGTAAAGGTGCGGGCGGTGAGCAGGGCGGGGTTGGCCACCGTGCCCCTGGGGAAGTCGGGGTCGCGGACGATCCGCGAGGCGGGCGCCAGCAGCAGGCCCTGCAGGCAGGCCTGCCGCAGAATATCGTCGATGACCCCAGGACCGACTCCGGCCTCGGCGGCCGCGCTGCGAGGGTTGATCTCTTCCTCCACGATTTTCAGGGCCAGCAGGTCGTGGCCGGAGGCGGTGGCTATCCGCACCGCTTCCTGGCCGGGCGGTTTCCAGATCAGGACATATTCTTCACCCGGCTCCGGCCGGTCGGCGGGGTCCGCCAGCAGGCGGGGCAGGCCGCGCCATCTGAGCCGCAGGAGTTCAAGGATCGGGTTGACCGTCATGCGCGGGAACTGAGCGGGGGAAATAGAAGGGAGGCCGGCTGCCCGATGGCGGGCCGCCTCTACCCTGGCCAGATCCGGAAGATAGGGATGCGCGACCACCAGGTCGGGGTGTTTTTCGAGAAAGGTCGCCAGGTCCTGCCCAGGGATAAGTTCCGAGCCGAGGCCCGGCAGGAGACGGCAGCAGGCCGGATAGATGGCGGCCAGTGGGGCGCTGGCGGATGTCACGGGTTCTCCAGGGCGTATTGATTGTCGCATAAAAAAAGCTGGCAACCGGAGGGCTGCCAGCCTTGACTGTACTCGTTTGTCGTGCGGACCGCACGCTTATTTGGAGGCTCCTCAGCCGCTGCCGCCGGCGGGGGGCGCCACGGCCTTGCTTGCCTCGGCCGCTGCCTTGGCCGCTTCTTCATCGGCTTTTTTCTTCAATTCTTCTTCTGTGGTCGCGGCCGCTTCCTGGGCCTTCTCTTCGACCGTGCTCACCGCGGACTGATCGACAGCCTTTTCAGCGCTACCTGCGCCGGGTTGGGCTCCTCAGCCACTGCCTGCGGGTGCAGCCTGTGCGGCGCTACCTGCGCCGGGTTTGGCCCCTCAGCCGCTGTTGCCTGCCGCATGGGCGCCGGGCAGGGTTACGCCGCCGGCGCTGATCAGACCGGCGACCCCC
>QZJD01000081.1 GCA_003604995.1 Desulfobulbus sp. | reverse complement strand
GCGTGGTGGTGTCGGCCACGCGCAGACGTACACAGGGTACGTCGAGCATTGGCCGAACCCGCCACAACGCAGTAGATCGGACTTTTTGCGACGCCATCAGTTTTGCGAATCGCGAAAAAGTAGAGTATATAGAACTTTTTCCGGAGAGGTCAACTCAAAAAGCCCAATCCGCAAGGAGTTGCAATGAAAGGCATAGTGCTGGCCGGCGGCTCGGGGACCCGACTCTATCCCCTGACCCGCGCCATCAGCAAACAATTGATCCCGGTGTACGACAAGCCGATGATCTATTATCCCCTGTCCGCCCTGATGCTGGCGGGGATCAGGGATATCCTCCTCATCTCGACACCCTACGACCTGCCCCGTTTTTCCGAGCTGTTCGGCAACGGCTCCCATCTTGGCCTGCGGATCACCTATGCCGAGCAACCGCACCCCGGAGGACTGGCCCAGGCCTTTCTCATCGGCAAGGAGTTCATCGGCACGGATCCGGTCTGCCTGGTTCTGGGGGACAATATCTTCTTCGGCCACGGCTTCGCGGAAATCGTCCAGGAATGCAGCAAACTCACCGAAGGCGGCATCATCTTCGGCTACCTGGTCAAGGATCCGCAACGCTACGGCGTCGTGGAGTTCGATCGCAACCGGAAGGTGATCGGCATCGAGGAGAAGCCGGAAAGGCCGAAATCCCGCTATGCCGTGCCCGGCCTCTACTTTTACGACAACGAGGTGGTGGCTATCGCCGAGTCCATCAAGCCTTCGGCGCGGGGGGAGCTGGAGATAACCGACATCAACAACACCTATCTGCGCCGGGGCAGACTCCGGGTGGAACTTTTGGGCCGCGGCTTCTGCTGGCTGGACACCGGCACCCACGAATCCCTCCAGCAGGCGGCCAGCTACGTTCAGGCGGTCCAGGAACGCCAGGGTCTTAAAATCGCCTGCCTGGAGGAAATCGCCTTCCGTCTCGGCTATATCGACCGGGAGCAGGTGGAGCGCCTGGCCCATTCCATGCTGAAGAATCAGTACGGCCAGTACCTGATGGACCTCCTGCGCGACCCCTCCTTCTAACGGATCAGTCCGGATATCGGCATGAAAATTCTTCTCACCGGGGCCAGGGGCCAGTTGGGGCATGACTGCGCCCGCGTGCTGGGAACGGAACATACGGTTTTTGCCTTTGGTTCGGCGGAGCTGGATATCGGCGATCAGGATCAGGTCCTGGCGCATATGCGCGCAATCAGGCCGAATGTGGTCATCAACTGCGCCGCCTTCACCGGCGTCGATGCCTGTGAAAGCAGCCGGGAGCACTGCTGGCGCGTGAACGCCGAGGGTCCGGCCTTTCTTGCCGAGGCCTGCGCGGAATACGCCGCCCGCCTGCTGCATATCTCCACGGACTATGTCTTTGCCGGCGACAAACCGGTACCGCAACCCTATACGGAAACCGATCCGGCGGCGCCCCTCTCCGAGTACGGAAGGAGCAAGCTGGCCGGGGAAGAGGCGGTGCGCGGTGCCTGCCCCGACCATCTCATCATCCGCACCGCCTGGTTGTACGGAATCGGCGGCCGCAATTTTCTGAAAACCATGCTGCGGCTGGCGGTGAGCGCCCCGGAGCGGACGATCAGGGTGGTGAATGACCAGTTCGGCTCCCTGACCTGGACCCACCGGCTGGCCCTGCAAATCAAGGATCAGCTTGCCGGCGGCCTGACCGGCACCATCCACGCCACCGCCGAGGGGTATGCGTCCTGGTTTGAGGGGGCGCAACTCTTTCTGACCGCCATGGGAGTTCCCTTTTCCCTGGAACCCTGCACGACGGCGGACTATCCGACGCCGGCCCGCCGGCCCGTCAATTCCATCCTGGAAAACAGTGTGCTGAAAGCGAACGGCCTGAACCGCATGCTCCCCTGGCAGGAGGATGTCGAGACTTTTGCCCGGCAGTACCGGGCGGAGCTGCTGGCCGAGGCCCGGGCCTGAGCCCGTTCGGGCGATAGTGCCCGCCATGCGGGACAGCCGATTTCCGGCCTTGCTAGAGCGCCAGCTCCCGGATTATGCCCTGGATGAAATTCGCTTCCTCGGGAAGGAGATTATGGATCTGGAATCCGACAAGATAAAATGCCGGGTTCTCGTCCGTTCGGCACCAGCGGCAAACGGTTTCGAAAATCAGCTCATCCCTGCTGGAGCCGATGCCGGGAAAGCGCATGCGCAGACGGTACTCTTCTCCGGGAACCACCGGCTCATCGGTGATCAGCATGACCCCGCCAGGCGAGATATCCACCACGTGGCCGAGCACGCGGTTGCTGGTGTTGTTGTAAACCCGCAGATAATAGATCAGATGGTGGCGGTTCAAGATTCGCTGTTCATCACGGGTTTCCGTGGGAAAAGACCCCTCTGCCTTGTCGGACATTGCTTGCCTCCTTCGGCTTTATATTCGCACCAGCTCGATGCCGCCCCAGGCGCCAAGCTGTTCACCGCGAACAATGAGAACGCCGGCCAGCCCCCGGATGGTTCTGGCCAGGCGCAGGGGCGCTTCCAGGTTTCCCGCCCCCCTGCCCACCTCGTTGCCGATCCTGGTGGCGGCGGCATCGGCCAGAGCGGTACTCCTGGCGACGACCACCACCGCATCGGCATGCCCGAAGCTCAGTGAGTGGCCGACGGTCCCGGACGAGCAGCAGACGCCGCAGGGCTGGAATTCGGCCTCGACACGGATGCCCACCCTGTTGCTCAGGGGTGAGGCGCCGGCAAAGACCGCCACCGTGCAGGCCTGCTTCCTTGCCATGAATATATCACCCCCGTTTTCAACAAGCAAATCCTCGATCCCGGCACGCTGCAAACCCAGCCCCACCGCCTCGGCGATGGTCCCGGCCACCGCGGCCATCGGTCCCACTCCGGCAGCCATCCCGGCCGCCAGCATTTCCTGCACCGCCTGCGGCGCGGCCGGATCGCGGGGAAGCGGGACCAGGCTGTCGAGAAAAAGTGGCGCCTTTCGAATATAGCCTTCCACCTGCCGCCGGACCTCGGCTACCAGCCGAAGGGCCTCGTCCTCCACCTCCAGCGGCGCCAGGATATGCAGATCGGTCTCCACCATGCGCACATAGGTGGAAACCAGGCCGGACCGCTCCAGGGTGCGGTAGGTGCGCTCCTGATACGATTCCGGATTTTTTTTCCGTGATGATCCGCCTTTCATGACAAGCGTCCGCGACTGTGCTACAGTGTGCTCAAGTCCGCAAGATGAGTTTGAAAAAATGCCTCTGCCGGCCGCCGTTGTTTATTTTTTATAGGCGCGGGCAGGAGTTTTTGTCCTTCTGACAAGCCGAAAACCAGCCGCCCCATGCAATCGTCTCAGCCTCTCCGGGAAGAGATCATCCTGTTTTCCAAATATCCCCTTCCGGGCCGGGTAAAAACCCGGCTGATCCCCCATCTGGGAAGCAGAAAGGCGGCCAGGCTCCAGAAATACCTGACCGAACAGGCCCTGGCCCGGGCCGGGGAAGCGGCCAGCCTCCGGCCCGCTCGTCTCTCCCTGTGGTATGCCGGGGCCTCCCGCCGCCGGATGAAGGCCTGGCTGGGATCCTCTTTGCCGCTGATCCCCCAGCAGGGAAAGGATCTTGGCGAACGGATGGCCCGGGCCTTCCTGGCCGCCTGGGAACAAGGGATTCAGCGCGCCGTGCTGATCGGTTCCGACTGCCCCGCCCTGTCGGCCGGGCTCATCCTCCAGGGCATGGCCGAACTTGGCCGGCATGACCTGGTGCTTGGCCCGGCCAGCGACGGCGGCTACTATCTCATCGGTCTGCGCCGCGATCTCGCCCCCGACGCGCTGGCCGCGCTCTTTAAGGACATTCCCTGGGGCGGCTCTGCCGTGTACCGTGAAACCCTGGCCCGGGCGGCAACGGCCGGCCTGAGCTTCTTCAGCCTGCAGGAACTCCATGACATCGACCGGCCCGAAGACCTCCGCCATCTCGGTCATCATCCCGACCCTCAATGAAGAGGATAACCTTGACCGGCTGCTGTCCCGGCTGGGCGGCCGGCCGGACCTGGAAATCATCGTGGTCGACGGCGGCAGCACCGACCGGACCCTTGACGCCGCCCGGCGGCACGGGGTCCGGGTGGTCCGGACCGATCCCGGCCGAGGGGAGCAGCTCAGCCGCGGCGTGGCGGAAGCCTCGGGGGAAACGCTGCTTTTTCTGCACGCCGACACCCGGTTGCCGGATGATTTTGCCGCCCGCATCCGTACGATCCTTGCCCTGCCGAACACAGCGGCCGGGGCCTTCCGCCTGCAAATCGACGCGCCGGGAGCCGGATACCGCTGCATCGAATGGGGGGCGAACCTGCGCTCCCGCCTCCTGAAAATGCCCTACGGCGACCAGGCCATCTTTGTGCCGGCCGGCGTCCTGCGCCGGGCCGGGGGGGTTCCCAGGCAGCCGATCCTGGAGGATGTCACCCTGATCCGCCGTCTCAAGCGTTGCGGCAAAATCCGCATCGCCCCGATCGCCGTCGTCACCTCGGCACGGCGTTGGCAACGGCTGGGTCTGGTCCGCACCACCCTGCACAATCAACTGATGCTCCTCGGCGCGGCCTGCGGGGTCTCGCCGAAGGCCCTGTACCGTTTCTATACGAGGTAGAGCGGACAGCGGCGCTCACTCTTCCGAACCGGGCTCAGCCCCGGTCGCCCGGCTCCTCCATGGTCGGCGGGCCGGCTTCCGGCCTGCTCTCCCCGGCGGGCGGGGGGGCTTCCGGCAGGACGTCTCCGGGAATGGCCGGCGCCAGATCATTGATGATCGCCGGCAGCTTGGCAAGAAAAAGATCGCGCAGCCGCTGATCAGCGATGATTGTGCGGACTACCTCGGCCCCGCGCGCCAGATAGGGGGAGGTCAATGATTTTTCCAGGAGCTCGTTGGCGGAAATCATGCTGGAACTCATGGCCATATAGAGAAAGGAGGTGACAAAGACCCCTTTAACCAGGCCGAGCAGAAAACCCAGGGTCCGATCAAACCAGCCGGCCAGAGAGACCTCCATGACCAGGGCCAGTATCTTGCCGAGCAGCATCAGAACAAGACCGCCCACCAGAAAAAGCAGGCCGAAGCTGACGAAAAAGACCGCCTTGGGATTTTCGATGAATCCGCCCACATACGGCATCAGCTGGCTCGTATACTGACCGGCCACCAGATAGCTGCCGATCAGGGCCAGAAAAAAGGCAAGCTGCCGCATGAACCCGATCCAGGTGCCCCGGATCAGAAAGAGGAGAAAAAGAAGGACAACAATGACATCAAAAGAGGTAATATCGCTGAGTGCTATCATCTGCCGAACTCGTAATGGGTAAAATCACCGTGCCGCCGCCATCGTGTCTTCAACGGATTGCCGCGAGGGCAATGCCTACCGGAACATACCGTTATCGGCATTATACTTCACCTTCCTGATATGACAAGAAAATCTCCAGAAACCCCAGGAATGGGCGCCGCAATTCTCTCTTTTTTCCGAGAAGAGCGGGTACTGCCGCCCAGCCTCTCCCTCCGCATCAGCAAGTCTTCGGCTGAGCCGGCCCTCTGCCTTTCCCTGCTCGACCTGACCGAACTGGAGGAGCTCCTGGCCGCCCCCGAAGGAGAATCCCTCCTTTGCACCCACTTGAGCCCGGCCGAACGCAGCCGTTACGACGGTTTCACATATCCCGGGCGGCGGCGAGAATGGCTGGGGGGAAGGCTTGCCTGCAAAGCCGCGATCCTGAACCTTGCCGGATCAACCGCAACGCACACCATGCCCGAGCTGGCCATCGGGTCCGCGGCAAACGGCGCGCCGATTCTTCGCTGCTCTTCCCCGGCCGCCTCGCCCCTGCCGGCCATCTCCATCTCCCACAGTAACCGCTATGTTGCGGCCATGGCCGCCTGGGCCGAATCCTGCGGCATCGATATCCAGAAAACCACCGATCAGATTCTCCGGGTGGTCGATCGTTTTGCCGCGGCCTCCGAGGTCCTGCTCCTCAGAAAAACCCTGCCTCATCTTGAGGAAACCCAGCGGCTGACCCTGCTCTGGGCCGCCAAGGAAGCGCTGAAAAAAGGGGTGCTGCACGACCAGCCGGCGGTCTTTCAAGGCGTGACCCTCCATGCCCTGGACAACGGTCCGGACCTGGTCCTCCGCCTGCATCACCCCGGCGGGGGGGACCGGCCGACCCGGGTGAACGCCGTGGCCCTGGACGATTATTTCCTTGCCTATACCGTGGAAGCATGCCATGCCGGAACTCCCTGAAGTCGAGGTAACCCGCCGGGGACTGCTGCCCTTCCTGCCCGGCCGCCGGATAATCAAGGTTATGCGCAGCAATAAACGTCTGCGGTCCGACGCCTCGCGTCCGCTTCTCACCCGGCACCTGCCTGGGGCCGTAATTAGGACCATTGACCGGCGGGCCAAATATCTCCTCTTCCGGCTGGACGATGGCGCCATCCTGGTCCTGCACCTGGGCATGAGCGGCAAGCTGAGCCTGGTCGCCGCTGACACGCCCCGGGCCCGCCATGACCATCTCTGCCTGGGCCTGGACAACGGCAGGGAACTGCGCTTCAACGATGCGCGGCGGTTCGGCAGTATTCTGCTCTGGCCGTCGGACCAGGCGAAACAGCTGGAAGAGGCGTTTGCCGCTCAGCTCGGGATGGAACCCCTGGGACCGGACTTTACGCCTGCATCCTTGCTGGCGGCGAGCCGCGCCCGCTCCCTGGGCGTCAAGGCCCTGCTCATGGACTCCCGGATCGTCGCCGGGATCGGCAACATCTATGCCAACGAGATCCTCTTTGCCGCCGGCCTGCACCCCCTCACCCCGGTTAGCGGCATCAGCCGGGCGCAGTGGGCAAGGGTCGTGGCGGCCGGGCGCAAAATTTTGCGGGCGGCCATCCGGGCCGGCGGCTCGACCATCGCCGATTTTCTCGGCGCCAGCGGTCATCCCGGCTATTTTCAGCTCCGCTTCGCGGTGTACAAGCGCCAGGGCCTGCCCTGCCGATGCTGCGGGCAAAGCATTGTCCGGACGACGGTGACCGGCCGGGCCACCTATTTCTGCCCCGCCTGCCAGCCGTCGCCCGGCAGGCCGTTGCAGGCAAAGGTGTGATTGCCCGGCATTTCTTTGCCAAGACGGTCATCAAAGTTGATTATTTCCTCCTTTTCGGCCATATTCGATACGGTCTCCCCCGGCTTCCGCCTTTCATATTCAAAGGAGTTTTTTATGGACACCTACTATGACCCCCGCGACCTGGCAAAATTCGGCCAGATCGGCGAAGAGGCCCCGGAAGTGGCCCAAAAATTTTTTGCATATTACCAGGCGGTCTTTGCCGAGGGCGAGCTGACCGAGCGGGAGAAGGCCCTCATCGCTCTGGCCGTGGCCCATGCCGTGCAATGTCCCTACTGCATTGACGCCTATACCAACACCTGCCTGGAAAAAGGATCAAACAAGGCGGAAATGACCGAGGCCATCCATGTCGCCTGCGCGATCCGCGGCGGCGCCTCCCTGGTCCATGGGGTGCAGATGCGCAATATCTGCCAGAAGGTCTCCCTGTAGCCCTGCCCAGCTTGCGCCGCGAAAAGAACGAACCATGAACCGGTTCCAGCAGACCCTGACCGCCCACGGCCTGCGCCTGACCAGAGGGAAGGCCGCCACCCTGCAGGTCAATGTCGGCCGCCTGTGCAACCTTGCCTGCCGCCACTGTCACCTGGAGGCCGGACCCGGCCGGGACGAAGTGATGAGCCGGGCGACTATGGACGAGGTGGTTTCCCTGGCCCGCCGCCTCTCCTTCAACGTCATCGACGTCACCGGCGGGGCGCCCGAACTGATCCCCGGCATCGAGTCCTTCCTGGCCCGCCTCGCGCCCCTTGCCCCCCGGCTCATGCTGCGAACCAACCTCATCCTCCTCGCCGAAGGGAACGAGGAGCTGCTGGCGATCTGTCGCCGGCACCGGGTTGTTCTGGTGGCCTCCCTGCCCTCAACCAACAAGGGCCAGACCGAGGCCCAGCGCGGCTCCGGGATCCTAACACAAAGCATCGGGGTCCTCCAGAAACTCAACAACCTGGGCTACGGCAAAGCGGACAGCGGCCTGGAACTGTACCTCGTTTCCAACCCTTCCGGCGCCTTCCTGCCGGTGGACCAGTGCGCCGCCGAGCGCAAATTCCGGGCGGATCTCGCCCGAAAATGGGGGATCGAGATCACCGGTCTGTTCACCTTTGCCAATGTGCCCCTGGGCCGATTCAAAAGCTGGCTCAAGGATTCCGGCAACTATGAAGCGTACATGGCCAAGCTGGTGCACAGCTTCAATCCGGCCACCCTCCAGGGACTCATGTGCCGGACCTTGATCAGTGTCTCATGGGACGGCCTGCTCTATGATTGCGACTTCAATCTGGCCGCCGGCCTGCCCTATTCCGGCGAACCGGTCCATGTATCGACCGTGACTGAGCTGCCGGAAGGGGTAGCGGTAATGACCGATGAGTACTGTTTTGCCTGCACCGCGGGCAGCGGATTCACCTGAGGCGGCTCCATCGCCGCCTGAGGCCAGGCGAACGCATCGCGCACGAAAACGCCCGCTGACCTGCCATCCGGTTTGACTTCCCGCCCTCCTCTCTCCTATACTCTTTGTACAGCATTCTCGACTCCGGACTGCCGGATTCATCCCTTTATCGAAGGAACAGCCTATGGCCGCGCAACCGTATCGTTTTTCAGCCGGAATCGTGCAACCCGTTGTCCGCGCACTGCTGCCAGCGATCGCCTGCATCCTCCTTCTCGGCGGCTGCATCTATTCGGTCTATACGACCCACGAATACCGGAACTTCGCCCTGACCATCGAGGATCTGCGCAACCACGGCATTGCCTTTATTACGCCCTCCTCCATTACCGGGCAGGAAGAAGACCGCGAAGCCCTGGCCCTGACCTTTGCTCAGGTCCTGCGCGAAAGGAGGCCGGACATGCCGGTGGTCACCCTGCCCGAGACCCTGGGCGCCCTCAACCGCGCAGACATGCTCGCCGATTACAAGGCAATGTATGAAGATTACGCGGACACCGGCATCTTTTCCCGCGCCGTCCTGAAACAGATCAGCGACCTGACCGGCAGCCGCTATCTTGCCCAGCTGAAACTCTCCGGTTTCGGCCAGGGAAGCAGTCAGCGGCTGGGCGTGTTCGGCCTGCGCCTCCTTGAAACGAAAAGAGCAAACCTGCGCATTTTTCTGCAAATCTGGGACGGTCAGGCAGGGGAGATCGCCTGGGAGGGGTACGAAGAGGTGATTATGTCCAGCGAAACCTTTACCGAAAAAGGGGTGATGTTTTACGATGTCGCCCGGACCATTGCCGAGGGAATGGTGGCCAAAATCCCCAAGAACCAGCTGGATATGTAATGTTCCCGGACGGACCGGGTGTCCGGCCGGGAACGCATTGCCCTGGCGCCCGGCGCGACTACGTCAACGCCCGGCGGATCCGCTCCATGGCCTGGACCACATTCTCCCGGGAATTGAAGGCGGACAGCCGGATATAGCCCTGGCCGCACCGGCCGAACCCGGCGCCCGGGGTACAGACCACTCCGGCCTCGTTCAGGAGCTGGTCGAAAAACTGCCACGAATCACGCTCACTGCTGATCCAGATATAGGGAGCATTCCTGCCGCCGACAAAGTGGAAGCCCAACTCCTGGACCGCCTGGGCGATCAGGGCGGCATTGCCCATGTAATAGTCGGTCAGCTCCCGGGTCTGCACCTGCCCCTCCGCGCTGTACACCGCCTCAGCGGCGCGCTGCACCGGATAGGAAACCCCGTTGAACTTGGTACAGTGTCTGCGGTTCCACAGGGAATGCACCTGCTGCTTCCCCCCCTGCCGGGTATAGGCCGTGCACTCCCTGGGCACCACCGTATAGGCGCAGCGGGTGCCGGTAAAGCCGGCGCTCTTGGAAAAGGAGCGGAACTCGATGGCCACCTCCCGCGCCCCCTTCATCTCGAAGATCGAATGGGGCAGAGAATCGTCACGGATAAAGGACTCATAGGCCGCGTCAAACAGGATCAGGGCCCGGTGCTCCCGGGCATAGTCCACCCAGGCCTGCAACTGTTCCCTGGTAATGGTTGAGCCGGTGGGATTGTTGGGAAAACAAAGATAGATTAAATCAACTTTTTCTTTAGGCAGATCAGGGACATAACTGTTATCACGGGTTGAGTCCAGGTATACGATACCCTGATAGCGACCATCGGCAAACTCCCCGGTCCGGCCGGCCATGACGTTGGTATCGAGATAGACCGGGTAGACCGGGTCCGGGATGGCGATCCGGCAGTCCGTGGCAAAGAGTTCTTGAATGTTGCCGGTGTCGCACTTGGCCCCGTCCGAAATGAAGATCTCGTCCGGGTCGACTTCGGCCCCCCGGGCCTGAAAATCGTGGCGGGCAATGGCCTCGCGCAGAAAGGCATACCCCTGTTCGGGTCCGTAACCCCGGAAGGTTGCATCCACGGCCATCTCATCCACCGCCCGATGCAAGGCATCGATACAGGCCCCGGGCAGCGCCCTGGTCACATCGCCGATCCCCAGCCGGATCACCTGCCGATCGGGATGGGCCTCCTGAAAGGCGGCGACCCGCCGCGCAATGTCGGAAAAAAGATAGGACGCTTGCAGTTTCAGATAGTGTTCGTTGATGGTAATCATTGATGATCCTTTGGTTTTTAGGATTTTAGGATTTTAGGGGTTTAGGGGTTTAGGTTTTTAGGGGATTAGGGGATTAGGGATGGTTGTCGGTCTTCGTGCTTTACGCCTCAAGGCCTCAACAGAGAAGGGCAGGCACGGGGGCCTGCCCCTACAGGTGCAATCTTGCAGGGACAGGCCCCCGTGCCTGCCCTGTGGTTGCGCCTAAATTCCTAAATCGACCCGTACCCGATCGCTGAAATCATACCCCTCGGTGGTCAGGTCATATTCAAGGCTGCCCGCTCGAATCCGGAAATCAGGCCCCCGCAGTTCGACCTTGCCCGGACAGACGACGATCCTGCGGTCACTGTAGTAATGGAGCAGGTCGGTGAGCAGGGTCTGCCGGGACAGGGGCTTGTCGATCACCACGTCCTCCACCAGGGTCAGGTGCCGGTCATTGATCTGATAGGTCCCCTGGTTGCTGGTGATCAGGGTTTTTTCCTGATCAGTCCCGGTATAGGTCGCCTGCACGCCCGCCATGCCGATCTCCTTGTCGCTCTTCCCGGTAAAGGCCTGTTCGGCAGTGATCTCCCAGTCCACCCTCCCCCCGGTGGACATGGTGATGGCGATGGCCTCCATGACAAAACGCTGCTCCTGCTCCTCGTCATCCAGGTTGATCTGCGGTATGCCATGGCCGCCCCGCGGCTGCAGAAATTCAATGAGGGTGGGACTCCACAGCGGCGAAGTCATCAGCACCAGCAGAGGCAACAGCCACAGGAGATTACGGGGGTTGTGCAGCATCAGGAATATTTTCGCAGCAGAACGGCCAGGTCCCCCCTGGCCTCGAGGATCAATTCACAGACTTCCCGCACCGCGCCGCGCCCACCGCTGGCCGCGGTCACGTAATGCACCCGCTGCCGGACCTCGCTCACCGCGTTCGCCGGCGCCGTAGCCAGGCCTACCCTTGCCAGCAACGGCAGGTCCAGCCAGTCGTCCCCCATGTAGGCCGTCTGCGGGGGACGGAGCCCGCTCTGGCGGAGGATGCTTTCATAGACTTCGTTTTTCCGGCCCGCGCCCTGAAAGACGTATTTCAGCCGCAGGTCCTCGGCTCTTCTGGTCACCGCCTCGGACTGGCGGGCGGTAATCAGCCCGACCTCCACCCCGGCTTCCTGAAGGATGCGCAGGCCGAAACCATCCTGGGTGTTGAAGCCCTTGGACTCGCCGCCGCCCGGCGTATAGATGATCGTGCCATCGGTGAGCACGCCGTCGACATCCAGGAGAAGCAGCCGTACCTGGGCGGCTCGGGACAGGGCCTTGCGCCACTCCTCGCTGCGCACCACCGGCCGGTCCGCTTCCCGGGCCCTGGCCAGCAGGCCCTGGGTCAGTTCGCAGTCCGAAGGATAGCCTCCCTCCGGCGAGTTGCTCGGGCACCCTTCATGTTCAGGCATCGACCACCTCGCCGACCGCGGCCCTGATCGCCAGCAGCTGCCGCAAAAGAGCGGCGACCCGGTCCAGGGGCCAGGAGTTGGGGCCATCGCACAGGGCCTTTGCCGGCTCGGGATGCACCTCCATGAACAGGCCGTCAATGCCCACGGCCATGGCCGCGCGCGCCAGGGGGGCAATGAACTCACGCTGGCCGCCGGAACTCCCACCCGCGCCGCCGGGCAGTTGAACGCTGTGGGTGGCGTCGAAGATCACCGGACAGCCCAGGCCGCGCATCACCGGCAGGGCGCGCATGTCCACCACCAGATTATTGTAACCGAAGCTGCTCCCGCGCTCGGTGAGCAGAATCTGCCGCCCCCCGGCCCCGCGAACCTTGTCCACCGCATACTTCATGTCCCAGGGCGCGACGAACTGGCCCTTTTTGATGTTCACCGTCCTGCCGGTCCGGGCCGCGGCCACCAGCAGATCGGTCTGCCGGCAGAGAAAGGCGGGAATCTGCAGAATATCCAGCACCTCGGCGGCCCGCGAAACCTGGCTTACCTCGTGCACATCCGAGACCACCGGCACGCCGAGCCCTTCCCGGATTCGGGCCAGGACGCGCAGACCCTTGTCCAGCCCCGGCCCCCGGAAGGAATCGAGCGAGGTGCGATTCGCCTTGTCAAAGGAGGCCTTGAACACGTAGCTGATCCCCAGTTCCCGGCAGATCGTGCTCATCTCGGCGGCAATATGCCAACCCATCTCCTCGGACTCCAGGACGCACGGACCGGCAAGCAGCAGCAGCGGCCGGCCGGGACCGGCCTGGATCTGCGGCGAGGTAACGGTACCGGAGGAGTTAACCTGGCTCATTTTCCTTGTGCAGCGCGGCGGCAGTTCGTACGGAACTGTTGTTCAGGGATGCCCTGATGAACTCCCGGAACAGGGGGTGGGGTTTCATGGGCTTGGACTTGAACTCGGGGTGAAACTGGCAGCCGAGAAACCACGGGTGGTCGGCAAGTTCAACGATTTCCACCAGATCGTTATCCGGCGAGGTGCCGCTGATGACCAGCCCCGCCTTCTCCAGCCGATCACGGAAGATATTGTTGAACTCGTAGCGGTGCCGGTGGCGCTCGCTGATCTCCTCCTTGCGGTAGGCCTTGTGGGCGAGGGTGTCTTCTTTCAGGACGCAGGGGCAGGCGCCCAGGCGCAGGGTCCCGCCCATGTTGCAGTGCTCGTCCCTGGTTTCCTTTTTTTGGGTGCGGAAATCAAACCATTCCTTCATCAGATAGATGACCGGCCAGGCCGTTTCCGGATCGAGTTCCGTGGAATTTGCTCCGTCCATCCCGCCGATATTGCGAGAAAACTCGACCACCGCCAACTGCATGCCCAGGCAGATGCCGAAAAAAGGCACCTTGTTTTCCCGGGCATAGGTGATCGCGCGGATCTTGCCCTCGGTGCCCCGGCTGCCGAAACCACCCGGCACCAGGATGCCGTCGCAGCCGGCCAGCAGCTCGGCCGGATCGCCGCTTTCCAGATCCTCAGCGCTGATGTATCTGAGTTCGACCCGGGCGTTGTTGGCGATGCCGCCGTGCATCAGAGCCTCGTGCAGGCTCTTGTAGGATTCCTTCAACTCCACGTACTTGCCGGTGACCCCGATGACCACCTGGTGCCGGGGGTTCTTGATTTTGGCGACCAGCTCCTCCCAGGGTTTGATATAGGGCGCGCCGGTCCAGATCCCCAGTTTTTCCAGGACCCGGTCGTCCAGCCCCTCGGCGTGCAGGTGCAGGGGCACCTCGTAGATGCTCTCCACGTCGATGGCGGTGATGACCGACTCCGGCTCCACGTTGCAGAACAGGGCGATCTTTTTCTTCAGGTCCTTGGTCAGCGGCTGCTCGGTGCGGCAGACCAGAATGTCCGGCTGAATACCGCTGGCCAGAAGCTCCTTGACGCTGTGCTGGGTCGGCTTGGTCTTGACCTCGCCGGCGGCCCTGATATAGGGCACCAGGGTAAGGTGGATGAACAGGGTGTGCTCGCGACCCAGATCGCTGCGCAGCTGCCGGATGGCCTCGATGAACGGCAAGCCCTCGATGTCGCCGATGGTGCCGCCGATCTCAATGATCGCGATGTCCGCGCTCCCGTCCAGCTGCAACACCGCGTTCTTGATCTCGTCGGTGATGTGCGGAATGACCTGGACGGTGCCGCCAAGGTATTCGCCCCGCCGCTCCTTCTGGATGACGGAATAATAGATGCGGCCGGAGGTATAGTTGTTGATCTGGGCCATGACCGCGTCGGTATAGCGCTCGTAATGCCCCATGTCCAGGTCGGTTTCCGCGCCGTCATCGGTGACGTACACTTCGCCGTGCTGGAAAGGGTTCATGGTCCCGGGATCGACATTGATGTAGGGATCAAGCTTCTGGAAGGTCACCTTCATCCCCCGGCTCTCAAGCAGCGCCCCCAGTGAGGCGGCCGCCAGGCCCTTGCCCAGGGACGACAGCACTCCTCCGGTAATGAAAATGAATTTGGTCTTCTTGCTCAGCTTGCTTTTCATGTCTGCCCCCGGCAACGCAAAAAAAGAAAGGGCGGCCTCAAGCTGCCGCCGGTCACGTATAATCACTTATAAATTGGTATACACCAAACCGGATAACCTCGCAAGAAGTCAAAACACTGCCCTCCGACGTTGGAATTTCTCCCTGCCACCGAGGGGGAAGCAGCGCGGCTTGTCTTCATCGCCCCCCTCCCCGCGCTTCGCTGCCAGGCGGCGGCACCGGTTCGATCTGATACAGACGCGGCCACAGCTTGCCGGTCACGTAAAGCCGGCCGTTTCGGGCGTCATAGGCGATGCCGTTCAGGACATCGACGGGCCGGGTGCGTTCCTCCGGCGGAAGCAGGCCGCGCAGGTCCAGCCAGGCGGTCACCCGCCCGCTTGCCGCATCAATGACTGCGATCCGATCCGTCTGCCAGACATTGGCATAGATACTGCCCGCCACATATTCCAACTCGTTGAGCCTGGTTACCGGGCCGTCCTGGTCCACCACGGTCAGCCGCCGCACCTCCGCAAAGGTTTCCGGATCGAGGAAACGAAGGATGGCGCTCCCGTCGCTGGCGATCAGGTGACGGCCGTCGGTGGTCAGCCCCCAGCCCTCGGCGGGATAGGCAAAGGTCCGCAGCAGGGCAAAGGTCTCCCGGTCGTATACCAGGCCGATGCCGGATCGCCAGGTGAGCTGAATAATCCGGTTACCGAGCACCGCCACTCCCTCCCCGAAAAACTGCCGGGGGAGCTCCCGGCTCTGGAGAACCGTTCCTGATTCCAGGTCCACCCTCCTCAGGGAGGAGCGCCCGTGCAGACCGGTCCCCTCGTACAGAACCCCGTCCGCCATGACCAGCCCCTGGGTGAAGGCCCCGCCGTCATGGGGAAAGCTGTTCAGCACCCGGTAGCCGAGCACCGGGATCGCTTCCGCGCGAGCAGCGGCGGCGGAAGCGGCAAACGTCGCCAGGATGAGCAGCAGGAGGAAAATGCCTTCTCTGCGCATGCGCTCCTCAGAATCGCAGGGTAAACAGGGAAAGATAGTTGAGAGGCCCGACATCGACACAGCTGTAGGGCTGGAAACCTGCGGAGGCCGCAATATCCGCCAGTTCATCGGGGGCCAGGCGCCATTCAACAGGCGGACCGGGCGGCACATCCACCTTGTGGAACTCGACCACCGCTAGCCGTCCCTCCGGCCGCAGAACCCGCCGCAATTCGGCAAGGGTCTTGTGGAACACCGCCTCCCGCACCAGAATGTGGGCCACCGTGGCGAGCAGCGCAAGATCGATGCTGCTGTCGGCAAACGGCAGCGGCCCATCCGCCACGTCGGCCACGCAGGCGCGGATGTTTGTCAGCCGGCCGATTTCGGTCCGCACGGCCAGGGTCTCGATCCCTTCTTCCCAGGCATCCAGGGCATGGATGATTCCTTCGCCCACATGGGGCGAGGCGGCCACCGCATAATTGCCCAGACCGCAGCCCAGATCCAGCAGGGTCATTCCGGGAAACAGGCCCAGAGAATCAAAAAGTTTACGTTCTTCCAGGAGATTGAAACTGCTCAGACCGGCCGAGGCAGGGAGGCCGTCATCATCGTGTCCGTTTCCCATGGCGCAATAA